>NZ_JAOPXV010000034.1 GCF_025964975.1 Nocardioides sp.
TCTCGGCCCAAAATCGGCGCTCCACCTCATAAGGCAACGGTGGTTTGACCATCACAACTCCTCACATCAGAGGTGTTGCATCACTACCTAGAACCGAAGGACCCGAGAATGTGGCTCACGCACCGCCCGTGCAAGGCAAGGAGCGGCGCCCAGACCTACAGCGCCAGGCCGAGCGCCGCGTCCAGGACCTGACGCACCGCCGCGGCGGCGTCCGGGTCGCTGGCGTCCGCCAGCCCGTGCTCGGTGTCGCCGAGCGTGGACGCCACCCACTCCTGGACGGCGACCAGTGCGGTGGGCGCGTCCAGGTCGTCGGCAAGGGCCGTGAGTACGGCGCTGACGACCGGGGCTGCCGGGGCACCCGCGCCCAGCGACAGCGCCTTGCGCCACAGGTCGACGGTGTCGACCGCGTTCCAGAGCTGGTCGTCGGTCCACTCCCAGTCGCTGCGGTAGTGGTGGCGGAGCAGCACGAGCCGGATCGCCATCGGGTCGACGTCGCTGTGGCGCAGCGCGGAGACGAAGACGAGGTTGCCCTTCGACTTCGACATCTTCTCCCCGTCGTAGGCCACCATGCCGGCGTGGGCGTAGGCGCGCGCGAACCTCTGCCCGGGGTCGGCGACCTGGGCCTCGCCGGCGCACATCTCGTGGTGCGGGAAGATCAGGTCGCTGCCACCACCCTGCACGTCGAACCCGGCACCGAGGTGCTCGGTGGCGATCGCCGCGCACTCGATGTGCCACCCGGGGCGCCCCGGTCCGAAGGGGCTGTCCCACGAGGGCTCGCCCTCGCGCTCACCGCGCCACACGATGCAGTCGAGCGGGTCACGCTTGCCCTCGCGGTCGGGGTCTCCCCCACGCTCGCCGAAGACGCGCAGCATCTCGTCGCGGGTCCAACCGGAGACGCCACCGAAGTCGGGG
Organism: Nocardioides sp.; assembly: GCF_025964975.1. Lineage (GTDB taxonomy): Bacteria > Actinomycetota > Actinomycetes > Propionibacteriales > Nocardioidaceae > Nocardioides. Next base: position 913 of record NZ_JAOPXV010000034.1, read on the forward strand.
TCGGCCGTCACCGAGTAGTAGAGGTCGGTCTCGACTTGATAGACCGCGCCGCGCTCCAGCAGCCGCGTGATGAGGTCGATGACGAGCGGGATCGACTCCACCGCTCCGATGTAGTGGTCGGGCGCCAGGACCCGCAGCGCCTGCATGTCCTGCCGGAAGAGCTCGGTCTCCCGCTCCGCCAGCTCGACCCAGTCGATGTTGACCTTGTCGGCGCGCTCGAGCAGGGGGTCGTCGACGTCTGTGACGTTCTGGACGTAGGAGACCTCGTGACCCGCGCTGCGCCACGCGCGGTTGAGCAGGTCGAAGGCGAGGTACGTCGCTGCGTGGCCCATGTGCGTCGCGTCGTAGGGAGTGATCCCGCAGACGTAGAGACGGGCCGGGCCCTCGGGCCGGGTCAGGACCGGGCCGCCCGTCGTGGTGTCGTGGATCCGAACGGCTGGACCGCTGGCGGTCAGTTGGGGGACGTCAGGAGATGACCACGCACGCATGTCGGGCAGCCTATCCGGCTCAGAAGGGAGGCCAGGGAATGACCGGCCACTCATCACGCGGCGACGGCAGCTCGTCGGAGTCGAGCAGGGCCTGACAGCGCCGGACGAACGCTGCCACCTCGGCGCGGGTGACGTGCTCCGCGAGTCGCTCGCGCAGCTCGGTGTCGGCCAGCAGGCGGCGTACGCCCTCCTGCTCCTGCTTGGTGAGCCGCTCCCCCAGCCACCCCCACAGCACGGTGCGCAGCTTGTGCTCGACATGGAAGGTCAGGCCGTGGTCGACGCCGTAGCGGTGCCCGTCGCCCATCGCGAGCACGTGCCCGCCCTTGCGGTCGGCGTTGTTGACGAGGACGTCGAAGACGGCCATCAACCGCAGGCCCGTGGTGTCCTCGTGGACGAGCGATACTTCGCGGTCCTGTGCGTCCACGCCGTCGAACACGTGACGGAACCCGTCGGGCGTGCTGTCCGCGGGGACGATCGCCACAGCCGCCTGGCCCGGGTCGGGCTCCTGCCAGACCTGCACCATGCCGAGGCCGTGCGGCCCGTCGCGCAGGATGGTGCGCGGCACGATGTTCCAGCCCAGGGACTCGCTGACGAGGTACGCCGCCACCTCGCGGTCCGCGAGGGTGCCGTCGGGGAAGTCCCACAGGGGGCGCTCGCCGGCGACCGGCTTGTAGACCACCCGCAGGTCTCCCACCTCGCCCACGAACGTCGCGTTGGAGGCAGGCATCACCCGCCCGTGCAGCGTGAGCTCGCCGACGAGCGGATCGTCCACGGCTACTGCGGCTCCCGACGCCGGAACCCGTTGGCACGCACGCAGAGGTGGCCGTCGGGGTCGACGGGGTTGCCGCAGAACGGGCAGTCGGGACGGCCGGCGCTCACCACGTTGCGGGCCCGCGCCACGAAGGCACGAGCCCAGCCCGCGGTCAGCCGGACCATGAAGATCTCGTCGGGCTCCGGCTCGGCCAGGTCCTCGTCGAGCTGGTCCGGGGACACCACGGCGGCCTCGGTGAACGGGAAGACCTCGATCACGAGACGCTCGGACGCCACCTCCCACGACAACGTCATGGTCCCGGCACGGAACTCCTCCTCGATCGGCTGCTCGAGCGGGTCGTTGTCGATCTGGTCGAAGGGAGCCACCGCCGGGATCAGGGTGGTGGTCTCCTCGGCTCGCATGACCTCGTCCAACAGCTCGTCCACGCGTTCGGAGAGCACCTCGACCTGCTGCTTCTCCAGCGCGATGCTCGTGATCCGGGCGCCGGATCGCGCCTGGAGGAAGAACGTGCGGGCGCCCGGCGGGCCGACCGTGCCCACGACGAATCGCTCGGGCGGGTCGAAGGCGTGAACCAGAGGCATGTGACTCACCCTAGGACGGCGTCCCAGCCGCCCCGGGTCCGGCTCCCCCGCCGACCACCGCGTCCTGGGCCACCTTCCGGCGACGCTGGCGCGCCGACGGGGCGGGCGTGAGCCAGGACAGGTCGCCTCCGGTGGTGTTGACCCCCAGCACGTAGGGCCGTGCCTCGGTGAATCGGACGATCGAGACCGACGCGGGGTCAACCTGGATCCGCTGGAAGAGGTCGAGGTGCGTGCCCAGGGCGTCGGCGAGGATCGCCTTGATCACGTCGCCGTGGCTCACCGCCAGCCAGACCGCGTCGCCGCCGTGCTGCTGCTGGACGAGCCGGTCATGGCGGCGTACGGCCTCCACGGCCCGGTCCTGCATCGTCCGCATCGACTCGCCGCCGGGGAACACCGCGGCCGAGGGCTGGGACTGCACGACCTTCCACAGGGGCTCCTTGGCGAGGTCCCTGAGGGCGCGGCCCTGCCAGTCGCCGTAGTCGCACTCGCTCAGCCCACGATCGGTCGCGATCGACGGTCCGTGCGGCTGGTGCTTGCTGATCGCCCGGGCAGTCTGCTTGCACCGCTCCAGTGGGCTGGAGACCACCTCTGCGAGCCGCACCGGCGCCAGCCGAAGGCCGGTCGCCGTCGCCTGCTCGGCCCCGCGCTCGTCGAGCCGCACTCCCGCCAGCCGTCCCGCCAGCACACCGGTGGCGTTGGCGGTGGTTCGGCCGTGCCGGACGAGGATCACCGTTGCCATGCACGCGACCCTAGTGGCACTAGCCTGAGGCCGTGATCGTCGACAACGCGCTGTACCGCAAGGGCGTCCGCGTCCCCGTGGACGGGGACCACGCCACTCTGGGCGGCGCTCGAGTGCCGTGCGAGGCCGGCGACTTCCAGTGGATCGGGGTCCACGACCCCACCCCCGAGGAGCTCGCGCAGATCGCGAGCACGTTCGACCTGCATCCGTTGGCCGTCGAGGACGCGGGTGACTCCCACCAGCGGCCCAAGGTGGAGAACTACGGCGAGACGCTCTTCCTCGTGCTCAAGACGCTCTGGTACATCGACGAGGAGGACGCCGTCGAGACCGGTGAGATCAACCTCTTCGTCGGTCCGGACTTCGTGGTGACCGTGCGCCACGGGGAGGGCATCGACCTGGCGACCTCACGGCGCGATCTCGAGCGCCGCGCCAAGGTGCTGCAGCACGGACCACTCGCGGTCATGTATGCCATCTGCGACCGGGTCGTCGACGAGTACGAACGCGTCGGCGCGGCCTTGGAGATCGATGTCGACGAGGTCGAGGAGTCCGTCTTCTCCCCTGCTCGCAGCGACGACTCCGTCCGGATCTATGCGCTCAAGCGCGAGATCGCAGAGGTACGCCGCGCAGTGATGCCGCTCCGCGAGCCCATGCGCCGCTTCGCCGCGGGCCAGCTCGAGGGCATCGACGAGCAGACGGCGACCTACTTCCGCGACGTCTCCGACCACCTGCACCGCGTCTCGGAGGTCGTCGACAACCTCGACACCCTGCTGTCGACGGCCTTCGACGCACACCTCGCCCGCATCTCCGTGCAGCAGAACGACGACATGCGCAAGATCTCCGCCGGCGCCGCCATCGTCGTCGTGCCGACCATGATCGCCGGCATCTACGGCATGAACTTCGACCACATCCCCGAGCTCCACTGGCAGTACGGCTACGCCTTCGCCTGGGCCCTGATGATCGGCACCGCCCTGACGCTCCTCGCCCTCTTCAAGAAGTCCGGGTGGTTGTGAGCGCTCCCCTGGCGCGCACCGGGCGGCGGCTCAGCGCATGGCAGGTCGTGTGGTGGTTCGGCTTCGTCAGCCTGGCCGCTGACATGGTCTACGAGGGCGCGCGGTCGATGTACGGCCCAATCCTGGCTGCGCTCGGCGCGTCCGGTCTCGTCGTCGGGTTGGTGACCGGGGCGGGCGAGGCGATGGCGCTGGTGCTGCGCCTGGTCTTCGGGCCGGTGGCCGACCGGACCGGTCGCTACTGGACCCTGACCATCACCGGCTACGCACTGACGGCGCTCTGCGTGCCCCTGCTGTGGTTCGCTCCCCGTCTCGGCGCAGCCGGGCTCGCCTTCGCCACCGCGATGATCCTGCTCGAGCGTCTCGGCAAGGCCGTGCGGTCGCCCTCGAAGTCGGCCCTGCTCGCGCACGCCGCCGGTGCTGTGGGACGAGGGCGCGGGTTCGGCGTGCACAAGGCGCTGGACCAGGTCGGCGCGTTCTCCGGGCCGTTGCTGGTCGCCGCGGTCGTCGCCGGGACCTCCATCTGGGCCGGCATGGCCGTGCTGGCGATCCCGGGTGCCCTGGCCATGGTCCTGCTGGCGGTCCTGTGCCGGCGGGTCCCGGATCCCTCGGTGTACGACGACTCACCGCGGTCGGCGACCGCGGAGCCCCCGCGAGCCTGGCTGGCGGACGCGATGGGCGCCGGCCTGCCACCGGCCTTCTTCCGCTACGCGCTCGCCTGCTCGTTGACCACAGGCGCACTGGTGACCTTCGGCATCATCGGCTACCACCTGGCCGTCGACGGGCTGGTGCCGGTGGCGGCAGTGCCGCTGGTCTATGCCGGTGCGATGGCGGTCGAGGCGGTGGCGGCCCTGGTGGTCGGGGCCGTGTACGACCGCACGGGAGCACGGGTGTTGCTCCTCGTGCCGGTGCTGGTCGCGGGCGTCCCCGCGCTCGCGCTCGGGGGCTCGGTCGGGCTCGTCCTGGTCGGGGTCGCCGTGTGGGGCTTCGCGCACGGCGTGCAGGACTCCACGATCAAGGCAGCGGTCGCCGACCTCGTGCCGGCGCACCGCCGCGCGACGGCGTACGGCGTGTTCGCAGGCATCCAGGGCGCGCTGGCCGTCGTCGGGGGCGCCGGGGCGGGCTGGCTCTACGACCGCTCGCTGCCGGCTCTCGTCGTGGCGGTCGCCGTCAGCCAGGTCGTGGCGCTCGGCCTGCTGGTGAGCACCCTGCGCGCGCCTGACTGACGTCAGTCAGGCCCACGCTCATGGGTTGAGGACGCCCGTCGCCACCATGATCAGCGTCGCCGTCCCGAGCGCGACGCGGTAGAGGACGAACGGCGTGTAGGACCTGGTGGAGACGTAGCGGAGCAACCAGGCGATGGCGGCGTATCCGACGACGAAGCTGACGACCGTGGCGACCAGGGTCGGACCCCACCCGTAGGCGTTGTCGCCGCCGGGGATCTCCTTCAGCTCGAAGATCCCGGCGCCGACCACGGCCGGGATGGCGAGGAGGAACGCGTAGCGGGTCGCCGCCTCCCGCTCATAGCCGAGGGCCCGGCCCATCGAGATGGTGGCGCCGCTGCGGGACACACCCGGGACGAGGGCCAGCGCCTGCGCCATACCCATCAGCACGGCGTCGCGCAGGTTGATGCTCCGGATCGTCTTGTCGTTGCGGGAGAAGCGGTCTGCGATCCCCAGCACGACACCCATCACGATCAGCGTGGAGCCGATGATCCAGAGGTTGCGGAAGTCGCTCTCGATCACGTCCTTGAGCAGCACGCCCAGGACCACGATCGGCAGCGAGCCGATGATGATGAACCACCCCATCCGCGCGTCGAGGTGCCCTCGCCACTCGGGCTTGACCAGGGACAGCACCCACGCCTTGCCGATGCGCCAGATGTCGTGGCGGAAGTAGATGAGGACGGCGAGCTCGGTGCCGATCTGGATGACGGCCGTGAAGGCCGCGCCCGGGTCGCCCCAGCCGAAGAGCTCGGGGAAGATGCGCAGGTGGGCGCTGCTGGAGATCGGCAGGAACTCGGTCAGGCCCTGGATGGTGCCCAGCACCACGGCCTTGAGGAGATCGAACACGTCGCAGGAGCCTACGCGGGCGATCACGGCGAGCCGAGTGGGCGCGCTCGGGTGGCGTGGCTAATCTCGGCGCATGCAGCAGCGCACGCTCGGCTCGACCGGCCTGAAGGTCTCGCGCCTCGGTCTCGGGACCATGACCTGGGGTCGTGACACCGACGAGCACGAGGCACGCGACCAGCTCATCGCCTTCTCGGAGAAGGGCGGCACCCTCCTCGACACCGCAGCCGGCTACGGAGACGGCGCCAGCGAGGAGCTCATCGGCACCCTGATCGGCGACGTCGTCGCACGAGACGACATCGTGCTGGCGACCAAGGCCGGCATCTCGCGGCGCTCCGGCGAACGCGTGCTGGACACCTCACGGGGCCACCTGCTGACCGCCCTCGACGCCTCGCTCAAGCGGTTGGGCGTCGACCACGTCGACCTCTGGCAGGTGCACGTCTGGACCGACGAGGCCCCCGTGGAGGAGACGCTGACGGCCCTGGACCTCGCGGTGTCGTCCGGGCGTGCGTCGTACGTCGGCATCTCCAACTACGCCGGCTGGCAGACCGCCCAAGCGGCGACGTGGCAGCGAGCGGTGCCCGGCCGCGCGACGCTGGCCTCGACCCAGGTCGAGTACTCCCTGTTGGCCCGCGGGGTCGAGCACGAGGTGCTTCCAGCAGCCGCTGCGCTCGGCCTCGGTGTGCTCCCGTGGTCACCTCTGGGCCGGGGCGTGCTGACCGGCAAGTACCGCAGCGGCACTCCGTCCGACTCGCGGGCCGCTTCGCCGCACTTCGCCGGCTTCGTGAACAACTACCTCGACGAGCGCGGCCGCGGCATCGTGGAGAGCGTCGTCCGGGCAGCCGAGGGCCTCGGCTGGACCCCGCTCGAGGTGGCGCTGGTGTGGGTGCGTGACCGGCCGGGCGTCACCGCCCCGATCGTCGGCGCACGCACCGCAGCCCAGCTCGACGGCGCACTGGCGGTCGAGGACCGCACGCTGCCTGCCGAGATCATCGACGCCCTCGACGACGTGAGCGGGGACTGACCGTGCCGCGCGAGCACCGCCGCCCGCCACGACCCGGGGTGGAGTGGGAGTTCGACACGCTCACGCTGCCGCGCGACTACTCGCGCAACGTCGTGACGCGGATGCTCGTGGAGCGGGCCGAGCACGGCGGGTGGGAGCTCGACCGCGTGCGGATCCAGAACGACGGAGTCCGCCGCATCGTGCTGCGGCGCAAGATCATCCGCCAGCGGTTGACCCTCTTCGCCGGCTGAGGGTCGTGCACCTCGTTGCCCTCCGGCGCTACCCCGTGAAGTCGATGGGTGGCGAGCGCCTGGACGCTGTCGAGGTCGACCGGCGGGGACTGGTCGGCGATCGGGTCAACGCCGTCGTCGCCACGACGGAGCCCTTCATCGAGGAGTCGTGGGTCGAGAAGGCGCTCTCACGTGGACCCGTCGCCCTCGGCGTCGTCTCGCGCGCAGCACGCTGCCGGATGGTCGACATCGCGCAGGACGGGTTCGTTCCCGCAGACCGACTGCTCAAGCGCCTCGGTGAGGAGCGCGACCTGGCACTCGGGGTCTACGCGGACGTCATCCGCCCAGGGGCGATCCGGGTCGGCGACCTGGTCACGCTCCACGACTGAGTGAAGTCACGCGGCTGCAGGGTCAGACGCCCTCGAGGAACCGGTCGAAGACCCGCGCGCCGAACTCCAACCCATCGACCGGCACGCGTTCGTCGACCCCGTGGAACAACGCGGTGAAGTCGAGGTCGGCCGGCAGCCGCAGGGGCGCGAACCCGTAGGAGCGCACCCCAAGCTTGTTGAAGTGCTTGGCGTCGGTGCCACCGCTCATGAGGTACGGCGCCACGACGGCCTCTGGGTCCTCGGCGAGCAACGACCGCGTCATCGCCGCCACCAGGTCGCCGTCGTACGGCATCTCCCAGGGCTGCTGGTGGGAGATGTGGTCGAACTCGATCCCGTCGCCGGCGAGCGCCCGTAGGGTGTCGAAGAACTCGTCCTCGTAGCCCGGCAGGAAGCGCCCGTCGATGTGGGCCGTGGCCTCTGTCGGGATGACGTTGACCTTGTAGCCAGCGTCCAGCTGAGTGGGGTTGGCGGTGTTGCGGATCACCGCGCCGAGCATCCGGGCGGCGCTGCCGAACTCGTCGATCAACGACTCCGCGTTCTCCGGTGTCGCCTCCGTGCCCGCGATCTCCGCGACCGCAGCCAAAAGCACCTCCATCGTGGGCGTGAGCCGCACCGGCCACTGGTGCGCACCGATCCTGGCCACCGCCTGAGCCAGCCTGGTGACCGCGTTGTCGTCGTTGATCATCGATCCGTGGCCGGCTCGACCGCGCGCGGTCAGCTTCATCCACGCCATGCCCTTCTCCGCCGCCTCGATCAGGTAGATCCGACGACCGCGGACGGTGGCACTGAAGCCGCCGACCTCGCTCACCGCCTCCGTGCAGCCGTCCAGCTCGTCGCGGTGGTGCTCCATCAGGAACTCCGCGCCCTTGTGGCCGCCGGCCTCCTCGTCCGCGGTCAGGCAGATGACGATCTCCCGCTGCGGGGCACGGTCAGCACGAGCACGTGCCCGGACGACGCTCAGGAGCATCGCGTCGAAGTCCTTCATGTCGACCGCGCCGCGGCCCCAGACCTGGCCGTCCTCGACCTCGCCGCTGAAGGGGTCGACCTTCCAGTCCGACGCCTCGGCCGGTACGACGTCGAGGTGGCCGTGCAGCAGCAACGGGGCGCGGCCGTCGCCGCCGCCCCAGCGGGCGACGAGGTTGGCCCGACCGGG
>NZ_JAOPXV010000095.1 GCF_025964975.1 Nocardioides sp.
ATACAGCCGTGCGCACGTACAGCCCCAAGCCCGCTGACATCCAGCGAGAGTGGCTCGTCATCGACGCCACCGACGTGGTCCTGGGACGCCTCGCCGTCCAGACCGCCAACCTTCTCCGCGGCAAGCACAAGCCGACCTTTGCTCCGCACATGGACATGGGCGACTTCGTGATCATCATCAACGCCAGCAAGGTTGCCCTGTCCGGCAACAAGAAGGTCACCAAGCTTGCCTACCGCCACTCGGGTTACCCGGGCGGTCTCTCCTCGACGCCTTTCGGTGAGCTTCTCGAGAAGGACGCCCGCAAGGCCATCGAGGGTGCTGTCTGGGGCATGCTCCCCAAGAACAAGCTCGGTCGTCAGGTGCTGAAGAAGCTCAAGGTCTACGCCGGCCCGGAGCACCCCCACGTGGCACAGCAGGCCATCCCGTTCGAGATCTCCCAGGTCTCCCAGTAAGCGCATAGGACCGAACAGTGACTGAGAACATCGAGACCACGTCAGAGGTCGAAGAGACCTTCGAGACCGACGCCGACGGCGTCGCCTACAGCTCCGAGAGCGCCCCGTCCGCCGACGCCCCGCTGCGTCCCGCGACGATCGCCCCCGGTGCCGCGACCGGCCGCCGCAAGGAAGCCGTGGCTCGCGTCCGGCTCGTCCCGGGCACCGGCCAGTGGACGGTCAACGGCCGCACGCTGGAGGACTACTTCCCCAACAAGCTGCACCAGCAGATCGTCAACGAGCCGTTCGTCGCGCTGCAGCTCGAGGGCCGCTTCGACGTGCTGTGCCGCATCCACGGTGGCGGCATCGCCGGTCAGGCCGGCGCCCTGCGTCTCGGCGTGGCTCGCTCGCTCAACGCCATCGACATCGACGCCAACCGCGCCGAGCTCAAGAAGCTCGGGCTGCTCACGCGTGACGCCCGCGCCGTCGAGCGCAAGAAGGCCGGTCTCAAGAAGGCTCGCAAGGCTTCGCAGTTCAGCAAGCGCTGATCTGACTGCATGACTCGCCTCTTTGGCACGGACGGGGTCCGGGGTCTGGCAAACGCCGCACTGACGGCGGAGCTGGCCCTGGACCTTTCCGTTGCCGCAGCTCACGTGCTCGCCGACCGCGGTGAGTTCGCCGGGCACCGACCGGTAGCCGTGGTGGGACGTGACACCCGCATCTCGGGGCAGTTCCTCGAGGCGGCGGTGGTGGCCGGTCTCGCCTCGGCCGGCGTCGACGTGCTCCTCCTGGGAGTGCTGCCGACACCGGGTGTCGCCTACCTCACCGGCAAGCTCGGCGCCGACCTCGGCGTGATGCTGTCGGCCTCGCACAATCCGATGCCCGACAACGGCATCAAGTTCCTCGCCCGCGGCGGTCTCAAGCTCGATGACGCGATCGAGGTCGCGATCGAGAAGCGCATGCGCGAGGAGTGGCAGCGGCCGACCGGCGGCGCCGTGGGCCGCGTCTCGCCGTACGCCGATGCGGTGACCGACTATGCGAGCCACCTCGTCGCCGCGACACCCGAGCCGCTGCGGGGGCTGAAGGTGGTGCTGGACTGTGCCAACGGGGCCGCTTCGGAGGTCGGCCCCCAGGCCCTGCGCGACGCCGGCGCCGAGGTCATTGCCATCCATGCCGACCCCGACGGCCTGAACATCAACGACAACTGCGGCTCGACCCACCTGGAGTCCCTCCAGGCGGCCGTCCTGGAGCACGGAGCCGATGCCGGGTTCGCCCTGGACGGCGACGCCGACCGGTGCCTGGCGGTGTGCCACGAGGGCCACGTCGTCGACGGCGACCAGATCCTGGCCGTCCTGGCGCTCGCCATGCGCGACGAGGGCACCCTGGTCAAGGACACGGTCGTCGCCACCGTGATGAGCAACCTCGGCTTCGTCCACGCCATGAAGGGCGCGGGCGTGGGGGTCCGCCAGACCAAGGTGGGCGATCGTTACGTCCTCGAGGCGATGCGGATCTCGGGCTACAACCTCGGTGGCGAGCAGTCCGGACACGTCATCCTCTCCGATCACGCCACCACGGGCGACGGCATCCTGACCGCGCTGAAGGTGTTGCAACGGATGGCCGCGACCGGCACGTCGCTGAAGCAGCTGGCCGGGGTGATGACCCGCCTGCCGCAGGTGCTCGTCAACGTGGCGGACGTGGACAAGTCCCGCACCGACGAGGACGCCGTCCTGGCCGCAGCCGTGGCCGAGGAGGAAGCCGCCCTGGGAGACTCCGGTCGGATCCTGCTCCGGCCCTCCGGCACGGAGGCGCTGGTCCGGGTGATGGTCGAGGCTCCCACCCACGACCTTGCCCACGACGTGGCGCACCGTCTCGCCGATGTCGTCAAGGCCCAGCTCGCTCTCTGAGGTTTGCCGAAGCGTGAACCACGCGAGCGATGGACTGACATCCTGCTCCCATGACTGATGAGACTTCGGCTGGCATGTCCTGGCGCACAGTGGCCCTCGGCTCGTTCCTGGTCCTGGTCCTGGTCGTGATCGCCTGGAACGCGGCGGCATTCGCCATCGAGTCGAGCGGGCTCGATCTCGGCACCGGCTCCATCGGCCTGGCAGCCACCTCGTTCATCGCCACGATCATCTGGGGCGGCCTGCCGTTGCTCCTGGCGACGGTGGCGGCCCTGGTCGCACTGGTCGCCGCTCCGAGGGCTCGAGCGGCCGCGTGGGTGATCGCTGTCCTGGCCGCGGTCTGCGGTGTCGGCCTGTTGCTGGTGTCGGGCCTGACCGTCCGCGGTGTGCAGGCCGAGCAGGCCTTCGCCGCCGCGAGCCTCGTGCTCGGGTTGGTGTTGCTTCTCCCCGTCTTCGTGTGTGTGCGCAGGACCAGGAGCGGCCGGCCCGGGACGGCCGGGGTCTCGTCCTGAGCAGTCGGACCCTGTCGTCCCTGACGCCTCAAAACTCGGCTGCTCGTCGCGGCGCCGAGGCTCGTTGCATGAGCATCGGCCGGCACATCCTGACCGCGCTGGCGATCGCGCCGGACGGCTCGGTGGCCGGCAGCTCCGACGTCCGCATCAACGAGGCGGACCCGACGCACGGCCAGATCGCCATCACCCTCGTCGACCCCGCCCACCGTGGACACCGCCTCGGTATGGCGCTCAAGATCGCCACCCGCGACAACGCCCTGGCGACCTACCCCGACCTACGGGCCGTCGACACCTGCAACGCGGAGGTCAACGACCACATGAACGCCGTCAACGAGGCTCTGGGCTACCGCAGTATCGAGACCCTGCTCGAGCTGCAGAAGAAGCTCTGAGTCAGAGCTTGCGCAGCCGCACGTAGCGCACCGAGTGGTCCGCGTCCTTGCGGAGCACCAGGGTCGCGCGACCGCGGGTGGGGGCGACGTTCTCGACGAGGTTGGGCCCGTTGATCGAGTCCCAGATGTGCGTCGCGACGTCGACCGCCTGGTCGGGGGTGAGGGCGGCGTACTTGTAGAAGTACGACGCCGGGTCGGCGAACGCCGTCTCGCGAAGGCGCAGGAACCGCTCGATGTACCACCGCTTGATGTCCGACAGCGCCGCATCGACGTAGACGGTGAAGTCGAAGAAGTCGCTCACGGCCAGGCCGGTGCGGCCGTCGTCACGGATCCGGGCGGGCTGCAGCACGTTGAGGCCCTCGATGATGACGATGTCGGGGCGCTTGATGACGACCCGCTCGTCGGGGACCACGTCGTAGACGAGGTGGGAGTAGGTCGGAGCCTCGACCTCGTCGCGACCGGACTTGATGTCGACGACGAAGCGCAGCAGCGCCTTGCGGTCGTAGGACTCCGGGAAGCCCTTGCGGTGCAGGATCCCGCGTCGCTCGAGCTCGGCGTTGGGGTAGAGGAAGCCGTCGGTGGTGACGAGGGCGACGTTGGGGTGCTCGGGCCAGTGGGCCAGCACCTGCTGGAGCACACGTGCCGTCGTGGACTTGCCGACGGCCACCGAGCCGGCCAGCCCGATGACGAACGGGGTGCGCGGCGGCTGCTGGCGATGGAGGAACTCCTCCTGCTTGCGATGGAGGCGCCCGGCTGCTGCGACGTACATCGACAACAGCCGCGAGAGGGGGAGGTAGACCTGCTCCACCTCGTGGAGGTCGAGCTCGTCCCCGAGCCCGCGTAGCTGGCGGACCTCGTCGGGTGTGAGCGGGCTCTCGCTCTCCTGCGCCAGCTCGGCCCAAGCGGCCCGTTCGAGCTCCACGTAGGGGGATGACTCACTCGCGGTGGACAGCCCCGCTGCGTCCGACATGCGCAGGATTCTTGCACCGCTCGCGGATCGGGCCCCCAGGGGTGCCGATGCGTAGACTCCGCACCATGTGCGGAATCGTGGGATATGTCGGTGAGAAGCAGGCGCAGGACGTCGTGATCGAGGGCCTGCGCCGGCTGGAATACCGCGGCTACGACTCGGCCGGGATCGCCCTGGTGGACATGTCCGACGGCACCGGGGTCCTCGTCTCCGACAAGCGGGCCGGCAAGCTGGTCAACCTCGAGAAGGCCATCTCCGAGTCCCCCCTCCCCGCCGCGACCACCGGGATCGGCCACACCCGATGGGCCACCCATGGAGCCCCCAACGACCAGAACGCCCACCCGCACCTCGGTCGGCAGCTCCGGGTCGCGGTGGTCCACAACGGCATCCTGGAGAACTTCGCGACCTTGCGCGCCGAGCTCGAGAGCGCCGGTCACGAGATGCTCTCCGAGACCGACACCGAGGTGGCCGCGCACCTGCTCGAGCTCGAGGTGCAGTCCGGGGTCGACCTGACGACCGCGATGCAGCGGGTGTGCCAGCGCCTCGACGGGGCGTTCACCCTGGTCGCGATCGACGGCGAGGACCCGTCCCGGGTCGTCGCAGCGCGCCGCAACTCCCCGCTGGTCGTCGGGCTCGGAGAGGGGGAGAACTTCATCGGCTCCGATGTCGCTGCCTTCATCCAGCACACCCGGGAGGCGCTCGAGCTGGGACAGGACGAGGTCGTCACGATCACCCGCGACGCCGTCGAGGTCACCGGGTTCGACGGGAGCCCGGCGGAGGGCAAGCGCTACCACGTCGACTGGGACCTCTCGGCCGCCGAGAAGGACGGCTACGACTGGTTCATGCGCAAGGAGATCTTCGAGCAGCCCCGCGCCCTCGCCGACGCGATGCTCGGCCGTCACGACGGCAACGGCAGGCTGCAGCTCGACGAAGTGCGCATCTCGGAGGACGAGCTCCGCACCGTCGACAAGATCATCGTCGTCGCCTGCGGTACCTCCAACTACGCCGCCATGGTCGCCAAGTATGCGATCGAGCACTGGACCCGCATCCCCTGCGAGGTCGAGCTCTCCCACGAGTTCCGCTACCGCGACCCGATCCTGACCCGCGACACGTTGGTCGTGGCGTTGAGCCAGTCCGGCGAGACCGCCGACACCCTGATGGCGATCAGGCACGCCCGGGCACAGGGCTCGCGGGTGCTGGCCATCTGCAACACCAACGGCTCCACCATCCCGCGTGAGTCCGACGCGGTGATCTACACCCACGCCGGCCCCGAGATCGGCGTCGCCTCGACCAAGGGGTTCCTGACCCAGCTGGTCGCCTGCTACCTGCTCGGCCTCTACCTCGCGCAGGTGCGGGGTCTGAAGTTCGGCGACGAGATCTCCCACATCCTCGACGAGCTCGCCAAGATGCCGCAGCACGTGCAGACGGTGCTCGACCGGGCCGACGACATCTACGCCATCGCCGCGCAGCACGCCGAGACGCGCTCGGTCCTGTTCCTCGGCCGTCACGCCGGCTTCCCGATCGCCCTGGAGGGTGCGCTCAAGCTCAAGGAGCTCGCCTACATCCACGCCGAGGGCTTTGCGGCGGGCGAGCTCAAGCACGGCCCCATCGCGCTGATCGAGGAGGGCCTGCCTGTCTTCTGCGTCGTACCCCCCAAGGGCCGCGACGAGCTGCACCAGAAGATGGTCAGCGCCATCCAGGAGATCCGCGCGCGCGGAGCGCACACCATCGTCCTGGCCGAGGAGGGCGATGAGTCGATCACGCCGTACGCCGATGACCTGATCCGACTCCCGAAGGTGCCCACCCTGCTCCAGCCGGTCGTCGCGGTCGTGCCGCTCCAGCTCTTCGCCTGCGAGCTCGCCACTCGGATGGGTCATGACGTGGACCAGCCGCGCAACCTGGCCAAGTCCGTCACGGTCGAATAGTCGTGCCGATCATCGGGGTCGGCATCGACGTGGTCGACGTCGAGAGGTTCGGCGCGTCACTCGCGCGCACGCCCGCGCTGCGCGAGCGACTCTTCACCGCAGCCGAGGCGACGCGCCCGTTGGCGTCGCTGGCCGCGCGCTTCGCCGCCAAGGAAGCCATCGCCAAGGCGCTGGGCGCCCCCGGCGGACTGGCCTGGCACGACGCCGAGATCGTCTCGGAGGAGACGGGTCGTCCGCGCTTCGTGCTGAGGGGGACCGTGGCTGCCCGGGCCGATGATCTGGGCGCACGGCACGTTCACGTCTCGCTCTCCCACGACGCCGGGATCGCCTCCGCGGTGGTCGTGCTGGAGTGCTGACCCGGCGGCTGGGCTAGCGTGGGGTTGTCCGTCGACGACAACACGTGAGGTGGCGAAATGGGTTTCCTGGACAACGTCAGGGGTGCTCTGAGGGATGCCGTCTCCACCCGGGCGTCGAAGCAGACGACGGCAGCCTCGAGGACGGCCAAGGACGACGTGCCAGCGGCGGCTGCGGTCGAGACGACGCCGGAGGTGTTCGACACTTACACGGTCGAGGTGGGCGACACCCTTCAGGAGATCAGTGCCCGAGCCGGCACCTCCGTCGAGGAAGTGGTTCGTATCAACGACATCGAGGACCCCGACCTGATCTTCCCGGGTCAGGTGTTCCGGATCCCGATGCGCTGACCCGTGCGTCTCGCCCACACGGTCGCCCAGGTGCGCGACAGCGAGCACGACCTGGTGCGCACCGTGCCCGAGGGCACGCTCATGCACCGCGCTGCCGCCGGACTGGCCCATGCCGTGCTCGACTTCCTCGGTGGGGGCTACGGCCGCCGGGTGCTGCTCCTCGTGGGCGCCGGTGACAACGGGGGAGATGCGTTGTACGCCGGCGCGCTGCTGCGGCGTCGCGGGGTCGCGGTGGACGTGCTCCTCCTGGCATCGCGACACCACGAGGCCGGGCTCGCGGCCCTGCTCGCCGCCGGTGGCAGCGTCCTGGAGTCACTCGTCGGGCCGTCACCCGACGTCGTGGTGGACGGCATCGTCGGCATCGGCGGCCGCCCCGGCCTCACCGCCGCGGCGGCTGCGGCGGTCGCGTCCCTCGACGGCATCCCGGTCGTGTCGGTCGACGTCCCGTCCGGGGTTGGCGTGGACACCGGCGAGCTCGACGGTCCCCACGTCGTCGCGGACGTCACGATCACCTTCGGGACCCACAAGGTGGCCCATCTGGTGGATCCGGCCGCCGCTGCGTGCGGGGCCGTCCACCTCGTCGACCTGGGGCTCGCCCTGCCCGAGGCAGCGGTCGAGGCGCTCCAGCCGGCGGACGTGGCGCGACTCCTTCCCCGACCTGGCGGGGCAGCCCACAAGTACAACCGCGGTGTCGTGGGCATCCGTGCCGGCAGTCCCACCTACCCGGGGGCAGCCCTCCTGTGCGTGGCGGGCGCGTCGTGCGGGCTGGTCGGGATGGTGCGCTACGCCGGCCCCCACGCCGTTGCCGACCAGGTCCGCCTCGTCCACCCCGAGGTGGTGGGTCCGGGCCGCGTCCAGGCGTGGGTCGTGGGCCCCGGCGGGGGAGAGGACGCCGCGGCTGAGCTGGAAAGTGCGTTGAGCGACGAGGTCCCGGTCGTCATCGACGCCGATGCGCTCGGTCACGTGGTCGGGCCTGTCGGCGTACCGTGCGTGCTGACTCCGCACGCCGGGGAGCTGGCCGCGATGCTGGGCAGTGCGCGCGACGACGTCGAGGCCCGCCCGCTCGAGCACGCTCGTGCCGCAGCCGAACGCTTCGAGGCCGTCGTCCTGCTCAAGGGGCGCCGCACCCTGACAGCCAGACCGGACGGCCGCGTCCGGGTCACCACGACCGGTGTGCCCTGGTTGGCCACCGCCGGTGCCGGAGACGTGCTTGCCGGGGTGATCGGCTCCCTGCTGGCGGCAGGACTGTCGCCCTGGGACGCCGCCTCCGTCGGATCGTGGGTGCACGGCGCTGCTGCGACCGAGGTGTCCGCCGGCGGGCCGCTCGTGGCAGGAGACGTCGCCCACGCTGTGGGGAGTGTGCTGCGATCCCTCCTGTGAGGGGTGACAGGATTGCTCCCATGACGTCGACCGGTCCTGCGCGTGCGGAGATCGTGGTCGACCTGGCGGCGATCCGGCACAACGTCCGCCGCCTCCGCGAGATCGTGGGCCCGGACGTGGCCATGATGACCGTCGTCAAGGCGGACGGCTACGGCCATGGCATGGTGCCCGTCGCCCGCGCGGCCCGCGAGGCCGGTGCCGACTGGCTCGGCGTCGCCACCCTGGACGAGGCCCTCGCCCTGCGCGCTGCCGGCGACGAGGGACGGCTGCTGTGCTGGTTGGCGGTGCCGGGGGAGGACTACGACCTGGCGGTGGCCGCGGACATCGACCTGACGGCCTACTCCGTCGAGGAGCTCGACGAGATCGTCGAAGCGGGTCCCCGTCCCCGGGTGCAGCTCAAGCTCGACACCGGACTCGGGCGCGGGGGCGCGTCGCGCGCCGACTGGCCGCAGCTGTTCTCCAGGACTGCTGACCTGGAACGGCAGGGCCGGCTCGACATCACCGGGATCTGGTCGCACCTGGCGGCCAGCGACGAGCCGGCCCACCCCGCCAACGACGCGCAGGAGCGGGCCTTCCTCGAAGCCGTCGACCTGGCTGCGACCCTTGGCGTGGATCCCGGGCTGCGGCACCTCGCCAACTCAGCGGCAGCAGTGCTCCGTCCTTCGTCACGGTTCGACCTCGTCCGCTGTGGCATCGCGAGCTACGGCCTCGACCCGGCGCCCGGCTTCACCCACGACCTCGACCTAGTCCCGGCAATGAGCGTCCGGGCAAGGCTGGTGATGAGCAAGGCGATCGTCGCCGGGGACGGCGTCTCCTACGGCCACACCTGGGTGGCCGAGCGCGACACCAGTGTCGGGATCGTCCCGGCGGGGTACGCCGAAGGCATTCCCCGAGCGGCGGGCAACGCCGCCTCGGTGCGCGTGGGCGACACGTGGCGACCCATCCGGGGGCGGGTGTGCATGGACCAGTTCGTGGTCGATCTCGACGGGGAGCTTCCTCCGGCCGGCACCGAGGTGGTGCTCTTCGGCTCGGGGCTCCACGGTGAACCCACCGCGCAGGACTGGGCGGTGGCCGCCGACACCATCAACTACGAGATCGTGACCCGGGTCGGCGGCCGCCTCACGAGGCGCTACGTGGACGAGGCGACCTCATGAGCGTCAAGCGCAGGGCGATGGGCGCGGCCGCGGGCGCCGCCGGGCTGGCGGCGGCGGGTGTCGTCGTCGGGGTCGCGCAGCGGCATCGGGTGATCGCCAAGCGCGGGGTGGGTGACGTGATCCCGTTCGGCTCGCTGCGCAGCACGCCGTTGAACGTCATCACCGACGACGGCCTCGACCTCCACGCGGAGGTCGACGAGGTGGTGGCGACGAAGAGCCGCCGCAAGAAGCTGCAGGATGACGCCGACCTCACGGTCATCTTCGCCCACGGCTATTCCCTCAACCTCGACAGCTGGCACTTCCAGCGGGCCGGTTATCGCGGACAGATCCGCACCGTCTTCTACGACCAGCGGTCCCACGGTCGGTCGGCTCGGTCCGAGGACCACCGCACGACCATCGACCAGCTCGGCCTCGACCTGCTGCGGGTGATCGAGCAGACCTCGCCCGGCCCGTGCGTGCTCGTCGGCCACTCGATGGGCGGCATGAGCATCATCTCGCTGGCCGAGCAGTTCCCCGAGCTGTTCGGGGACAAGGTGTTGGGGGTCGCCCTGATCTCGACCACGGCAGGTGGCCTCGACCCGGGGCGGATCCTCTTCCCGATGCTGCCGCTCGGACTAGGTGGCCGCTTGATGGGCCGTGCCGTACGCACCCTGGACCATGGCCACCGGATCGTCGACCTGGCCCGCAGGTGGGGGCACGCACTGGCGGACGTGGTCACCGACCGCTACGCCTTCGGCGACGACGTGCCGGGCCACTACGTCGACTTCACCTTCGAGATGCTCAACGCCACCCCGTTCGCCGTGGTCGCCGACTTCTATCCGACCTTCGCCAGCCTCGACAAGTTCAAGCACGTGGAGGTCCTGGGCCGCGTGCCCTCGGCAGTGATCTGTGGCACCAACGACAAGATCACCGACATCAGCCATGCGCGTGAGCTGCACGCGCGCATCCCCGGTTCCAGCCTCCTGGAGTGCGAGGGTGCCGGGCACATGGTGATCCTGGAGCGGCACACGGACGTCAACGCCGAGCTCGACGACCTCATCTCGCTCGCCTTCGCCCGGCTCGAGGCCCGGTGATCGCTCAGTGACGCTGCACGTACGCCGCGTCGGAGCCGACGCCGCCGCCGACGTGCACGCCGTGGTCGGCGCGGCCTTCGCGGCGCGACCCGTCCTGGACCCGCCGGCCGACGCACTGTCGGAGACCGTGTCCAGCGTTCGGGCGGATCTCGGGTCACACGGGGGCCTCCTGGCCACCCTCGACGGCCAGCCGGTGGGTGCCCTCCTCTTCGGTCCCCGCGGGGACGTGATGATGCTGCGCCGGTTCGGTGTCGTCCCGGCGGCGCAAGGGCACGGCGTGGCCAGTGCGCTGGTGGACGCAGCGGTCGGGAGCACCCTCGGCTACCGGTGGCTGGCGGTGCTCGCCCGCGAAGAGCTTCCCGCCACGTCTGCCTTCTGGCAGCGGCACGGGTTCCAGGTCGTCGAGGCGGCCTCTCCCTACCTCGAGCTGAGGCGCGAGCTCGAGTCGTCCTGGGAGATCGCGGACGCCGACGGAATGAGGGCCCTGGGCGAGCGCCTGGGCAGGTCCACCCGGGCCGGCGACGTCGTCGTGCTCACCGGCGAGCTCGGTGCCGGGAAGACGACGCTGACCCAGGGGATCGGGCGCGGGCTGGGAGTGCGGGGGGACGTCACCTCGCCCACGTTCGTCATCGCCCGGGTGCACCCGTCGCTGGTCGCTGGGCCCGACCTCGTCCACGTCGACGCCTACCGCCTCGGCGGGATCGCCGAGCTCGACGACCTCGACCTCGACACCTCACTCGAGGAGGCGGTCACGGTGGTGGAGTGGGGCGCCGGCCTCGTGGAGGCGCTCACCGACCACAGGCTGGAGGTCACGATCAGTCGGGCGATGGCCGATGCGCTGGGCGACCAGGAGCTGGATCCTCGGGTCGTCCGCGTCCGCCGCGTGAGCGCCTGAGTAGCCTCACGACCGTGCTCCTCTCGTTCGACACTGCCACTCCGCTCGTGAGCGTCGCGCTCCACGACGGTCACGAGGTCGTGGCCGAGCGCCCCTCCGACCACCCGATGAAGCACGGGGAACAGCTGGCGCCCCTGATCGCGTCGGTCCTCGCCGACGCAGGGGTGGTGCGCCAGGACCTGACCGCGATCGCCGTGGGTGTCGGTCCCGGACCCTTCACCGGCCTGCGTGTCGGTCTGGTCACCGCCCGCACGCTCGCCCACGTCCTGGACATTCCCGTCTACGGCGTGTGCTCACTCGACGTGATCGCGGTCGAGGCTGTCGACACGGGCACGGTGAGAGGCGAGTTCATGGTGGCGACGGACGCGCGTCGCAAGGAGGTCTACGTGGCGACGTACGACGAGCAGGGGCGGCGTACGGACGGCCCGCACGTGGTGAAGCCGGCGGCCGCTGCTACCGCGCTGCCGGTGGCGGGTGACGGTGCGCGCCTCTATGCCGAGGCGTTCCCGCACGCAGTGGCGCCGAATCGCCCGAGTGCCGGCTGGCTGGCACGGGTCGTCACCGAGGAACGGGCGGTCCTCCTCGATCCGGACCCGCTTTACCTCCGCCGACCGGACGCGGTGGAGAACGCGCACCGCAAGCCCGTGCTCCCTGGCGCATGATCCGGCTCGCGACCGCGGCGGACCTCCCCGGCGTGGCGGTGCTGGAGCGTGCGCTCTTCGGTGCGGAGGCCTGGGACGAGGCGGCACTGCGTGCAGAGCTGGACGGCCCGGGACGCCGATTCGTGGTGGCCCACCTGGACGGGACGGACGAGGTCGTGGGCTACGCGGTCTCGATGTCGCTCGGCGACGTCGTGGACCTGCAACGGGTCGCGGTGCGAACGGACGCGCAGCGTGGAGGAGTGGCCACAGCGCTGCTGGACGACCTCCTCGAGCACCCGGGGGAGGCCGACCGGATGCTCCTCGAGGTGAGTGCGGCCAACCGCGGCGCGATCGCGTTCTACGCCCGGGCGGGCTTCAGCCGGATCGACGTCCGGGCCCGCTACTACCGCGACGGGTCCGCCGCGATCGTGATGCGACGGGCACTGCTCACCCACGGGGACGGCTGATGGGGGAGGATCGCCTCATGAGTGACGGACCCCTCGTACTCGGCATCGAGACCTCCTGTGACGAGACCGGCGTCGGGATCGTGCGCGGTCACACCCTCCTGGCCGACGCCGTGGCGAGCAGCGTCGACGAGCACGCCCGCTTCGGCGGGGTGGTGCCCGAGGTGGCCAGCCGCGCCCACCTCGAAGCCATGGTCCCGACCATCGAGCGAGCGTGCGAGACCGCGGGCATCAGCCTGCACGACGTCGACGCCATCGCGGTCACCTCCGGCCCCGGGCTGGTCGGTGCGTTGCTCGTCGGCGTGGCAAGCGCCAAGGCGCTGGCCCTGGGGCTGGGCAAGCCGTTGTACGGCGTCAACCACCTGGCCGCCCACGTGGCCGTCGACCAGCTCGAGCACGGACCTCTCCCGGAGCCCTGCCTCGCGCTGCTGGTCTCCGGGGGTCACTCGAGCCTGCTCCGGGTCGAGGACGTGACCGTCGGGGTGGACCCGCTGGGTGCGACGATCGACGATGCCGCTGGTGAGGCCTTCGACAAGGTGGCACGGCTGCTCGGGCTCCCGTTCCCCGGCGGTCCTCACATCGACCGTGCGGCCGCCAGCGGCAGCAGCGTCGCGATCGACTTCCCGCGGGGCCTCACCAGTCGCAAGGACGTCGAGCGGCACCGGTTCGACTTCTCCTTCTCCGGGCTCAAGACCGCCGTCGCCCGGTGGGTGGAGGCACAGCAACGCCTGGGGACCCCGATCGACGTGGCCGATGTGGCCGCGTCGTTCCAGGAGGCTGTGTGCGACGTGCTGGTCCGAAAGGCGTTCGACGCGGCTCAGTTCCACGGCATCGACGACATCCTGATCGGCGGCGGGGTGGCTGCCAACAGCCGGCTGCGAGCGATGGCCACCGAGCGTGCCGAAGCCCGCGGGATCCGGGTCCGGGTGCCACGTCCGGGCCTGTGCACGGACAACGGCGCCATGGTCGCAGCGCTCGGCGCTGAGCTGGTGACGAGGGGCCGAGCGCCCTCGGCGCTCGACCTCCCAGCAGACTCGTCCCAACCCATCACCACCGTGGTGGCGTGAGCCGGGCTCGCGTCAGTCCAGTACTCCGGGGGCGGCCGAGTCGTCGCCCAGCCAGTCCTGCTCGTAGACCAGGGCGTCGTCTGAGGTAGAGCTCTCGTCCTTGGCCTTGTTGCCCGAGCGGCCGCCGGCGGTGGACCCGTTGGATCGACGGCGGAACAGGCCCTTGCCCTTGCCGCTCGTGG
>NZ_JAOPXV010000037.1 GCF_025964975.1 Nocardioides sp.
GCGAGGTGCTGGCCGTCGGCCACGAAGCCAAGCGGATGATCGGGCGTACGCCCGACAACATCACCGCCATCCGGCCGCTCAAGGACGGCGTGATCGCCGACTTCGAGGCGACCGAGCAGATGCTGCGCTACTTCATCCAGCAGGTACACCGGCGCCGCTACTTCGCCAAGCCGCGCATGGTCATCTGTGTGCCCAGCGGGATCACGGCGGTCGAGCAGCGAGCCGTCAAGGAGGCGGGCTACCAAGCGGGGGCCCGCCGGGTCTACATCGTCGAGGAGCCGATGGCGGCTGCCATCGGTGCGGGGCTGCCCGTCCATGAGGCCACGGGCAACATGATCGTCGACGTCGGTGGCGGCACCACCGAGGTCGCGGTGATCAGCCTCGGCGGGATCGTCACCAGCATGAGCGTGCGCACGGCCGGGGACGACCTCGACCAGGCGATCATCGCGTGGATGAAGAAGGAGTACTCCCTGATGCTGGGGGAGCGCACGGCCGAGGAGATGAAGATGACCCTCGGTTCCGCCTTCCCGCTCCCCACCGAGCCGGAGGCGGAGATCCGCGGGCGGGACATGGCCTCCGGGCTGCCGCGCACGGTGGTCATCTCGAGCGCGGAGGTCCGCCAGGCCCTCGAGGAGCCGCTGCACAACATCGTCGACGCCGTCCGGTCCACGCTGGACCAGACCCCGCCCGAGCTGGCCGGCGACATCATGGACCGCGGCATCGTGCTCACCGGCGGGGGAGCGTTGCTCCGGGGGCTCGACGAGCGACTCCGGCACGAGACCGGCATGCCGGTGCACGTCGCCGAGGACCCTCTCTCCAGTGTTGCCTTCGGCGCCGGCAAGTGCGTCGAGGAGTTCGAAGCGCTCCAGCAGGTCCTCGTCTCGGATCGCCGGCGGTTCTGATGGGCGGGCTCGGGGGAGGCGGTCCGGTGAGCGGCCGCGAGAGGCGCTGGCGCGGCATGGACCGTCTCGACTCACGCAACCGCCCGCCACGCTCGCTGCTCGTGGCGCTGGTCCTGGCAAGCGTCAGTCTGATCACCCTTGACTTCCACTCCAGCGCGGACTCGCCCGTCGAGCCCGCGCGCCGCGTGATGGGCGAGGCGTTCGGGCCCATCCAGACGGCCACCGCAACCGTCGTCCGGCCCTTCACGAGCATCCCGTCGTGGTTGCGCTCACGGGACTCGCTGAGCGAGGAGATCCGCGACCTGGAGGCCGAGAACTCCGAGCTCAAGAGCAAGGTGGCGACCGCGGGCCTCGACCAGAACCGGCTCGAGGAGTTCGACGGCCTGACGCAGGCCGCCGAGAGTCTCGGGCAGGCCCTCGTTCCCGCGCGGGTGGTGGCGTACGGCTCCTCGCAGTCCTTCAGCAACACGGTCACCATCGACGCCGGGTCCAACGCGGGCCTCGGACCGGACATGACCGTCATCAACAACGACGGCCTCGTCGGCCGGGTGCTGCGGGTGACGCGTAGCACCGCGACGGTGCTGCTGATCACCGACACCGAGTCGATCGTGGGCGGTCGGGTCGGGTCCAGCCTGGAGATCGGCTTCGTCCACGGCAACGGGTCGCTGGCCGACGACGAGCTGGACCTGAAGCTCGTCGACGGGAGCGTCATCCCCGCCAAGCACGACACGGTCGTCACCTGGGGGAGCTCACAGGGTCCCTACCAGCCGGGCGTCCCGGTGGGTCGGGTCACCGACGTCTACACCAGCCTGCGCGAGAGCTCACAGCGAGCCGTGGTGGTGCCGTTCGTGAACTTCTCCGCCCTCGACGTCGTGGGCGTGATGGTCCCCAGCGGGACCGCGAGCGACCGTGCGGTGATCGAGGCGGACGGCGCGCTGCGATGAACCAGCCCTCGAGCCGGGTGCGGCCCTTCATCGCCGTCGCCGCCGTGGCACTCGCCCTCGTGCTGCAGGCCTCGGTGTTCCCGCACGTCGCCTGGCACGGCATCGTGCCCAACCTCTGCCTGCTGGTCGTCGTCGGTGCCGCCCTCACGATCAACGCCCCCGCGGCGATGGTGCTCGGCTTCGTGGCCGGGGTGGCGCTCGACCTCGCACCGCCCGCCGATCACGTCGCGGGGCGCTGGGCCCTGGCCCTCACCGTGGTGGCTTTCCTCGCCGCCCGGGTCCGCCAGGACGTGAAGCCGACAGCGGCGGCCGTCGTGGGGACGGTGGCCGCCGCCTCGTTCATCGGCACCTCGATCTTCGCGCTCACGGGGCTCGTGCTCGGCGACAGCGCATCGGTCCCCGACCTGCTGGAGGTCATTGCCGTGGCGGTCCTGTGGGACGTGCTGCTGACCCCGCTCGTCCTGCCACCCCTGATGGCGCTGTTCGGCCGGCTCGATCCACAGCTGGCGGCGGCCTGATGGCCGTCACGGGTTCGGCGAAGAGCCGGCTGCGCCTCGCCGTGGTCCAGGTCCTCGTCTTCTCCTTGTTCGCCACCCTCTTCGTGCGTCTCTATTACCTGCAGGTGGTGGGTGGGGAGGCCTACCAGGCCCAGGCCGCCAACCAGTCGGTGCGCGACATCGTGGTCCAGCCGCAACGCGGCCTGATCGTCGACGACCAGGGACGCCCGCTCGTCGCCAATCGCACCTCCTGGGTGATCTCGGTCGACCGCAACCTCCTGGACAAGTTGGCAGAGCGCCAGCGCCAGGCGCTCGTGCGACGGGTCTCCGTCGTGGTCGGTGAGACGCCGGCCGGTGTCGAGGACAAGCTCATCACCTGCGGGCACGCGGGCAGCATCCGTGGCACCTGCTGGAACGGATCGCCCTACCAGCCGGTCCCGATCGCCAGCGATGTCAGCCAGGACGTCGTCGTGCGGATCCTCGAACAGCCGGAGGACTACCCCGCCGTCGTGGCCGAGCAGCAGAACGTACGCGCGTACCCGCGCCCCTTCGGGGTCAACCTCGCCCACGTGCTCGGCTATCTCAGCCCGATCACCGAGGAGGAGCTCGACGCCGTGAAGGAGGCCGACGACCGGTCCCTCAACGGTGCCTCCAGCGTGGGTCGCGCCGGGGTGGAGAAGCAGTACGACGCGTGGTTGCGCGGGCTCCCGGGCTATCGCCGGGTCGCCGTCGACTCGATGGGCCGGGTGCTCGGGGACGACAGCACGATCGAGGCGACGCCGGGCGACACGTTGGTCACCTCGATCGACGCGAAGGTCCAGAGCGTGGTCGAGAGGTCGCTCCTGGAGCGGATCCGCTACCAGCGCACCCAGTTCGACGACGTCACCGGACGCAAGTACGCCGCAGACTCGGGCGCCGCCGTCGTGCTGGAGGCGAAGACGGGCCGGGTCGTTGCGATGGCGAGCCAGCCGACGTACGACCCGGGTGTGTGGGTCGGGGGCATCAGCAGCACCGAGCTCGACCGGCTCTACTCCGAGAAGGCCGGCACCCCGCTGCTGAGCCGAGCCACCCAGGGCCAGTTCGCGCCCGGCTCGACGTGGAAGCCGTTCATGACCGCGGGCGCGTTGCAGAACGGCTACCGCACCGACACCTCCCTGCCGTGCTCCAGCGGTTTCCAGGTCGGCAACCGGGTCTTCAAGAACTACGAGTCGGAGTCCTACGGCAACATCGGCTTCGCCAAGGCGCTCGAGGTCTCGTGCAACACCTTCTTCTACCGCGTCGGCTACGACTTCTGGCAGAAGTTCGGCTCCGACGTCGACGACGTCGACGTCAGGGATCCCCTGGTCGAGGAGGCCCAGACCTTCGGCTTCGGCTCCCGCACCGGCATCGACATCCCCGGTGAGGCGCCGGGCCGCATCGCCGACCGGCAGTGGAAGCGCGACTACTACGAGTCCATGAAGGACTACTACTGCGACCTCGCGGCCAAGCCGCAGACTGAGGACACGAGCGACTTCGTCTACAAGTTCGCCAGCGAGTTCTGCATCGAGGGCTACGCCTACCGCGCCGGCGACGCCGTCAACTTCGCCATCGGCCAGGGCGACACGATCGTGACGCCGCTCCAGCTCGCGCGCGGCTACGCCGCCCTCGCCAACGGCGGCACGCTGTGGCAGCCGACGGTGGCCAAGGCCGTCGTGAGCCCCTCGGGCGAGGTGCTCCGGCGGATCTCGCCGACGAAGAGCGGGACCGTGGATGTGCCGCAGAGATATCTCGACTACATCGACCAGGCCCTGCAGAACGTCAGCAGGGTCGGCACGATGGCCTGGAAGCTGGTGGGCTTCCCGCTCGACGAGGTCACGATCCGCGCCAAGACCGGCTCCGCCGAGGTCTACGGCAAGCAGTCGACGGGCTGGGTCGCGTCCTACACCGAGGACTATGTCGTGGTGATGATGATCAGCCAGGGCGGTACGGGCTCCGGCTCGACCGGCGAGGCCGTCCGCAAGGTCTGGGAGACGCTCTACGGCGTCCGGGGCGAGAAGGCGCACCCGGAGAAGGCGGCGATCCCGGGGGTCGTGGCACCCAGGACGCTGCCGACCTTCCTGGCGGACGGCTCCATCCTTCCTCCGGTCGAGGAGCAGCCGTGAGCGGCCCGACACGGCGTTCTGGACGAGGCACGTTCAGGGCACCCGGCCTCGACTGGCTGCTCATGTCCGCGGCGCTGGGCCTGGTCTTCCTCGGCACCCTGCTGGTCTGGTCGGCCACCTCCACCCGGGGTGACCTCACCGGCGGCGAGACCACCGCCTACCTCACCAAGCAGCTCGTGAATGTGGCGATCGGGCTCGTGCTGATGGTGATGGTGATGGCGACCGACCACCGATGGGTCCGCATCGTGGCGCCGCTCTTCTACGTCGGTTCCGTGGTCGGCCTGGTCCTCGTGCTGGTCGCCGGCTCCACGATCAACGGATCGCGCTCCTGGATCCAGGTCGCGGGCATGTCGATCCAGCCCTCCGAGTTCGCGAAGCTGTCGGTCGTGGTGGGCATGGCGTTGCTCGTCGCCGAACGTACCGAAGGCCGTTGGCGTCGGGGGGTGCGAAGCACCGAGGTGCTCGGGATGCTCGTCATCGCGGGCGTGCCCGCCGCGCTCATCATGCTGCAGCCGGATCTCGGCACGATGCTGGTGCTCACAGCGACGGTCTTCGGGGTGCTGGCGGTGTCTGGCGCCCACCGGCGATGGCTGCTGGGCCTCGCCGCCGCCGGCGTCGCCGCCGCGTCCCTCGCTGTGACCGCAGGCGTGCTGAAGGACTATCAGGTCGATCGCTTCCTGGCCTTCACCAACCCCGGCCTCGACCCCCGCGGCGCCGGCTACAACACCGAGCAGGCGCGGATCGCCGTCGGCAACGGCGGCCTGTTCGGCCAGGGGCTCTTCGACGGTTCCCAGACCCGCTCGGGCTTCGTGCCCGAGCAGCACACCGACTTCATCTTCACCGTCGCGGGCGAGGAGCTCGGGCTCGCCGGCGCCGGGCTGGTGATCGCCCTCCTGGCGATCGTCATCTGGCGAGCACTCGCCATCTCCGCCGACACCGACGACATCTTCGGGCGCATCGCCGCAGGAGGCATCGCCTGCTGGTTCGGCTTCCAGGCCTTCCAGAACATCGGCATGTGCCTGGGGATCATGCCCGTGACGGGCGTCCCGCTGCCCTTCGTGTCGTACGGCGGGAGCTCGATGTTCGCCGGCATGCTCGCCCTGGGCCTCCTGCAGAACATCCACCTGCGGTCGTCGGCGGCGTTGCCGACCCGGCTCCTGACCAACCCCCGGCTGCTCGCGCGGCGCTAGCGGACGGCGCTCAGCGGGCCCGGGGCAGTGTCATCGTGAAGGTCGCGCCACCGTGCTCGTTGGTGAAGCCGCTGATGCTGCCGCCGTGGCGGGCGACGATCGTGCGGCACAGGGACAGGCCGAGACCTGTGCCGCCGACGCCCGCGGCGTGGTCCGTGGCTCGGTGGAACTCCTCGAAGATCAGCTCCTCCTCGCTCTCGGGCAGACCGAGACCGCGGTCGGCCACGTCGATCCGGATCCACCCCGGCTCACCGTCGTCGCACGAGACGATCTCCACCTCGGCCGGCGAGCCAGGGTGGGCGAACTTCACCGCGTTGCCGATGAGGTTGGTCAGCAGCTGCTGCACGAGGTCGGGCGCGGCGTTCACCGCGTGTGGTGCGTCGACCACGATCTTGGTGTCGGGGCGCGCGTGGGTGGACACGACGTTCTCGATCAGCTCCGCCAGCACTCGTTCCATGCGAAGACTGGCGGCCTCGGCGCGACACGGCATGTGCTCGATGTCCTCGGTCCTCCCGACCTGCGCAGCCTCGGCGGGCGAGCTCCAGCCAGCCGTGGAGACCGGTCAGGGGGGTGCGAAGGAGGTCGTGGGAGACGATCCCGGCGAGGCGCGAGAGCTCGTCCAGCCGCTGCCGCTGGCTGGTCACGTCGGTGAGCAGCACCAGGATCTTCGACTCGGGGAGCTCCCAGGCGGAGACGTCCATAGCTCGACCGCTTCCGGTCCGGAGCGGGCAGCGGTCGCCCGAACAGGTGCCGCGCCGCGGTGTTGTGGCGCAACATCGGGCCGTCCGTGTCGAACAGCATGATGCCGTCGGACATCGCGTCGAAGATGTGACCGAACAGCCTCGACTCCGCGTCCGCCTCCTGCCGCAGGATCCGCTCGGCGTCGATCGCGCGCTCGCGCTCGTCGCGGAGGAGGGCGATGTGCATGGTCATGAAGGTGCACGTGGACAGCAGGAGGTCGATGACCGGCGACGACGGCATCAGCCCGTCGTGCTCGAACCGGTTGGCGGGCGCGAAGGCGAGCACCCCGGCGACCAGGGCCTGCGCGAGGGCGTGCAGCGCGGCGCCGTACGGCGTGAGCATGGCCCCCGCCCGGACGGCCGGGATCAGCAGGGAACCAGCTCACGGGGAGCTCGGGATCGAGGCAGACGACCCACATGCAGATGAAGGAGGCAGGCACCAGGAGCGCCAGCCCTGTTCGGGACGGCCGGGAGTGGGAGCGCCACCGACCCAGGTCCGGGGAGAAGAACGTGACGAAGGTGGCGCCACCGATGAAGGCGAAGATCGCGCTGCGGACGATCCACCCCAGGGTGAGGGGCTCGCTGTCGGCGAACGCCAGCCCGGGAAATCCCCCGAACAGCGCCAGCGCTGTCGACGCCAGGACCGCCGCACCCACCATGGCCGCCAGCGAGCGGGCGCCCTGGGGTGCCCACCCGGGCGTCTTCTTGGCCCAGGCGTAGACCAGGGCCATCAGCGCTGCAGCGCCCACGTCGAACACGGCCATGACGCTGCTCTCCAGCACGGGGTGTCCGAAGAGGATCCCGATGACGGGGAAGCTCACCAGCATCATGGCCACCACACCGGCCGCGAGGCGCTTCGGGCGGCTGGCGCCGTCCCAGACGAGGGTCAGCGCGATGAACCCCACGCCGACGGGCGGCCACACCTGACCTCCGACCGCCGACAGCGTATGGCGCCGGTCTCGATGTCGCCGGGAATCAGCGCTTCTGGTTCCGTTTCGTGCCCCGGGGCTGGGTGGGGCAGTCGGTGGCGGCCGGGACGACGAAGTCGGCGTACAGGCGCGCGTGGTCGGAGATCGATGAACGCAGCACCTGGGCTCGCTGGGGCTTGATCGTGGGGCTGGCCAGCAGGAAGTCGATCCGGGAGCCGTTGGGTCCGGTGCCCTCGGGGCCCGAACCGACCGACCACGCGTCGACGAGCAGGTTCGTCAGGGGGGCCAGGGTGGCGGTGTTGACGGTCGCATTCATGTCGCCGCCCAGGATCATCGGGTTGTCCTCGTTGGCCAGGATGCCCGCGACGTGGCGTGCCTGGGCCTCACGGAGCCCGTCCAGCTTGTTCTGCAGGTGGGTGTTGTAGATCCGCACCTCCTGGCCGCCGACCTCGACGCCGACGCCGAGCAGCCCGCGTTGTTCCCCGCCGGGACCGTTGGGGAGCAGGTAGTTCTGCGAGCCGAGGATCTTGAAGCGCGAGAGGATCGCGACGCCGTACTCGCCGTTGCCCGACGTCACGTTGGCGCCGAAGGCATAGTCCATGCCGAGAGCCTGGGCGAAGTACGCGGCCTGATCGATGTTGCCGGTGCCGCCCTTGAAGCGGTCGATCTCCTGCAGCAGCACGATGTCGGGGTCGACGGCTGCTATCTCGGCGGCCACGGTGCCGATGCCGCCGTAGGAGCGGTGGGTGTTGAAGTCGAGCACCCGGATCTCCACCGACTGCTGCAGCTTCTGGCACGCGATGGACTCGATCCCCGGCGGGGGCGTGGGGATCGTGTCGGTCCGGTCCTCCCCGGGCTTCGGGGTCGTCGGCGCCGGCACCTCGGGGGCGGGGGGCTCGCTGGTGCTCTCGGTGGGCGTCTCGGTGGCCGTGGCGCTGGGCCGGTCGTCACCGCGCGTGCGGTCGAGCACGACGAGGGTCCCGATGATGCCCAGCACGAGGACGAGCAGCGCTGCGCGGATGAGGCTCTCGCGCTTGGTCACTCGCTGCTCCCGGATCGTGGCCTGGTTGATGGTGTGCGTGGTCGTGGCGCTCGGGAAGAAGTGTGCCGCAGACCTCAGTCGCCCAGCACGAAGAGGTCTCCTGGTTGGCAGTCGAGGGCCTGGCAGATCGCGGTCAGCGTCGAGAACCGGACGGCCTTCGCGCGTTGGTTCTTGAGAACGCTGAGGTTCACGATCGTGACGCCGATCTGCTCAGCCAGCGCGGTGAGGGTCATCCCGCGCTCGCTGAGCAGCTCGTCTAGACGGCACACGATCCGGTGCGGTTCGTCGACAGGCATCAGACGAGCCCCTCGACGTCGCTGGCCAGCTCGACCCCGCGGGCGAAGGCCTCGGCGATGGCGGCGCACATGAGACCGGCCCCAGCGAAGACCACGACAGCACCGAGGTCGAGCATGAAAGTGGTCTCGCCTCGCAGGATCACGGCAACCTCCAGGACGGCACGGTTGGCGAAGGAGTCCGCAACGGTGACGAGCACGCTACCGGCCAGGAGTGTCGCGCCGACGATCCGAAGCGAGCGGACGGCGGCGGGGGCGAACGGCGCACCCGCCTCGATGCTGGACAGCAGCCGGAAGAGAGCCAGCACCACGATCACCGTGCCGATCACCAGGACGGCGCCGGGGAGGATGCTGGTCAACCACGTGCCGACCTCGGCGTCCTCGATTCTCGCGTCCACGGTGCCCGGCCACGTCAGGGCTGCGCCCCCGTTGGCCGTCAGCTGGTCGGTGACGAGCGCGTCGGTCCTGCCAGTCTCGAGCTGCCGGATCAGGGGCTCACCCTGGACCATCCGCACGAGAGGCACGACCACACCGACGGCGACGGAGCCCAGGGCAATGACGACGAGCACGATGCGCGTGCCAAGGAAGTCCCAGCGGTCGAACGTGAACAAGGACTTCTTGGCCATCTCAGTCTCCCCATGCGTGTTGATAGTCGATAAGATAATGATAAACGGTAACAATGAAAAACGATATGTCAAGGTCTGAAACTGCGCACGGTTTCAACTTCCGACGTAGCCTTGGCCGTTGCTCCATTCCTGCTAGTCCCCGAGGTGTGCCCCGTGTCCGTCGCTGTCTCCCCGGCATCGGTCTTTCGTCAGCTCGAGCCACACCTGCCGTCGGTCCAGAAGCCCATCCAGTACGTCGGTGGTGAGCTCAACTCCACGCTCAAGGACTGGGACTGCGGTGGAGACACGACGGTCCGCTGGGCGCTGATGTATCCCGACGCCTACGAGGTCGGTCTGCCCAACCAGGGCGTGCAGATCCTCTACGAGGTCCTCAACGAGCGCGACTGGATCCTGGCCGAGCGCACCTATGCCGTGTGGTCGGACATGGAAGCAGTGATGCGTGAGCACGACATCCCGCAGTTCACCGTCGACCAGCACCGGCCGGTCCGCGGCTTCGACATCCTGGGCCTGAGCTTCTCCACCGAGCTCGGCTACACCAACATGCTCAACGCCCTGGACCTCGCGGGCATCCCGCTGCACGCAGCGGATCGCACCGACGAGGACCCCATCGTGCTGGCCGGTGGTCACGCGGCGTTCAACCCCGAACCCATTGCCGACTTCATCGACGCCGCCGTCCTCGGCGACGGGGAGGAGGTCGTGCTCGCGATCTCCGAGGTGGTGCGCGAGTGGAAGGAGGAGGGCGAGCCCTCCGGGCGCGACGAGCTCCTGCGCCGGCTCGCCGTGAGCGGCGGCGTCTACGTCCCGAAGTTCTATGACGTGGCGTACGCCGCCGACGGCACCATCGAGGCCGTCGTCCCCAACCGTCCCGGGATCCCGTTCCGCGTCGCCAAGCACACCCTGATGGACCTCGACGCGTGGCCCTACCCCGCCAAGCCGCTGGTGCCGCTGGCCGAGACCGTCCACGAGCGTTTCTCCGTCGAGATCTTCCGCGGCTGCACGCGCGGTTGCCGCTTCTGCCAGGCCGGGATGATCACCCGGCCCGTGCGCGAACGGTCGATCGAGACCATCGGCGCCATGGTGGAGAACGGCATCCGCAAGACCGGCTTCGACGAGGTCGGCCTGCTCTCGCTCTCCAGTGCCGACCACTCCGAGATCGGCGACGTCGCCAAGGGCCTGGCCGACCGCTACGAAGGCCGAGGGGTGTCGCTGTCGCTACCGTCGACCCGCGTCGACGCCTTCAACATCACCCTGGCCAACGAGTTCTCGCGCAACGGCCGGCGGTCGGGACTGACCTTCGCGCCCGAGGGCGGCAGTGACCGCATGCGCAAGGTCATCAACAAGATGGTCAGCGAGGAGGACCTGATCCGCACCGTCGCGGCGGCCTACTCGCACGGCTGGCGTCAGGTGAAGCTCTACTTCATGGTCGGCCTGCCCACCGAGACCGACGAGGACGTCCTGCAGGTCGCGGAGCTGGCGAAGAAGGTCATCGCCAAGGGGCGCGAGGTCACCGGCCAGAACGACATCCGCTGCACCGTGTCCATCGGCGGGTTCGTGCCGAAGCCGCACACGCCGTTCCAGTGGGCCGCCCAGCTCGATCACGAGACGACCGACGCGCGGCTGAAGAAGCTGCGCGACACCGTCCGGGAGGACAAGCGCTACGGCCGGGCGATCGGCTTCCGCTACCACGACGGCAAGCCCGGGATCGTCGAAGGGCTCCTCTCGCGCGGCGATCGCCGGGTCGGCGCGATCATCGAGCAGGTATGGCGAGATGGCGGCCGGTTCGACGGCTGGAGCGAGCACTTCTCCTTCGATCGGTGGATGGCCTCCGCGGCGTCTGCCCTCGAGGGCACGGGCATCGACGTCGACTGGTACACCACCCGCGAGCGTGACTACGACGAGGTCATGCCGTGGGACCACCTCGACTCCGGACTCGACAAGGACTGGCTGTGGGGGGACTGGGAGGACGCCCTCGCGGCCGCCGACGGTGCCGACATCGAGATCGAGGACTGCCGCTGGACGCCGTGCTACGACTGCGGTGTCTGCCCGGAGATGGGCACGGAGATCCAGATCGGGCCGACGGGCCAGAAGCTCCTGCCGCTCGCCGTCGTCTGAGCGCCGACCACAGTCCTCTCGGCGCCTTGAGCCCGCCAGCATGGTGTCGGTGAGCCCCTTGCGGGTAGTTGCCAGGCAGGTAACCCTGTCCGAGGCGAACCCGGGCTGGTCCACCACGGGGGAGTAGTAGATGAGGTCGAGGGTTGACCGGCGGAAGGACACACCGACGTACGCCTCGTAGGCGGTCAGGCACCCTTTCTCGGCCTGGCGGTCAAGGGCCTTCTGGTCGTCGAACCCGGCTGGGTCGAGGTCGTAGAAGTGGAAGACGTCCGACTGGTGCGGCTCGGGCGCAGGGGACCGCCGTCACCTCGCCCAGGGGTTGCTCACCGGGCGAGAGATCCTCGAGCAGCTGCATGCGGAGGACGCAGTCCCCGATCTCGAGGTTGTCGACACCGACCTGCGAGCCCGCCGTGATCTCGCCGGACGCGTCGCGGGTCGCTTCGGGGCCGCGCAGCCCGGAGTTGAACCCCTCCCGGAAGTCGTCCACGGCGGTGTCGAAGGCGTCTGTCGTGAACACCAGGACCGTGGGGACCAGGGCCATCGGAGCCAGCACGAGCGCGGCGACCGCCATGCCCCGGCCGGCTCGACCGGAGACGAGGACGATGATCGCCAGCACGATCGCGACGAGCGGAAGCACGGGCAGGCAGAAGACGAGTGACAGGAACAGTGCCGCCACCGCCATCGCGCTGGAACCCTGCTGCTCCTGCGGCTGCTGATGGACGGGCGCGGGCGCCCACTGATACCCCGACATGTCATCCCCCTCGGTGCTCGACGGGGCAA
>NZ_JAOPXV010000042.1 GCF_025964975.1 Nocardioides sp.
GCTGACAGCAGCGACCCGCTCGACGAGCTCGCAGCTGTCCGGGAGGCGCGACAGGCCCTGTCCCGTCGAGAAGAGGTCGCCGTACGCCGTGCGCGTGTCGCGGGCTTCAGCTGGGCCGAGATCGGCACCTTGCTGGGCGTCACCAAGCAGACGATGCACCGCAAGTACCGCAAGGTCGGCTGAAGTCCCCCCCACGCAGTGAGGTGTGGCTCAGTCCTGCTTGGTCCGGTTGGCTCGCGTGGCGGTGTGCTCGACCGTGAGCGCGATCATCCGGGCCACGACCAGGGCGATGTAGAGCATCCCCGCGATCTGCTCGAGCATCACGAACGAACGCGCGTTGGGCCGGACCGGCACGATGTCGGAGAGGCCCAGGCTCGTCATCGTGGTGACCGAGAGATACAACATCTCGAACCATGCCTTGGCCGTGAGCGGATCAGTGACGACGGTGTAGGAATCAGGCCAGATGATCTCGACAGCGACGAAGATGTAGGCGAAACCCCACGCCACGACCGTGAACGTCGCACCGGTGGCGTAGAGCTCGTCGGTCGTGACGATGTGGTCGGCGAACATGTAACGAAGCAGGGCGTAGGCCGTGTAGAGGTAGAAGACCGCGTGGAAGATCGATGACCACAGCACCACGGACTCGGTGCCCGGAGAGATCGCCTCCCAGATCGACAGCACCACCACCGGGAGCCCGAGGATGCCCGAGATCCAGTTCAGGGCGGGCGTCATCCGCACCGCCATGACCGCGAGGACCAGGACGAGGAGGGCGAACGTCGAGAAGACGGCACGCCCGAGCGGCTGCTCGCCGAGGAACGGGTAGATCACGATCCCCATCAGCTGGATGATGAGGAGGTCGGCGCACGGGTGCTTGATGACCGGGACGCTGCGCCAGTTCACTTGACCTCCCGCATCACGATGACGGACCGAGCCTGCTGGCACATCGTGCCCGCCGCGACCACCGGCGTCCCCACCGGGTTGTCCGGATCTGTCGACAGCACGATCTCTCCCGATTGCACCCAGTCGTTCATCGGCGGGGTCACCTCGACCTCGTGCCCGGACGCGTTGAGCCAGATGATGAACGACGCGTCGCGCAGCTGCTCGCCGTGAGGGCCGGGCGACCGCAGCGGATCGCCCGAGACGAACATGCCGAAGCACGCCAGCGTGGCGTCGTGCCAGTCGGCCTCCGTCATCTCGCGGCCGGTGGGATGCAGCCATGCGACGTCCTTGGGCCCGCCCCGGATGGTGGGTCTCCCCTCGAACCAGCGGCGCTGGCGCAGGGCCGGGTGGTCGCGCCGGATGCGCAGCGCGGCCCGGGTGACCTCGTAGACGTCGAGCCAGGCGTCGTCGGGGCGCCAGTCGATCCAGGAGACCTCGTTGTCCTGGCCGTAGGCGTTGTTGTTGCCGCCCTGGGTGCGGCCGCGCTCGTCACCGGCGGTCAACATGGGCACGCCGTTGGATAGGCACAGTGATGCCATCAGGTTGGCCGCCTGTCGGCGCCGCAGCGAGACGATCGCGGCGTCGTCGGTCTCGCCCTCGACGCCACAGTTCCACGACCGGTTGTCGTTGGTCCCGTCGTGGTTGTGCTCGCCGTTGGCCTCGTTGTGCTTCTCGTCGTAGGACACCAGGTCTCGCAGGGTGAAGCCGTCGTGCGCGGTGACGTAGTTGACCGAGGCGTACGGCGAACGCCCGTCGTCGGCGTACAGGTCGCTCGATCCTGCCAACCGGGTCGCGACGGTCCGCACCCCGGCGGAGCGTCCGCGCCAGAAGTCCCGCATGGTGTCGCGGTACTGGTCGTTCCACTCCACCCACGGCGGCGGGAACTGACCGACGCGGTAGCCGTCCATCGAGGCGTCCCAGGGCTCCGCGATCAGCTTCACGTGGCGAAGGACCGGATCCTGGCCGATCGCCATGAGCAGTGCACTGTTCATGTCGACGCGCTGGTCGGTGCGGGTGAGCGCGCTCACGAGGTCGAAGCGGAACCCGTCGACGTGCATCTCGCTCACCCAGTAGCGCAGTGAGTCGAGGATCAGGCGCAGGGTCTGGGTGTGCGAGGCGTCGACCGTGTTGCCGCAGCCCGTGACGTCCCAGTAGCGGTCCGGCGGGGGGCCTGCCAGCCTCCCGTCGGGGGAGTCGGGGCGCGCGCGCTGGTAGTAGCCCAGGTCGTCCAGGCCCCGGAACGACAAGGTGGGGCCCAGGGGCTCCGCCTCGGCGGTGTGGTTGTAGACCACGTCGAGGATGACCTCGAGGCCGGCCTCGTGCAGCGCCTTGACCATCTGCTTGAACTCACGCACCTGCCCACCCCGGTCGCCCGAGGACGAGTAGGCGTTGTGGGGCGCGAAGAACCCGATGGAGTTGTAGCCCCAGTAGTTGGCGAGCCCCCGCTCCGCCAGTCCGATCTCCGAGACGAACTGGTGGACCGGCAGCAGCTCGACGGCCGTGACGCCCAGCTCGCAGAGGTAGTCGGTGACGGCGGGGGTGGCGAGGCCCGCATAGGTCCCGCGGAGCTCGGCGGGCACGCGGTCGTGCAGCTGGGTCATGCCCTTCACGTGGAGCTCGTAGATGACCGTGTCACGCCAGAGCCG
This sequence comes from Nocardioides sp., assembly GCF_025964975.1. Taxonomy (GTDB): domain Bacteria; phylum Actinomycetota; class Actinomycetes; order Propionibacteriales; family Nocardioidaceae; genus Nocardioides. The sequence continues at coordinate 2,586 of NZ_JAOPXV010000042.1, forward strand.
CCGCGCGGGGGCGTCGTCGCCCCAGTCGAACCCGCCCGCGACGACGACGCTGCGGGGGACGAAGGGCGCCGAGTCGAGGTCGCTGCGAACGTCTGGGTGACCGACCACGTGGCCGAAGATTGCCGGGTCGGGTGTCAGGGAGCCGGAGAATGCCTGGGCGTAGGGGTCGAGCAGGAGCTTGCTCCGGTTGAATCGGAGGCCGTGGGCGGGGTCCCAGGGGCCGTCGACGCGGAAGCCGTACAACGTCTCGGGCGCCAGCCCCGGGACGGCGCAGTGCCAGACGCCGAGCGAGTGCTCGGTGAGGGGGACCTCCCGCTCGCTCCCGTCGTCACCGAAGACACACGCCCACGCCCCGGTCGCTCGAGGCGCGTAGACGGCGAAGTTGGTCGCGTCGGCCGTCCAGGTCGAGCCCAGCGGCCAGTTGCGTCCGGGCCAGACCATCGTGGTCTCGCCCTCGTAGTCCCACATTCCCGGTGTCACCCGGGCATTGTCCCCTCCCCTTGCGCGGGCCCCGCCATGGACTCGCGCACGGACTGACGCTATGAATGCTCACATGAGCCAGCATGAGGACGTCGTCCGCCTCGAGGTGTCCGACGGCATCGCGACCATCCGGCTGGACCGGCCGAAGATGAACGCGATCAGCTTCGCCGTCCAAGCCCGTCTGACCGCGGCTGCGGCCGAGGCCACCGAGCGTGACGACGTCAAGGCAGTCGTGCTCTACGGCGGGGAGCGGGTCTTCGCGGCCGGCAACGACGTCAAGGAGATGGCCGACCTCTCCTACGCCGAGATGGTGAAGGTGTCCGCGTCCGTGCAGGGCGCCGTCACCGCCATCGCGCGCATCCCCAAGCCCGTGGTCGCAGCCGTGCGCGGCTACGCGCTGGGTGGGGGCTGCGAGCTCGCCTTGGCGGCCGACATCCGCATCGCCGCCGATGACAGCACCTTCGGCCAGCCTGAGGTGCTGCTCGGCATCATCCCGGGCGCTGGCGGCACCCAGCGCCTCTCGCGCCTGATCGGTCCGAGCAAGGCCAAGGACCTCGTGTTCACGGGCAGGTTCGTCAAGGCCAGGGAGGCGTTGTCCCTCGGCCTGGTCGACAAGGTCGTGCCTGCCGATGAGGTCTACGCCGCAGCGCTGGCCTGGGCCGGACAGTTCACGACCGCCGCCAGCCTGGCCATCCGCGCGGCCAAGGAATGCATCGACAGGGGCCTCGAGGTCGACATCGACACCGGGCTCGAGATGGAGCGGATGCAGTTCGCCGCGATCTTTGCCACCGAGGACCGTGCCATCGGCATGCGTTCGTTCGTTGAGAACGGGCCGGGCCAGGCGACGTTCGTGGCACGGTAACGCCAGCACACCAACCGGAAGGACCCCCAGTGGCCAAGGACAAGACGACCACCGACCGCAAGGAACCGGGCAACGGCAAGGCCAAGGCAGCCGCCGCCGCCTCTGCCGTGCGCTCCCGGATCGCCCAGGTGGTGTGGCTGATCTGCGTGCTCTGCGCGCTGGTGCTGGCCCTCGGAGCGCTGCTGGTCGCGCTTAAGGCCAACGGCGACAACACCCTGGTGCAGTTCATCAAGGAGACGGCCGGGTTCGTGGACCTGGGCGTGTTCGACCGCAACGACGGCGTCCTCAAGTTCACCGGTGACAACGCCGTGATCAAGAACGCGCTGGTCAACTGGGGGCTGGCTGCCGTCGTGTGGCTGATCATCGGTCGCATCCTGGATCGCATCATCCGACCCTGACCACCAGCACGAAATCCTTTCTCAGGAGGAAATCGCATGTCTGCATCGATACGCACGAAGACCTTTGTCGCCGGGGGCCTCGCGGTGGTCTTGACGGGGGGCGGGCTCGCGGCGACTGCTCCTGCACAGGCCAGCGCCCCGGGTGCCGCGGTCGTGGCCGCTCGCGCCGTGCCGTCGAGCACGACGCTGAGGGTGGCGCCCAGGGCCATCCAGTACGGCGCACCGGTGGCGGCCACCGCTCAGGTCACCACCACCAGCGGCGTCCCGGCCGGGGAGATGACGTTCGTCGTGGACGGCGTGTCCACCAAGGCGCCCGTCGTCGGCGGGATCGCGAAGCTGGAGATCAGGCCGTCCGACGTGGGCGTCCAGACCGTCAGTGCGACCTTCACGCCCAGTGACCCCGCCGCCTACCAGGGCAGCGCGGCCTCGCCGGCGAGCTTCACGGTGACCAAGGCCGACACGACCACCCGGTTGCGGATCATCGGCAAGGAGGTCGGGGAGGAGACCAGCGCCACGATCATGGTCATCGGCTTCCACCGGACGGTCCCGTCGGGCAAGGTCAAAATGGTGCTGCGCAGGGCCGGCCAGTCCCAGGTCCTCGAGACGAGGCGGGGCCGGCTCGGCAAGGGCTCCCGCGGCTTCGACCTCGGCCCGCTCGAGCGCGGTCGCTACCGCGCCGTGGTGAAGTACCTCGGCGACACCAACCACCGCAGGTCCGCGATGGCGAAGCGGTTCTGGGTGTCCCGCTGACGGTCGTCCACACCTGACGAACCGCCCCGGAGCCCTGGCTCCGGGGCGGTTCGTTGTGAGTAACCCCACCGCGGGACCTGTTCCGGAGGCGGTTACCGAAAGGTAGCCTCACCACCACACATCCTAGGATCGGCGTGCGCCCGTGCAAGAGACCAGCGCTCACCGATCACCACCACAGGAGGGGCCGCGAGGCCAACACCATGAACATTGTCGTCTGTGTGAAATACGTGCCTGACGCCACTGCTGACCGGCAGTTCGAGGCGGACAACACCGTCGATCGCGTCGGCGTGGACGGACTGCTGTCCGAGCTCGACGAATACGCCGTCGAGCAGGCGCTCCAGCTCAAGGAGAAGCGCGCCGACGAGGAGGTCACGGTGACCGCGCTGTGCGTGGGTCCCGAGAAGGCCGTCGACGCGGTCCGCAAGGCGTTGCAGATGGGCGCCGACAAGGGTGTCCACGTGACCGACGAGGAGATCGCGGGCTCCGACTACATCGCGACGTCGCTGGTGCTGGCGAAGGCGATCGAGAAGATCGGCGCGGACAACGGCCCGGCCGACCTGATCGTCTGCGGCATGGCCTCGACCGACGCGTCGGGCAGTGTCGTGCCGGCGATGCTGGCCGAGCGGCTGAACCTTCCCCAGGTGACGCTCGCGTCGGTGGTGGAGACCCAGGGCGACCAGGTCCGGATCAAGCGCGACAGCGAGGGCTCGACCGAGGTCATCGGCGCGACCATGCCGATCGTGCTTTCGGTGACCGACCAGACCGGCGAGGCCCGCTACCCCTCCTTCAAGGGCATCATGGCGGCGAAGAAGAAGCCGATGGAGACGCTGTCGCTGGCCGACCTCGGCATCGAGGCCGACCAGGTCGGGCTGTCCGTCGCCTGGTCCAAGGTCGAGGACACCACCCCCCGCCCGCCACGCACCGCCGGCGAAATCGTCACCGACGAGGACGGCTCGGGCGCGGTCGCGCTCGCCGGCTTCCTCGCGTCCAAGAAGTTCATCTAAGGGAGCATCGCCTCATGTCTGAAGTTCTGGTTGTTATCGACCACGTCGACGGCGAGGTCAAGAAGCCGACCTACGAGCTCCTCACCATCGCGCGGCGGCTCGGCGAGCCGTCGGCCGTCTTCTTCGGCGCTCCCGACAAGGCCGACGGCGTTGTCGAGAAGGCCAAGGCGTACGGCGCGGAGAAGGTCTACGTCATCGACGATGCCGAGCTGAAGGGCTACCTCGTGGCCCCGAAGGCCGAGGCCATGGCTCAGCTCGCTCAGCAGTCGTCACTGTCCGCGATCCTCTTCCCCTCGACGTTCGAGGGCAAGGAGGTCGCGGCGCGCCTGGCCATCAAGATCGAGTCCGGCCTCATCACCGACGCGGTCGACGTCCAGGCGGGCGACGGCGGAGCGCCGGTCACCACCCAGTCGGTCTTCGCCGGCAGCTACACCGTCACCGCGACGGTGACGCGCGGCACGCCGATCATCACGGTCAAGCCCAACTCGGCCGCCCCCGAGGAGACTGCCGGCGCCGGCACGGTGGAGGCCTTCACCCCGACCATCTCCGATGCCGCCAGGACGACGCAGATCATCGCCTCGCAGCCCCGGGCGGCGACGGGCCGACCCGAGCTGACCGAGGCTGACATCGTGGTCTCCTGCGTCCGCGGTACGGGCGGCAACTTCGACCCGATCGAGAAGTTCGCCGACTCGCTGGGCGCCGCTGTCGGCGCCTCGCGTGCGGCGGTCGACTCCGGCTGGATGCCGCACTCCTACCAGGTCGGCCAGACCGGCAAGACGGTCTCGCCGCAGCTCTATGTCGCCAACGGCATCTCCGGTGCGATCCAGCACCGAGCCGGCATGCAGACGTCGAAGACGATCGTCGCCGTCAACAAGGACAACGAAGCGCCGATCTTCGAGCTCGTCGACTTCGGTGTCGTCGGTGACCTGCACTCGGTCCTCCCAGCCGCGACCGAGGAGATCACCAAGCGCAAGGGCTGATCCGCTCAGCTCGTACGCCGAACGCCCCCGACTGCTGGTCGGGGGCGTTCGGCGTGGCGACGCGTGCAATCCTCCACCACCTGGGGCACGACCTGTCCGGAAGTGAGATGTCGCCGGGCGGCGAAGGCTGCAGACCTACGCTGACCAGCATGACCCACGACGCCGGAGCCGTCCGCGAGGTCGCGGTTCGAGCCCGCACCGCCAGTCACGACCTCGCGCTCGCCATCCGTGCCACCAAGGACGCAGCCCTGCTGGCGATGGCGCGGGCGCTGCTCGACGCCACGTCCTCCATCCTGGCCGCCAACGCCGAGGACGTCGCTCGCGCCGAGGAGGCCGGCACCCCCGTCAACATCATCGACCGCCTGCGCCTCGACGACGACCGTCTGGCTTCGATGGCCGCGGGCCTGCGTGACGTGGCCGGGCTGCCCGATCCGGTCGGCGAGGTGGTACGAGGCTCGGTCCTGGCCAACGGGCTGGAGCTCCGCCAGCTCCGGGTGCCCTTCGGGGTGGTCGCGATGATCTACGAGGCGCGTCCCAACGTCACAGCGGACGCCGCGGGGATCTGCCTGAAGTCGGGCAACGCAGTCCTGCTCCGCGGTTCGTCGAGCGCGCGCTCGAGCAACGCGGCCATCGTGGCGGCGCTGCGATCGGCACTCGTCGCCTCGGGCCTCCCGCAGGACGCGGTCCAGCTCGTGCCGGGTGACTCGCACGAGTCGGTCAGGGCGCTGATGCGGGCCCGTGGCCTCGTGGACGTGCTCATCCCGCGTGGGGGTGCCGGCCTCATCCGGAGCGTCATCGAGGAGGCGTCCGTCCCGGTGATCGAGACCGGTGTCGGCAACTGTCATGTGTACGTCGACGCGTCGGCCGACCTCGACCAGGCCCTCGCCATCGTGGTCAACGCCAAGACCCACCGCACCAGCGTGTGCAACGCGGCCGAGTCGTTGCTGGTCCACGCAGCCGTCGCCGTCGACTTCCTGCCCCGGGTGATCGAGGCGCTCCAGGAGCAGGACGTCACCGTCCATGGGGACGAACGGTTCAGCAGCTACGACGGGGTGGTAAGAGCGACCGACGATGACTTCCGGACCGAATACCTCTCCCTCGACATCTCCGCGGCGGTGGTGCACGACGTCGAGGCTGCCATCGAGCACATCCGTACCTACTCCAGTGGCCACAGCGACGCCATCGTGGCGCGCGACCAGGTCACCATCCGACGCTTCGTCGCGGCGGTCGACTCAGCGGCCGTGCTGGTCAACGCGTCGACCCGGTTCACCGACGGGGGCGAGTTCGGTTTCGGCGCCGAGATCGGGATCAGCACCCAGAAGCTGCACGCCCGGGGGCCGATGGGCCTGCAGGAGATGACGTCCACCAAGTACGTCGTCGTCGGCGACGGGCACATTCGTTAGGGCCGCAGTCGGCCGATAGGATGGCGCCCATGTCGCTGAGCGCCCTGATCATCGCCGCTGCCGAGTCCCAAGGCGAGCCGGCCATCCACCCCTACGCCGTCGGCGGCATCGCCCTGGCGATCCTTCTCGGGCTGTTGCTGGCCCTGGTCACCTTCGGTGGCGGGCGCGAGCACAGTTAAGGCCGTGACTCCTCCTGGTGCCCGTCGTGTGGGCGTGATGGGCGGCACCTTCGACCCCATCCACCACGGCCACCTGGTGGCCGCCTCCGAGGTCCAGGCGTGGTTCGACCTCGACGAGGTCGTCTTCGTGCCGACGGGCGCTCCCTGGCAGAAGGCCGACCGCGACGTGTCGCCGGCGGAGCACCGCTACCTGATGACGGTCGTGGCGACGGCCGCCAACCCCCGGTTCCGCGTCTCCCGGGTGGACATCGACCGTGACGGGCCCACCTACACCATCGACACGCTCCGCGACCTACATGCGCAGATGCCCGATGCCGACCTCTACTTCATCACCGGCGCCGATGCGCTGGCGGAGATCTTCACCTGGCGCGACGCTGACGAGCTTTTCGAGCTCGCGCAGTTCGTCGGGTGCACTCGTCCGGGCTATGAAATGGACAAGACGACCCTTGATGCGATCCCCTCGGATCGGGTGACCATGGTCGAGATCCCCGCACTGGCGATCTCGTCCACCGATTGCCGCGCGCGCAAGCGTCGCGGCGAACCCGTCTGGTACCTCGTGCCGGACGGGGTCGTGCAGTACATCGCCAAGCACGACCTCTACGCCGCACCGACTTCTGACACCAACAGCAGGGATGCACAATGACCGCCACCGACCACGCCATCGAGCTCGTCCAGATCGCCGCCGAGGCGGCCGTCGACAAACTTGCCCAGCAGGTCATCGCCTTCGACGTCAGCGAGCAGCTGGCGATCACCGACGCGTTCGTGCTGGCCTCCGCCACCAACGAGCGCCAGGTCAAGGCCATCGTCGACGAGGTCGAGGACAAGTTGCGCGAGGCCGGCGCGAAGCCGATCCGCCGCGAAGGCCACCGTGAGGGTCGCTGGGTCCTTCTCGACTACGGCGAGATCGTCGTGCACGTCCAGCACGAGGAGGAGCGGCAGTTCTACGCCCTCGAGCGGCTGTGGCGCGACTGCCCGTCGATCCCTGTGGCGCAGCCCGGACCGCCGCCCGCCGCTGACGCGTGACCCGCACTCTGGTCCTGCTCCGTCACGGCCGGACCGCCTGGAACGCCGAAGGTCGGGCACAGGGGCACATCGACGTCCCCCTCGACGCGATCGGACGTGCCCAGGCCGCGGCTGTAGCACCGGTCATCGCCGCGCTCGCGCCGTCCTACGTCTGGTCCTCCGATCTCGCGCGAGCCGCTGAAACCGCTGAGGTCGTCGCTGCCGCCTGCGGGCTGCCGATCGCGCGCGACCCGAGGCTCAGGGAGTACGGCATGGGGGAGCGGTCGGGCCTGACCATCCCTGAGTTCGCGGCAGCCTTCCCGTCCGAGCACGCGCGTTGGTTGGCTGACGGCGGGCCCGGCCAGAGCGCCGACTCCGTGCCGGGTGCCGAGTCGACGGCTGACGTGCTGGCACGCGTGCTGCCGGCGCTGCGCGACGCCATGAGGGCCGTGGAGCCGGGGGAGACCGGCGTGGTCGTCGGCCACGGCGCAGCGATGAGGGTGGCGCTGGTCGCGTTCCTCGACTGGGAGCGGTCGGCTGCCTTGAGGCTGCGCGCGCTGGAGAACTGTGCGTGGGCCGTCGTGGACGACAGCGGCCTCGGTCACGCGCCACGGCTGGCGGCGTACAACCGACTGGCACCCGATTTCACTTCTGCGGGAGCCGTTGGCTAGGATTCCGCGAGTTGTCTGATCGACGGTGTCGATCAGCCCCGATGGGGGTGTGGCGCAGCTGGTAGCGCATCTGCATGGCATGCAGAGGGTCAGGGGTTCGAGTCCCCTCACCTCCACCATCACCGCAGGTCAGAGGCACTTCACGAGGAGACTCGGGGGAGTGCCTCTCGTGCTGTCTGACCGGACTGGTTGCGACTGCTCAGGAACCTGCCGGAGGCGATGCCTGCCATTCCTCGTCCGGGCCTCTCGCGGGACCGCGCCGGCGTAGGGCGGGGGATTCCGCTACGTCGACGCAGTCAGCCGGAACGCGCATCGGGGGCGGAGTCCGGCTCGGCCAGAATAGGGGCAACGGCGCCGACCTGCGCCATCGCAACTGGGTAAATTCTTGGGACTAGTACAACTCAACAAGGGCGTAGCGTGCGGGCTACGTCGCTGCGCGTCCCACGCTCCTCGGGGGGGCTCGCACCATCGACGAGGGGGTATCTCCACCCGCCGTTGCTCTACGGGTTTCCTAGGACCGACGACGGGTGGCGTCTCGGCGTACGACCACTCAGGGCCCTCCGTCGAGGTACCGGCCATCGCGGCACCCTAGGGGTGTTGGCACGGAGCGCGCAGCGTGGCGGGTTGAGATCCCTACGAGAGCAATCCCATGAAGATGCGCAGGATCACCCACGCCCTGGTCGCCAGTCTCCTCGCTCTCACCGTGGCGACGACTGCCACGGCCTGCTCGGACAAGCAGGAGAAGGACACCCCCGGCGACATCGACAACGACGAGAAGAACGGCAAGGACGGCGAGAACGGCGACCGCCGCCGAGCACGGAGAGGGGACGCGCCTCAGAGGTCGAGCCGCGCCAACAGCCGGTCGGTCGCGTGACCGTCCTCCAGGGAGCAGTACCTCTCCTGGAAGGCGGCATACGCGCCGGACTCGGCTGGCAGGTCGTTCAACGCTGCGACCAGCTCGTCCTCGGTCCCCACGACCGGCCCGGGAGCCTCGGGCACGAAGTCGAAGTAGAAGCCGCGGACGGAGTCGCGGAAGTGGTCGAGGTCGTAGGTGAAGAACACCACGGGACGTCCGGTGATCGCGAAGTCGAACATGGCAGAGGAGTAGTCGGTGACCAGGACGTCCGCGGCGAGGTAGAGATCGCGCACGTCCGGATGGAGCGACACGTCCAGGATGCTGGGCGAGGACGGGATGGGGCTGCGTCCGGTCATCAGCGGGTGCAGGCGCGCCAGCACCACGTGCTGCGGCCCCAGCCGCCTGCTGAGTTCTGCCAGGTCGAGCGCCAGGGGCACGGATGGCGAGCCCTCGACGAAGGCCTCGTCATCGCGCCACGTCGGGGCGTAGAGGACGACGGTGGCGTCGCGGTCGATCCCGAGGTCGCTGCGGATGCGGCCGGCCTGCTGGTCCCGGTCTGGAGCGCTGAGTGCATCGTTGCGGGGATAGCCGATCTCCAGCACCTCCCCGTCGTAGCGGAAACCGCTGCGCAGCCGTGGCGTGCTGACAGCGTTGGGTGAGACGAGGACGTCCCACTTGGCCACATCGAGGTCCAGGCGGTCCAGGCGGCCCTCGGGGGCCCAGAGCACGTCGCGGTGGATCCGCTTGAGCGGGGTGCCGTGCCACGTCTGGACGTAGGTCGTGGCAGACGACTTCTCCCACTCGACCTCCGTGTGCGTGTTCGCGATGACGAGATCGGCTGACTCGAGGGCGGCCGTGGCCTCGGGACCGTCGATGGGGACAGTTCTGACTCCCGGGGGAAAGGAGCCGAGGTGCGGCCCGTCGGACAGCCACACCTGGTCGAGGGACGACCGCCCCTGGAGCCGTTCGAACACGGCGCGAGGACTGTCGGAATAGCGGCCGTGGAAGCTGTTGTAGACGATCTGCACCGTCGCAGTTTGGCAGACGGACCCACGAAACGGGGGACAGGTGCTGCTCCCCGGGGACGACGAAAGGCCCCGTCAGAGAAGTGTCTGACGGGGCCCTGTCGCGCAAGAGGGTTACTCGGTGACGCTCTTGATCGACACCGTGCCGGTGCCCAGCAGGGCCCCGGTGTCGCTCGTGACATTCATCGCGCCGAACAGCGAGCGGCCGGCGGCCACCGACTGCTTGGCCGTGATGGTGCCGTTGACCGTGCGGGCCTCACCGCTGGCCAGCGGGAACGGCGTCGAGTCGACCGACAGGTTGCCGAGAGCCTCGGCGTAGAAGACGTCGCGGTAGTCGAAGGTCGTCGTACCTGCCGGCACGTCATAGCCCTCGACGGTCACCGTGTAGGTGCCCGCGGTCGGGTTGACGTAGCTGACCGCCTCCTCCGAGTCGCCGTCGGCCGACGACTTCTTGCCGCTGGGACCATCGACAGTGAGGTCCAGGTCAGCTCCGGCGTCGCTCGTGTTGCCGATCTGCACGTCCAGCCTCGACGCACCCGCCGGCACCTCGACCGTGTAGGTCTTGTTGACGTGGTTGTCGATGCTCTCGGTGCTCGACTTCGCCGAGCCGAGAGCCCCGCCGTTGGCGGAGGCCGTGACCTGACCGAAGTCGTTCGTCACGTCCCACCCCACGGGGGTGGCGACACCCTTCTGCACGGTCTCGAGCGTCTGGGACGCGGGGTCGACCGTGACGCCGAGCAGCGAGGCGTCCAGGGTGAACGGGTTCTCGAGCAGCGGCGACGTACGACGCGACTCCACGAGGATCTCCCAGATGCCGGGCTGCGGGTTGGCGTAGGAACGTACGGCCGGGTTGCAGACAGCGACGTCGCTGAAGTTGGAGTAGCAAGCGGTGCTGGCGGTCGAGTCCACCCCCTGACCGAACGGGTGGAAGGCCAGGAACCGCGTCTGGCTACCGGCGGTGATGCCGGACAGCCTGACCTGCAGCGCCTTGGTGCCGGTCGGCACGTTGACGTAGAAGCGCTGCGTCTCGTTGCGGTAGGAGACCGCGGACTTCGTGAAGCCGTACGTCGGCGCCTTGAGCTCGGCGGCTGCCACGACCGCGTTCATGACCGCGAAGTCAAGGCCCTTGGTCTTGGCATCGTCGAGGCGCAGGAGTGCGGTGTGTGCCCCTTCCGAGGGCTTGGCCGTGACCTGGACGACGACCGGCTTGTTCAACGGCAGGCTGACCGAGGTCTGGCCCAGCGAGAACGTACCGTCGTTGCCTCGCAGGCTGAGGGCGTAGGTGCCCGACTTGGCCTTGCCCGACGTGCGGGTGATGGTGACCGGGTAGGTGCGGGTGGACCCGGCTTCCTGACCACCGGCGTCGGCGGCGCAGCGGTTGTAGACACCTGTGCCGGTGGTCTGCTCGAGGATCTTCCAGATCTCGGTGCAGACGGGCGCGGACGACGTAAAGGTGTTGGGAGTCAGGCCCTGACGGAACAGCGTCCAGGCGGCCGGGATGTTGATCTGGCCGTGGCCCTGGAGGAACGCCGGGACGCCTGGGTTGTAGACCGCCGTGGAGGAGACGGCCTGGCGCAGTGCGGCGGCGTTGCCGGTGGCCAGGCCCTCCTGCTTGCCGGCGGACAGCAGGAGCGCCATCGCGCCTGCGGCCTGCGGAGAGGCCATCGAGGTGCCGTTGAACATCGCGTAGCCGGCCGGGAGGGTGTAGCCCGCTTCGGCGACTGCGGTGCCGGGCTGCCAGGTCGGCGTCGTGGAGATCGCCGAGCCCGGTGCCGTGATGTTCGGCTTGAAGCCGCCGTCCTCGCGGGGGCCGCCCGACGAGAAGGTCAGCATGCCCGACTCGAAGCGGACGTCGGAGCCGTAGTTGGACTTCCAGGTCGCCTTGGAGACCTGGGCGCCGACGCTGACGACGTCCGAGGCGACCGACGGGTCGCCGATCGTGTTCAGGGCATTGCCCGAGTTGCCGGCCGAGATCACGATCTGGACACCGAGGTCATTGATGATCCGGTTGTAGAGCGCGGCGCGGGCGTTGTTGCCGTCGTTGAGGGCGGGCAGGCCGCCGATCGACATGTTGATGATGTCGACGCCGCGGTTGGCGGCCAGCTCGGCCATGCCGTCGGTCAGGGCGACCGCGGTGCAGCCGGGACCGAAGGAGCAGGCCCGTGCTGCGACCAGGTTGGCGCCGGGAGCAGCGCCGTCCATCGCGCCGCCGAACATGTTGTTGGCGGCGGTGATGCCGGCGACGTGCGAGCCGTGCGCGCCGGAGACGATCCCGATGTCGACGAAGTCGGTGGTGCCGGGCAGGCCGAAGGGTGCCAGCGGCACGTCTTCCTTGTAGTCCACGACAAAAGGCATGGCCTCGACGACGTCGGTGGCGGGGTTGTCGGTGCCGAACGTGCCGACCTGGAACTTCTCGGCGTACGGCCGGCGGACCCGCTCGTCGGTGAAGTCGAGGTCCTGGTCGACGTCGATGATGATGTCGTGGGTCGTCTCGTCGTAGAGGATGCCCCAGCGGTCGGTGGTGTCGCCGTCCCGGTTGACGTCGCCGAGGACCTCGCCGCCGGCGACGTTGGTGGTCGACTCGGTGAAGCGGTTGTACTTGAAGGTGCCGTTCGGGGACTTCCACGTCAGTCCGGATCCGGCGAAGGTGCCGTCGGTCGGCGTGACTGAGGTGAGCATGGCCCGCCAGGTGCCGTCGCCCTCGGAGGGTGCGGTGGCGGTGAACCAGTCGGTGATCTTGCGCTCACCGGTGGACGTCTTCTGCAGGGCAGGGTGAGCCAGGTCGATGCCCGAGTCGAGGATGCCGATCGTGACACCTCGCCCGTCCCACCGCGAGTGCCCGGCGCGGAAGGCGATGGCCCCCGTCTCGTTGGTCGGCATGTAGGGGTTGTTGTCCGGGGTCGTCGCGCCCGGACCCGCGGCAGCGGCTGCGGCCTGACCGTTGACCTCGACGTCCGGGAGCGGGATGACCTGGTCGAGGTCAGCCGCAACCACAGCGTCGGGCGCCACCGCCTTCGTCACTGCCTTGACGGGAACATCGGCACTGAAGTAGCCGAGCTTGCCGGCCGAGTAGCGGATGTAACCACCCAGGGCCTTGACCTGCTTGCGTGCCTGCGCCGTGGAGCCCTTCTCGGCCACGAACATGACGGTGACGGTCCTGTCGCCGGCGGCGAGGGCCTCAGCGAGGAGCTCGCGGTCAGCGGCGCCGAGCTTGTCGGACTTCTCCACCGTCTTCGGCGGCTCGGTCGATGTGTCGTCCGGTGTTGCCAGAGCAGGTGCGGCGAGGCCTCCGGTCAGGAGGGTGCCGGTTGCGAGCGCCGCGAGCGAGATGCGCGCGCGGCCCCATTGACGTTGTCTGAACAAGGTAAGTCCCCTAGATCCCGAGATGACACGTTGGGACCGGCGCGCATGACTCGCGTCACACGGGCTGGCCGAGGACAGTTGACAACAGATTTCCCGATTGCACCACCATGACCGGGGTCCTTTCTGTATCGTCGTCAGATTTCTGCACTTCTCCACGGCCCCACCACGAGGTGCGTCAGTGCTGGGCGGGGCGTAGCCGGGGATCAGTGCGAGGTGTCAGGGTCGCGGATTGGTTCGGGTCCAGGGCTTGCTGTCCCGGCGCTCGCCCATGGCGGCCGCACACCGTCGGCACACCTCGGCGACCCGGTCGGCATCTCGGCCGGTGGCCGGCTGGACGTCCGGCCACTCGATGTGGGAGAAGCGCCGGAGCTGGGACCTGTGCAGGGAGAGCCCGCAGAGGGTCTGGTTGGTCCCGGGGTGCCAGGCGTGCACCTCACCTGCGGGCGAGCGGAAGCCGTCGGGGTCCGTCCAGCTGCTGGTCGCAGCGACACAGGTCCTCATGGGGCCGCTCGTACCCGTCGGCCCGCCCACACATGCCAGCCCTTCGGGTGAGGAGAAGGCGTCCGTCCGAGCGTTAGCCTTTTTGCACCGCAGGTGGATCGACAGATCCGACGTACACAAAGGAGATCTGAGAGCGATGAGCGACCACACTCACGACGCGCACGACCGAGGCAAGACTGTTCGGCTCGCAGCCAAGGCAGTCGGTGCCGTCTTCCTCCTCGTCGGGATCTTGGGCTTCATCCCGGGCATCACGACGAACTACGACGCGATGGAGTTCGCCGGCCACGAGAGCCGGGCCGAGCTGCTGGGAATCTTCCAGGTCTCCATCCTCCACAACATCGTCCACCTGCTGTTCGGAGTGGCGGGTCTGGCGATGTCCCGGACCACGAGGGGCGCCATCTCCTACCTGATCGGTGGCGGGGCGATCTATCTGGTGCTCTGGCTCTACGGCCTGGTCATCGACAAGACCAGTGGCGCGAACTTCGTGCCCCTCAACAGCGCCGACGACTGGCTGCACTTCGTCCTCGGTCTCGCCATGATCGGGCTGGGGTTGATGGGCCGCAAGGCTCTGGAGCACTCCCACACGGGAACCGGCTCCACCGCCACCAGCCACTGACGTTCCGCCCACGCAAGGCCGGTGCCCTCCTCTCGAGGGACACCGGCCTTGCGGCATGCCGGGAGCCGCGCGGTTAAAGGTCTAAGGTCATGCCATTGACAGTCTGGGTGAGCCACATCACACTTGCCGCAAGTTTCGACCAGGGAGAGGCAAGGTCATGAGCACAGAATCGCGCGATCGGCACGTGGAGACAGACGCAGACAGCAGGCGCCTGGCGGAGATGGGCTACAGCCAGGACCTCGACCGGAGTTGGTCGGGCTTCTCCAACTTCGCCATCTCCTTCTCGATCATCTCGATCCTGGCCGGCTGTCTCACCAACTTCGCGGCGGCCTGGAACAACGGTGGCCCAGTTTCCATCTCCTGGTCGTGGCCGATCATCAGCGCGTTGATCCTGGTCATCGGCCTCACGATGTCCGAGCTGGTCTCCGCCTACCCCACGTCGGGCGGCATCTACTGGTGGGCAGCCAAGCTGGGCGGCCCACGGGCCGGCTTCTACACGGGTTGGCTCAACCTCATCGGGCTGATCGCCGTCACCGCGGGTGTGGCCTATGGCTGCGCCACGTTCATCGACTTCACGATCAGCGCGTTCTCGAGCTCCTGGGCGGAGGGTTACTCGCTCACCCGAGTCTTCGTCATCTTCCTGGTGGTGCTGGCGATCGCTTCGGTGCTCAACATCTTCAGCGGTCACCTGATGGCGATCATGAACAACGTCTCGGTCTGGTGGCACGTGGCGGGTGTCCTGGCGATCGTGCTGATCCTGCTGTTCGTCCCCGACGAGCACCAGAGCATCAACTACGCCTTCACCGAGCGGATCAACAACTCGGGCTACTCCGACGGCAGCGTCTCCAGCTTCATCTTCTTCTTCGCGGTGATCCCGTTCGGGTTCCTGCTCACGCAGTACACGATCACTGGCTACGACGCTTGCGCCCACCTGAGCGAGGAGACCAAGGGTGCCTCGATGGGTGCCGCGAAGGGCATCTGGCAGTCGATCCTCTACTCCGCGATCGGCGGCTACATCCTGCTGATGTGCATCGTCTTCGCGGTCCCGAACGGCGCCGACGGCAACCCGGACAACGCGCTCGGCGCAGGTGGCGTCCTACCGATCTTCGACGCCGCCCTCGGGGCCAACTGGACCGGCACGGTGCTGTTCATCTCGTCCGCAGGGCAGCTGTTCTGTGCCGTGTCCTGCATGACGTCCTCGTCCCGGATGACCTACGCCTTCAGCCGTGACCGCGCCGTCCCCGGATCGCACCTCTGGTCGAAGCTCTCGTCCAACCGGGTCCCCGCGAACGCCGTACTCCTGGTCGCTGCGATCAGCGTCCTTGTCACGCTGCCCGCCCTGGTCGAGGTGAACATCGGTACGGCCGACGCGCCCATCATCGTGCCGATCGCGTTCTTCGCTGTCACCTCGATCGCGGTCCAGGGTCTCTACCTCTCCTTCGCGATCCCGATCTACCTTCGCTGGAAGCACGGGGAGAACTTCGAGCGCGGCGAGTGGCACAACGGTGAGAAGTACAAGTGGATGAACCCGCTCGCCGTCGCCGAGATCGTGATCGTGTCCCTGTTCCTGATGATGCCGAGCTATCGCGGGGGCATGCCTGGTGACGAGCTGTTCTCCTGGAAGTTCGTCAACTACGCCCCGATCGTCGTGATCGGCGTGCTCATCGCCATCACGATCTGGTGGGAGGTGTCGGCGAAGAAGTGGTTCAAGGGCCCGATCCGCACGATCGACCCGGCTGAAGTCCCCTGAGTCGGGCGGCCATGAACCTTGCCCGAGCCTCGGATCAGCTGGGCGATGTCGTCCTCCGTCCCGTCCGGGGGCACCACGCGTTCGAGGGCTGCGTCGAGCAGCTGGCGACCGCGATCCGGCTCGGTGTCTTCCCCAACGGGTCGGCGCTGCCCACCGAGCGCGACCTGGCCGAGCGGATGGGCGTCTCCCGGGCCACCCTCCGGGAGGCGATCGCCGCCCTCAGGCAGGCGGACATGGTCCGCACCACCCGGGGCCGGGGCGGCGGGACGGTGGTCTCCTACCGCCCGCAAGCACCAGTGGGGGACGGATCGGCGGGACTCGCCGATCGCAAGGAACAGCTGCTCGACTGCCTGACCTTCCGTCGGGTGGTCGAGCCGGGGGCCTGCCACGTAGCGGCGAGTCGCGGCATCTCGGCGTCCGACCGCATGCTGCTGACCACCTCGTTGGCCGCGGTCGACGAGGCAGTCGACTCCGCCGTCCACCGTCAGGCGGACTCGCGCCTGCACCTGGCCATCGCCAGCGTCACCGCGTCGCCGATGACCATCAGGTCCGTCACCGAGGTCCAGTCCTGCCTGCACGACATGCTCCAGGCGATCCCCGTGCTGGACGTCAACATCGAACACTCCAGCCACCAGCACCGGGCGATCGTGAAGGCCATCCTCGACGGGGAGCCGACAAGAGCCAGGCGCGCGATGGAACAGCACTGCGACGACACGGCTGCGCTGCTGCGCGGTCTTCTCGGATAAGGGGCACACATGACTCGCAACGACAGGCACCTCACGGTCCACGACCTCAAGCGCCGCATCGAGGCCGGGGAGATCGACACCGTGGTCGTGGCCTTCACCGACATGCAGGGCCGGCTGCAGGGCAAGCGGCTCCACGGCCAGTTCTTCCTCGACGTGGCCCTGGAGCAGGGGACCGAGGGGTGCAACTACCTCTTGGGCGTCTACGTGGACATGAACACCGTCGGTGGTTACGCGATCACGTCGTGGGACCGGGGGTACGGCGACATGGAGTTCGTCCTCGATCTCGAGACCATCCGCCTGCTCACCCACCTCCCCGCCACCGCGATGGTCCAGTGCGACCTCGTGTGGCCCGACCACTCGCCGGTGTCGCAGTCACCGCGCAGCATCCTCAAGCGCCAGCTCGAGCGGGCCGCCGAGCAGGGGTTCGTGGCGCTCGCGGGGACGGAGCTGGAGTTCATCGTCTTCGAGGACAGCTACGAGGAGGCGCACGACGCCGACTATCGGGGCCTGACGCCCGTCAACCAGTACAACGTCGACTACTCGATCCTCGGGACGACGCGGGTCGAGCCGCTGCTGCGTGACATCCGCAACACGATGTACGCCGCAGGCATGAACGTCGAGGGCGCCAAGGGGGAGTGCAACTTCGGGCAGCACGAGATCGGCTTCCTCTACGACGAGGTGCTCGTCTCGGCCGACAACCACGCCGTCTACAAGACGGTCGCCAAGGAGATCGCGTCCCAGCACGGCAAGTCGCTGACGTTCATGGCGAAGTACGACGCGCGCGAGGGCAACTCCTGCCACATCCACCTGTCCCTGCGCGGCGCAGACGGCGAGATCGTGTTCTGGGAGGACGACCACCGGTCTGAGCTCTACGACCAGTTCATCGCCGGCGTGCTCGCGACCATGCCCGACTTCACCTTGCTGTACGCCCCCAACATCAACTCCTACAAGCGGTTCGCGGACGGCTCGTTCGCGCCGACGACCATCGCCTGGGGGGAGGACAACCGCACCTGTGCCGTCCGGCTGGTGGGCCGCGGGCCCAGTGCCCGGATGGAGAATCGCGTGCCCGGCGGAGACGTGAATCCCTACCTCGCCCTGGCCGCGATGCTCGCCGGCGGGCTGCACGGGATCGAGCAGGGGCTGGAGCTGGGACCGGCGCTGGAGGGCAATGCCTACGTCTCCGAGCTGCCCAAGGTCCCGGCCACCTTGCGTGATGCACGGGAGGCGTTCGCGGGTTCGGCGATCGCCAGGAAGGCGCTCGGCGGTGAGGTGGTCGACCACTACACCAACATGGCCGACGTCGAGCTCGCCGCCTTCGACGCCGCCGTCACCGACTGGGAGCTGCGCCGCGGCTTCGAGAGGCTGTGACATGACGACCTTCACCGTGGTCAACCCCGCCACCGCCCAGCCCGTCACGGACGTGGCCATGGCGACCGTGGAGGGGACCGACGCCCACATCGAGCGGGCGCACGAGTCCTTCCCAGCGTGGCGTGACGTCGCCCCGGGGGAGCGCGCCCGCCTGCTGCGCTCCTTCGCCGCGGTCGTCGACGCGCACCTCGACGAGCTCGCCGACCTCGAGGTGCGCAACGCCGGCCACACCCTCGCCAACGCCCGCTGGGAGGCGGGCAACGTCCGCGACGTCCTCAACTACTACTCGGCCGCACCGGAGCGGTTGTTCGGCCGGCAGATCCCGGTGCCCGGCGGCATCGACGTCACCTTCCACGAGCCGCTCGGCGTGGTCGGCATCATCGTGCCCTGGAACTTCCCGATGCCGATCGCGGGCTGGGGGTTCGGTCCCGCACTCGCAGCCGGGAACACGGTCGTGCTCAAGCCCGCAGAGCTCACGCCCCTGACCGCGATCCGGCTCGGTGAGCTGGCGCTCGAGGCGGGCCTGCCCGAGGGCGTGCTGACGGTGATCCCCGGCAAGGGCTCCGTCGTCGGCGAGCGCTTCGTGACACACCCACTGGTGCGCAAGGTCTGCTTCACCGGGTCCACCCAGGTCGGCAAGCAGATCATGCGGGGATGCGCCGACCAAGTGAAGCGGGTGACCCTTGAGCTCGGGGGCAAGAGCGCCAACATCGTCTTCGCCGACGCGGACATCGCGAAGGCGGCCGCGACTGCGCCGTACGCCGTCTTCGACAACGCCGGACAGGACTGCTGCGCGCGCTCCCGGATCCTGGTGCAGCGTTCGGCGTACGACGAGTTCCTTGGCCGGCTCGAGACGTCGGTCAAGGCCCTCAAGGTGATCGACCCCGCCGATCCGGAGAGCGAGATGGGGCCCCTCGTCTCGGCCAAGCAGAAGGAAGCCGTGCGCGGCTACCTCGACAGCGTCGAGACAGCCTTCACCGGGACGGTCCCGGAGTCCGACGGCTTCTGGGTCCCGCCGACCGTGGTGCTGGCCGACGACCCGGCCATGCCGATCTGGCGCGAGGAGGTCTTCGGCCCCGTCGTGGCAGTGATGGCCTTCGACGACGAGGAGGAGGCGGTCCGGCTCGCCAACGACACAGAGTACGGTCTGTCCGGCTCGATCTTCACCCGCGACGTGGGCCGCGCCCTGCGCGTCGCACGCGGCGTCGAGTCGGGCAACCTCAGCGTCAACTCGCACTCCGCCGTGCGCTACTGGACTCCCTTTGGGGGCTACAAGCAGTCAGGCCTCGGGCGCGAGCTCGGCCCCGACGCCCCCGCAGCCTTCACGGAGGAGAAGAACGTGTTCATCGCCCAGGAAGAAGTGAGGGAGCAGTCATGACCGGACGCCTCGACGGCAAGGTCGCCGTCGTCACGGGAGGGTGCTCAGGGATCGGGCTCGCCACCGTGCGCAGGTTCGTCGAAGAGGGAGCCAAGGTCGTCATCGGCGACCTCGACGACGCTCGTGGCGACGAGCTCGCCGGCGAGCTGGGCCTCACCTACGTCCATGTGGACGTGACGAGCAAGGACGACGTGGACGCGCTGTTCCGGGCGGCGAAGGACGCCCACGGATCGGTCGACATCGCGTTCAACAATGCAGGGATCTCCCCGCCCGAGGACGACTCGATCCTCGACACCGACCTGGATGCGTGGCGCCGGGTGCAGGACGTCAACCTCACCAGCGTCTACCTCTGCTGCAAGGCCGTCCTGCCCTACATGCTCGAGCAGGGCAGGGGCTCGATCATCAACACGGCGTCGTTCGTCGCGGTGATGGGAGCTGCCACCTCGCAGATCTCCTACTCCGCCTCGAAGGGCGGCGTGCTGTCGATGAGTCGTGAGCTCGGCGTCCAGTTCGCGCGGGAGGGCATCCGGGTCAACGCCCTGTGCCCCGGACCGGTGAACACCCCGCTGCTCCAGGAGCTGTTCGCCACCGACGCCGAGCGCGCCGCGCGGCGCCTCGTGCACGTCCCGATGGGGCGGTTCGCCGAGCCCGAGGAGATGGCCAACGCGGTCCTCTTCCTCGCCTCCGACGAGTCGTCCTTCATCACGGCGTCCACGTTCCTGGTCGACGGTGGGATCTCCGGCGCCTACGTGACTCCCCTCTGAGGCGAGGTCGTGGTGACCAGGCCGCTTATCGGGCTCAGCACCTACCGTGAGCAGGCGCGGTGGGGTGTGTGGGACCAGTCCGCCGACCTGCTGCCGACCACCTACGCGCGGTCGATCGAGGCTGTCGGGGGTGTGCCCGTGCTGCTGCCGCCGACGTCGCCGTACGCCGAAGCGGCTGGCGCCGTCCTGGCCAGGCTCGACGCACTGGTGATCAGCGGTGGGGCGGACGTCTCACCGGAGCGGTACGGCGAGCAGCCGCACGAGCGCACCACCAGTTGGCGCGACGACCGTGACGCCTGGGAGGTCGCCCTCCTCGAGGCCGCCGACGAGCAGGGCCTGCCGGTGCTCGGCGTGTGCCGGGGGATGCAGGTCATGGCGGTCCAGGCCGGGGGAGTGCTCGACCAGCACGTCCCGGACCTCGTCGACCACGACCGCCACAGCCCGGTCCCGGGGTTCTTCGGCGAGACCCCGGTGTCGCTGGCGCCGGGCAGCAGGCTGGCTTCGCTGCTGGGCACCTCGCTCACCGTGCACTGCCACCACCACCAGTCGGTGCGCGAGCACCCCGGCTTCACGGCCACCGCGTGGGCCGACGACGGCCTCGTCGAGGCGATGGAGGCGGCGGGCGATCGACTGTGCGTCGCGGTTCAGTGGCACCCGGAGATGGCTGCCGACGCCGGCCTCTTCCGTGGCCTGGTCGAGGCGGCCTCGTCCCGGACCTCCTGACGCTTAGGCGATGGTCATGCCGCCGTCCACGGGCAGGGTCTGACCGGTGATGTAGCCGGCGGCCTCCGAGGCCAGGAAGACGACGGTGGCAGCGAGCTCCGCCGGGTCGCCCTTGCGACCCGCAGGCACGCGCTGGAGGGCGAGGTCGAGGTAGCCGTCGGGGTAGGTCTCGGTCATCTCGGAGGCGAAGAAGCCAGGCGCGAGCGCGTTGACCCGTATGCCCTTGCGGCCCGTCCACTGCTGGGCCAGGTCGCGGGTGAGGCCGCCGAGGCCGGCCTTGGAGGCGGAGTACGCGGCCTGCGGCAGGCCGCCCGTCGTTATGCCGAGGATCGAGGAGATGTTGATGATGCTGGACCCGGGCTCCATGACCCGCCCGCAGGCCTGCGACATCCAGTAGCAGCCGTTGAGGTTTACTTCGATGACCGAGCGTAACTGATCGGGCTTCTCACGCGTGGCTGGTACGTCG
>NZ_JAOPXV010000044.1 GCF_025964975.1 Nocardioides sp.
GCGCGGGCCACGCGATGGACCTCGGCGCCGGCGGCCTCAGCCGCGTCCATCGCCTGGGGGCTCAGCCGGGTGGCGAGGACTGCGCGGTCGGGATGGCGCTCGTGCAGGGTGGTCAGGATCGCGACCACCTGCTCCGGGGTCTTGCCGGCGCCGTACACGACCTCGGGATCACCGGTGCGGGCCGCGCGGTCCAAGTCGATCCGGGCGAAGCCCAGGTCGGCGGTGCGGTTGTCGTCCACCCGCCGAACCTATCGTCCAGCGGCAGCAGGATGCGCGAAACGCCTGCCGGTGCCGGTGCCCCGCCCATACGATCAGGGGCCCCCAACCGATAGGTCCCCTTGTGCCCGCCCACGCGTCGCAGCGTCTGACCGCTCTGTTCGTCGCCCTGGCCGTGTCGACCGGCGGGCTGTCGTCAGCCCCAGCCAGCGGCTTCGAGCCTGCCGCCGCCGCCGGCGCTGCCGCGGAGTCCTCGGGGACGGTTGATGGGTGCCGGGTCCCGCTGCTCGACCGGGCCGCCCGCGGCTCCGAGGTCAAGGCGGCATCGACAGACGCTCTGGTGGCCTTTGCCCAGGTCAACGACCTGACTGTGCGTGAGCTCTCCGCCGAGGTGTCGAGGGATCGCACCCTGTGGCTGGACACCTGCGGGCGCGCCTTCCACATCGAACGGACTGCCCCGTCGGCCACCACGGACGGGAGCACCGACCATCTGGCGGTCTCCGGGCAGTCGGTGACGGCTGCGCAATCCGGCGCGGCGACCGACCCGGGGCCGCTGTCCGCGGCGTTCGCGTTGGAGTCGAAGCCCGGAGCGACGAAGACGATCTACCTCGACTTCGACGGGGAGACCGTCACCGGCACCGGCTGGAACGAGACCTACGAGCAACCGGTGCTCGCTGTTGCGCCGTACTCCCTCTCCGCACCGGTCGACACCAACTTCTCGGACGCCGAGCTGACCCAGATCCAGCGGGCGTGGCAGACGGTCGCCGAGGACTTCGCCCCCTTCGACGTCAACGTCAGCACGAAGACGCCGGTGCCAGGTGCGATCGAGCGGAGCGGGCCCGCCGATCTCATCTACGGGACACGTGTGCTCGTGAGCGGCGGAGGCCCGATCTACGACGACTGCCGGTGCGGTGGCGTCGCCTATGTGGACACGTTCAGCAGTACGAGCGACCACGGCTACTACCAACCGGCGTGGGTGTTCACCAACGGGAGCACCACCGACGGCAAGCGCGTGGGCGAGACCGCCTCGCACGAGGCCGGCCACAATCTCGGCCTGGGGCACGACGGGGTCAACGCCTCCACCTACTACTCCGGATCGCCCCCGTGGGCACCCATCATGGGCACCGGCAACGGCCAACCGGTCACCCACTGGTCGGCCGGGGAGTATCCCGGCGCCACGAACACCGAGGACGACCTGAGCATCATCGCCGGCCACCTCCCGCTCCGGGTCGACGACCACCAGGGCACCCAGGTCGGGGCGACCGTGCTGAGCCGGGACGTGTCCCTCGAGGGAGTCATCACCACCCGGGCGGACCGCGACGCGTTCACGTTCGTCGGTGCCGGCATGACGACGATCGAGGCCACCCCCGGTCCCGGTTTCCCAGACCTCGACATCGGGCTACGGATCCTGGATGGATCCGGGGCGAGCATCGCCTACGTCGACCCCGCCGTGGTCCGCACCAGCTCGTCCGTGGCAGGTGGGCTCGGCGCCATCTGGAGCGCCGTTCTGCCGGAGACCGCGGCGGTCTACACGGCCGTGGTCGACGGAGTCGGCAGCGGCAACCCGACGACTGCGGGCAACTACAGTGACTATGCGTCGTTGGGGAACTACCGCGTCGCGCTCGGCAACGACGCGTCGATCGCCGAGGACCTGGCCGCCACGTCCACCGCACCCGTGTCGGGCACCGTCGGGATGGTCTACTCGGCGACACCCGCAGCTGCCGCCGGGGGGACCCAGCCCTACTCGTGGGCTGCGATGTCCGCTCTGCCCCCGGGGCTGGCACTGAACCCCGCCTCCGCCGCCCTCTCCGGCACGCCCACGACTGCTGGTTCGACCCCCGTCACCCTGACGGTCACTGACGTGACCGGGGACGTCGCCACGACCTCCTTCGTCGTGGAGGTCGCTCCCGCGCAGGTGCCCGTCGCGCCGACCACGACCCCGACGACCCGACCGGCCGTCGCCGCGGATCCGGTCAACATCGCTGTCAGGACCCGCACGGGCTTCTCGGCACAGCTGGTCGCCCGGGGCGGTACCGGGGGCTTCACCTGGACGGCCACCGGCGTCCCCGCGGGCGTCATGCTGTCGTCGACCGGCTTGGTCTCCGGCTCCGTCGCGCTCCCCGGGACCTACGTCGTGCCCGTCACCGTCGCCAGCGGTCAGTCGAGCACGACCACGACCGTCACGCTCACGGTGACCCGTCACCGCCCCCTCTCCTTCACCTCCGCGAAGCGTCTCCCGGCCGGGCGGGTGGGTGACCGCTACGTCGCGAGCGTGGTGACTCAGGGAGCGGAGGGCCTGGTGACCTGGAAGAAGTCGGGCGCACTACCGCCCGGCCTCACGGTCGTACGCCGCAAGGCCGGACGCCTGGCCATCGCAGGTCGACCGACCGAGGCAGGCACCTACGCCGTGCGGCTCGTGGCTGTGGATGCCAGCGGTGCGCGCACTGCGCGACGCTTCACCGTCAGGATCACCCGCTGGCCGTGATGGAGGCCCCGCGTGTGGCAGGGTTGCGGCCATGACGGACCGGGAGGCCACGAACGAAGAGCTCCCGCTGAGGATCTCGGAAGGGTTCGAGACCTGGTTGCACGAGGCGAACGCGTCGCTGGTCTTCGCCCTGCCGCCGGCGAAGCTGATGTTCGTCGGTCTCGACGACGCCGGCGGTATCGCGGTCTTCGAGCGAACCTTCGACAAGGCCATGGGCATCGCGCACGATCCGGTCCGCGACGCGATCCACGTCGGCACGCGACGGGAGATCTGGCGGCTGCAGAACGTGCTGTCTCCGGGCGAACGGACCGAGACCGGCCATGACCGTCTCTACGTGCCGATGGAGCGGTCAACCACCGGCTACGTCAACGTCCACGACCTCGGGGTGGAGAGGGACGGTCGGGTGTTGATGGTCAACACCCGCTTCGGTTGTCTCGCGCGCGTCAGCCCCACGCACTCCTTCCAGCCGGTGTGGTGGCCGCCGTTCCTGCCCGGCCCCGCACCGAACGACCGCTGCCACCTCAACGGGCTGGCGATGCGCGGCGGCCGGGCTGACGCGGTCACCACCGTCTCCACCTCGGCCGAGGTGGACGGGTGGCGCGCTGATCGACGCGACGGCGGCACGATCATCGACGTCGCGTCGGGCGAGATCATCGCTCGACGGTTGTCCATGCCCCACTCCCCGCGGTGGCACGACGACAAGCTGTGGGTGGCCAACGCCGGCACCGGCGAGCTCGGGCACATTGACCTCGAGCGTGGCCGGTTCGAGCCCGTCGCCGCCCTGCCCGGCTTCGCCCGAGGGCTTTGCTTCGTCGGCAACTATGCCGTCGTGGGGACCTCCAAGCCCCGGCACGGCGACATCTATTCCGGCCTGGCCCTCGAGGACCGGCTGGCATCGCGCGGATGGCCTCCGCGCCTGGGCATCTTCGTCGTGGACCTCAACTCCGGCGAGGTCGTCGAGTGGCTGCAGGTGGACGGTGTCGCCCGAGAGCTCTTCGAGGTCATGGCTCTCCCGGGAGTACGCCGACCGGCTGCCCTGGGTCTGAGGTCCGACGAGATTGCCACCCAGTTCAGGTTCAGCGAGGTGCCGTCATGAAGGGGAAGCCCCAGAAGGCTGGGAAGGCCAGCAAGACTGCGACGACTGGGAGAGCCAGGCCTCAGTGGACTGCCCCGGCTCCGCCACGAGCCGTCGGATCCGGTCTGGTCTCGGTGCTCTCCATCAACGCCTCGCCCTCGGCGGACTTCGTCAGCTGGCTGGCGGCGGCGGGCACGAGCCTCATGGTCAGCACGGGGGACAAGCTGTTGACGCTTGGCGTGGACGGGTCCCGGCTCGTGGTCGACGAGTTGAAGATGGATGTGGTGATGGGTGTCGCCGCTGGGCCGGGCAGATCGCTGTACGCCGCCAGCCGGTGGCAGCTGCACGACCTGCGAGATGCGCTGGACGGAGCCGCGGGGCCCGCCGGCGAGGACCAGCTGCTGATCAACCAGCGCTCCCACACGACCGGGTTCATCGGCGTGCGCGACATCGCCGTGGACGGCCGTGGCCGCGTGCTGTTCACGACCGCCCTGTGCAATGGGGTCGCCACCCTGGGCGACCGGCTGAACTTCGACCTGGTCTATCGCCCGCCCTTCGTCTCCCAGGACGTGGCGGAGGAGCGCTGCCACGTGACCGGGCTCGCGCTGGACGAGGAGGGCGAGCTCGCCTACGTGACGTGTGCGGCAGAGACGGACGAGCCTGCCGGCTGGCTGGGGGTCGTCGCCGAAGGTGGAGTCGTCGTCGACGTTCGATCCGGGTCGGTCCTCGCGCGCGGGCTGTCGTTGCCGAGCTCGCCCCGGCTGCACGACAGCCAGCTCTACGTCGCCAACGCTGGGACGGGTGAGCTGCTCCGCCTGGACCGTGGCACGGGGGCGACCACGCGCGTGGTTGCACTCCCGGGCCTGGCGAGGGGACTCGCCTTCGTCGCTGGCCGAGCAATCGTCGGGTGCAGCATGCCGCCGGACGAGGGCCCCTACGCAGGACTGCCGATCGCCCGGATACCACCGCACAAGCCGCGCCACGGTCTGGCAGTCGTGGACCTCGCCTCTGGAACGGTCGAGCACACTCTCACCCTGGAGGCGGGTTCAGGGGACGTGCACTCGGTCGCGATCGTGGACGACGCCCGTCGCGTGGGGATCCGCTGGCACAACCTCGACACCGACGGTTATTTTGTGCTTGAAAACCATACAGATTGATCAAGTCGGTGCCAGTATGCAAAAACGGCGAGTCGCACCGGGCGGTCATTTTCGGGCGCCGTTTGACGAGAGGCATTCTATCCCATGCGAGTCAACCAACTGCAGCGGCGTCGCCGCACGCTGCTGAGCGTAGCCACGATCTGTGCCATTTCCCTGCCTGCTGCGGCCCTGGTGGCCGCGTCTCCCTCCTCCGCTGAGGAGGACAAGTTCGCCCAGGGCAAGAAGGTCTCCCAGGGAGCCGTTGCCGGCGACGGCCCCGTCGTCGCCCAGGGCTCAGGAGACGCCGAGCTGACTGACGGCGTCGGAGCGACCTGGTTCCTCAACACCAACATCGACTACTCCACCACCAGCAGCATGAGCGCCGCCGCAAGCGAGGCCAGCTTCCTGAATCCCGTCGTCGCCTCGACGGAGATGGGTGGCACGACCGTCACCTCGCTCAGCGATGCCTTCGACGGCTACAACTCGCTCTCCACGTTCGTCGGCACGCCGGTTGACCCGGAGGCGCTCGTGCCCTACAACGAGCTCGGTGCTGATCCCACGACAAGCTGTGGCGGTCGCCAGCTCGACTACCCGGTGCAGACCAACGGACCCGTCACCGTGACACGCTCCGTCTTCGTCCCGGCTGACGCGGGCTACGCCCGCTGGAAGAACACCGTCACCAACACATCTGGCGCTGCCGCGACGGTCACCCTGGCCGTCGCGAACAACCTCGGCTCCGACAGCGGCACCGTGGTCTTTGATAGCTCGAGCGGAGACACGGCCTCCAGCGTGACCGACACGTGGGTCGGCACCTTCGAGGACTACTCCGGCGACGGCACATCACGTGACCCCCGGATCGGACACGTGCTCCAGGGCAAGGGAGCCCCGGCCACCATGATCGACAACGTGTTCGTGAACGGCGACGACGGCCCGTTCTGGACCCACCAGATCACGGTAGGCGCGGGGGAGACGAAATCGATCCTGAACTACGCCGTGCTGCGTGGCTCGAAGGCTGACGCCGCGGCCGCTGCGGCGAACATCGCCGACCAGACACCGACCGCGTGCATGACCCACACCGAGGCGAACACGGTCGCGAACTTCGTCGTCGGGGACGCTCCCACGCTCACCCTGCCCGCCAACCTGCAAAGGGAAGCCACTGGCCCCAACGGTGCGGCCGTGACGTTCAGCGCCTCGGCCGTCGACGGGAACAACCAGCCAGTTCCGGTGACGTGCACGCCTGCCTCCGGCTCGGTGTTCCCGGTCGGCGTCACGACCGTCACCTGCAGCGCGACGGACCCGCAGGGCAGGAAGTCAACCGGGACCTTCACCGTGACGGTCACTCCGCTGCCCGCCTTGTGTGAAGGCGAGCGAGCCACGATCCAGGCCCAGCCCGGCGTGATCACGACGGGCACCCCAGGCAAGGACGTGATCGTCGGCACCTCGGCCGCGGACACCATCAACTCCCTTGGTGGCAACGACGTCATCTGTGGAGTCGGCGGCAACGATGTGATCAACGCCGGCGACGGCGACGACATGGTGGACGGTGGCGACGGCGACGACAACGTGCGCGGTGGTCGTGACTCCGACGAGGTGTTCGGCGACGCCGGTGACGACGTCATCCGTGGCGGCCACGGAAGCGACGAGGTGACCGCGGGCGATGGCGACGACACCGTCAGTGGCGGTCGCGACGCTGACAAGGTGACCGGCGACGCCGGCAACGACAGCATCAGGGGCGGTGACGGCAACGACCGCGTCCGTGGCAACAGCGGCAAGGACCGCGTGGTCGGCAACACCGGCGACGACAACGTGTCCGGCGGTGGCGGAAAGGACCAGCTGAACGGCAACCGTGGTGACGACAAGGTCACCAGCGGCGGCGGGGCCGACCAGGCGCGGGGCGGCCCGGGCATGGACACCGTCGATGGTGTGAAGGGCTGACGCCCTTGCCGATGTGAACGCGACGGCGTCCACGATCTGGCCCATGGCCTCATGGTGGGCGCCGTTGTCCGTCCGGCCGCTGGGCGGTCATGGCATCAGAGCAGGCGTGTGGGGTAGTCCCTCCACATGACGAACGACGACGCGCGCGGCCGATGATCCGGGTCGGCATCTCGGGGTGGCGCTATGCCGGCTGGCGCGGGACGTTCTATCCCAACGGGCTGGTGCAGCGTCGTGAGCTCGAGTACGCCGCCGAGCGGATGACCTCCGTCGAGGTCAACGGCAGCTTCTACTCGCTGCAGCGACCCTCCAGCTGGCGGAGCTGGTCCGCCGCCGTGCCGGCCGACTTCGTCTTCGCCGTCAAGGGGCCGCGGTTCATCACCCACATGAAGAAGCTCAGCGATCCTCAGGTTGCACTGGCCAACTTCTTCGCCACGGGTCTGTTGTCCCTGGGTGACCAGCTCGGCCCGTTGCTGTGGCAGCTTCCTCCGCAGCTGGCCTTCAACCCGCTGCGCCTCGCCGCGTTCTTCGACGTCCTCCCGCGGACCACGACGCAGGCTGCGGCCCTGGCCGTTGAGCTGCACGAGCCGGACCGCCTCGTCGAGGGCGCCGACACCAGCACGCCCTCCGAACGCGAGCTGCGGCACGTGCTCGAGGTGCGCCACGAGTCGTTCCGGACCCCGGAGTTCTGCGAGCTGCTCCGAGCACACGGGATCGGCATGGTCGTCGCCGACTCGGCCGGCACCTGGCCGATGTTCGACGAGGTCACCGCCGACCTCGTCTACGTCCGGCTGCACGGCGACGAGGAGCTCTACGCCAGCGGCTACAGCGACGAGGCATTGGCGCGTTGGGCGGACAAGGTGCGCGCGTGGGACGCGGCCGGCCTGGATGTCTACGTCTACTTCGACAACGACATGCGGACCCACGCCCCCTTCGACGCGATGACCCTCAAGGACATGCTTGGCGCCTGAGGGCCGACGCGCTTCCTAGCGGCTGCGGAACTCGTCCGCGGGATAGACCCCGAGGACCTTGACCTCGGTGGTGAAGAAGGCCAGCTCCTCGAGCGCGTTCTTCACGCTCGGGTCGTCCGGGTGGCCGTCGACCTCGGCCAGGAACTGGGTCGCGGTGAAGTGGCCCTCGACCATGTAGCTCTCGAGCTTGGTCATGTTCACCCCGTTGGTGGCGAAGCCGCCGAGCGCCTTGTAGAGCGCGGCCGGCAGGTTGCGCACGTTGAAGATGAAGGTCGTGACCACGTGGCCGGCGTCGCGCGGGGCCTGGTCGAAGTCGCGGGAGAGCACGATGAAGCGCGTGGTGTTGTGCTCCTCGTCCTCCACGTCTCGGCGCAGGATCTCCAGGCCGTAGATCTCGGCGGCCAGCGGGGGCGCGATCGCGGCCTGGGTCGGGTCCTTCGCCTCGGCGACCTCGCGGGCAGCGCCGGCGGTGTCCCCCGACACGACCGGGGTGAGGCCGAGCTCGCGGATCACGCCGCGGCACTGACCCAGGGCGTGGACGTGGCTGTGGACGGTGCGCAGCGACGAGGCCGTGGCTCCGGGGACGGCCATCAGCGCGAACTGGATGCGCAGGAACCTCTCCCCGACGATGTGCAGGTCGCTGGTGGGCAGGAAGTGGTGGATGTCGGCGACCCGGCCGGCGATCGAGTTGTCGATCGGGATCATCGCGAGATCCGCCTCGCCCGCCTCGACACTCGCGAAGGCGTCCTCGAACGATGCGCACGCGACGGCCTCCCAGTCGGGGTAGTGCTGCTGGCACACGAGGTGGGAGTTGGCTCCCGGCTCGCCCTGATAGGCGATCCTGGGGCGCGAGGAGGGCGGGGCTGGCGGGGCGGGGGTCACGGTCGCGATCTTTCCACGCGCGGTCGTGTCGCGAGGCCGTTGTCTCAGGTGCCGCCTAGTGTCGGCACCGTGCTGATCGTCGCTGTCCTCGCCCTGGTCGCCGCCTCGGCGGCCCTCGTCCTGGCCGTGGTCGCGCTGCGGCGTACGGCGACGGCGAAGCGACCTTCCGTCGACGCGCTGCCCGAGGACGTGCACGGACTCCGCCAGGAGGTCGCAGCCCTCAAGGTTGAGGCGGCCGACGCGCTCCGTCACCTCTCCATCGTGCGCTACGACGCCTTCGGCGACGTGGGCGGCCACCTGAGCTGGAGCATCGCGCTCCTCGACGACGCCGGGAACGGCGTCGTCCTCACCTCGATCCACGGCCGGAGCGAGGCAAGGACGTACGCCAAGTCGATCACCGCCTGGTCGTGCGAGCAGCAGCTCTCGCCCGAGGAGGACGAGGCGATCGCGCACGCACGGCCGTAGGTGTCACAGGGAGGTTCGGTTGTCTCCGATGAAGTAGGCGGCGTCGGCCACCTCGCTGGCGTCGACCGGGTCGGCCACCTCCTCGAGGGTGCCGTCGACCCGCATCCGCACCAAGGTCATCACGTTGCTTTCCATGGCCATCGCGACGATGGTGTCCGCCGACTCCCACGCCGGCCACCAGAGGGTGACCTGCTTCCGCCCTGCGGAGGCGAACTCGGTGACCATGATCCGCCGGACGTAGCCGTCGAGCGATCCCCGGTCGTGGACCCTGTCCCACGACAGGTACAACTTCGCCAGCGACGTCTGGACCAGGTCCTCGGCGCTGTGCCGGTCCCCGGTCAGCAGGTACGCCGTACGCAGCAACCCTGCTTGTCGGGCGTGCATGTATTCCGCGAACTCGTCGTCGCGTCTCTGCGCTCGATCGCCCATGCCCACCCCCGCTCTCACCAGTGTCTCCATCGTTGCCCTCCATCGGTTCGACACCAAGACGCGGATGGGGATTGGATGGTTGCAATTTGGCTGAGCGGCCGCAGGCACCTCAAGCATGCCTGCGTCGGGCATCCACCTCCGGTGCCTCAGGCGAAACCCTGCTCCAGCGCCGGACGGTGAGAGCGAGCCTGTGTGCGGTGACGATCACCGACGACGTGCCTGCCGACGTGACGCGACTGGCCGAGGAGACGCTGGTGGGCTACGCGGCCGACTTCGCCCCGCGCGCCTGGGCCGCCACGTCCTCGAGGTCGTGGTTCCCGACCTCGTCGACGCCGCGGAGGCACGACGGCTCGAGAAGCTCGAGGCCGAGGCGCGCAGCCAGACTCGACTCACCCTGCGTCGCCTGGGCGACGGAACCACTCGGCTCTTGGGACGGCTACCGGATGCGTCGGCGACCCGCCTGGCGACGTACCTCGGGGCCTTCGCCAACCCGCGCAAGGCCGAGCAGATTGACCCGGGCACGACGGGAGACCCCTTCACCCGGTTGCCCTACCCGCGCCGACTGGGCGAGGCGCTGTGCAAGTTCCTCGAGACCATCGACCCCACCCGGCTGCCGCTCCATGGTGGAGACGCCACCACCGTCGTCGTCACAGTGAGCCTGGAGGCTCTTCGCGCCGAGGTCGCCGCAGCCACCCTGGTGGGCGATGGACTCGTGCCGGGCGACGACCTCGCCGGCGACACGATCTCCGCCTCCGACGTCCGCCGGCTGGCCTGCAACGCCGAGATCCTCCCTGCCGTCCTCGGCGAGCAGTCCGAGGTCCTCGATCTGGGCCGCGCCCGCCGGATCTTCACCTCGCCCCAGCGCAAGGCGCTGCTGATCCGTGACCGCACCTGCCGCGCCGAGGGGTGCGACATCCCCGGGACGTGGTCCGAAGCTCATCACTGGGTCCCGTGGACATCAGGGGGCGAGACAGACCTCGTCAACGCCGTCCTGCTCTGCAGTCACCACCACCATCGCGCGCACGATGCGGCATACCAGGTCGACCGGTTGCCCAACGGGGACGTGAGGTTCAACCTCCGCCGGTGAGGAGTGGAGCGCGCTACCCTCCGCGATATTCGGCACCCGGAGTTTGATCCCACTTCCCCGTTCTCACCCCGGCGGCCGTGCTCATCGCCGGGACATACCGACCGCTTCGGCCCTGAGCACCTCAGGCCGCGGCTGAGCTCAGCGCGGGACGCGGACCAGCAGCCGACCGTGCACGCACTCCATCCGGAGCTCACGACCGGCGCCGACCGAGTCGCCGTCGAGTTGGCGTGGGGTGTCCGCCGAGGCGCGGATGGACACGCGGGCGCCGGTGAGCCGGTGGATGAGCTCGTCCGACTTCTGCCCCTTCGAGAGCACGCGGAGCGCGAGCGGGATCCACGACAGGAAGCGCTTCGGGTGAAGGATCACGACGTCGAGCAGCCCGTCGTCGATCGATGCGTCCGGCAGCAGGGGCATGCCGGCCTGGAGGAAACCGACGTTGCCCACCACCACGGTCCGGGCCCGGTGGGTCGTCATCTCCAGGTCGTCCACCTGGATCTCGAACTTCGCCGCCGGGAACCGCAAGGACCGGAGACCCGAGACGACGTATGCCATCCAGCCCACCTTGGCCTTGAGGTCGTCGTTGACGCCCTCCATCAGGGCCGCATCGAAGCCCATGCCGGCCATCACCATGAAGTGCGTGTCCTCGAGGCCGTCGCCGCTGACGTCGACGAGGTCGATCGCGCGGTCCTGACCGTTCAGGGCGACGTCGATGGCCGAGCGGATGTAGAGGGGGATGTCGAGGTTGCGCGCGAGCAGGTTGCCGGTACCGGCGGGCACGATACCGACCGGGATGCCGGTCCCGGCGAGCTCGGCGCACACTTCCCGGACCGTGCCGTCGCCGCCACAGACCAGCACCAGGTCGGCACCGTCGACGGACGCCTTGGCGGCCATCCCGGCGCCGGGGTCCTCGATGGTCGTGTAGTGCCAGCGGGGCTCGGACCAGCCGGACTCCTCCGCCATGGCGTTGACGAGGTCGCGGAACTGGCCGACGTCCTCCACCTTGATCGGGTTGAGCACCGCCGCCAGCCGTCGCTGGGAGGAGTAGACCTCAGGCAGGGGCTCGATGTTCGCCGCGTGCGAGCGTGGAAGCGGGTTGTAGATCGCCAGCCACGCGATGGCGCAGACCGCCCCGATCAACGTGCCGCCGACGGTGTCGGTGGGGTAGTGGCGGCCGAGCAGGATCCGGTCGAGGCTGACAGCCACCACCAGCAGGGTGATGGCGGTGTACGACGCCCGACGAAGGCTCTGCCGACGCAGCAACATCACCGACAGCACGATCAAGATGCCCGCCAGGGCCGCCATGCCCGATGCGTGACCGGACGGGAACGACTTGCTCGACAACGTGTCGGTCGGGTCCTGCCAGTCGGGGCGGTCGCGACTGAGCCAGATCTTCAGGCCGGTGGTGATGGCCGACACGGTGACCATCACCGCCACGGAGTAGATGGCCGCGCGCCGCTGCTTGTTGATCAGCAGTGCGCCGGCGACGACGACGGTGAGCACGGCCATGCCGATCGTGCCGAAGCCGTCCTCGATGATCCGGAGCACGACCCGCAGCGTGCTGTGGTCGTCGGCCCAGTCCTCGGCGTCACGTCCCCACGCATCGAGGTCGTCGAGCGGGTAGCGGTCGAGTTGGGTGACGGCATAGGCAAGGACACCGAACAGCGCGGCGAAGCCGGCTGCCCAGGCGAGGAACACGGAGCGGGGGCGGTCGAGCACCGGGTCAGTATGCCGGGTGCGGTCCCAGTCCCCGCCCCACTAACCTGAAGGGGTGATAGACGCCCGCCTGCTCCGTGACGACCCCGACCGCATCCGCGCCGCCCAGGTCAAGCGTGGGCTGGCGACCGACGTCGTCGACCGCGCCCTTGCCGCGGACGAGGCCCGCCGCAGTGCCATTGCGACGTACGAAGCGAAGCGGGCCGAGCAGAAGTCGCTCGGCAAGCAGGTCGCCCAGTCGCAGGGCGAGGAGAAGGCGGAGCTGCTGGGCCGTACCAAGGCGCTCTCGGCCGAGGTGAAGGAGCTCGAGGCCACCCAGGCCGCCGCGGAGGTGGAGTGGGACCTCGCCTTGAAGTCCATCCCCAACCCCGCGGCGGACGAGGCGCCGGCCGGCGGCGAGGACGACTTCGTCGTGCTCGAGCACGTCGGTACGCCCCGCGAGTTCGACTTCGAGCCCCGCGACCACATCGAGCTCGGCCGCCTGCTCGGGGCGATCGACCTCGAGCGCGGGGCCAAGGTCTCGGGCTCGCGCTTCTACTTCCTCACCGGCGTCGGAGCGCAGCTGGAGCTCGCGCTGGTCAACATGGCGATGGACCAGGCACGCAACGCCGGCTTCACGCAGGTCATCGCGCCGTCCATGGTCAAGCCGCGCGCGATGGAGGGCACGGGCTTCCTCGGTCAGGCGGCCGACGACGTCTACCGCATCGAGGGTGAGGACCTCTACCTCGTCGGCACCTCCGAGGTGCCGATGGCGGCCTACCACTCCGACGAGATCCTCGACGTCGAGCAGCTGCCGCTGCGGTACGCCGCCTTCAGCCCCTGCTTCCGCAAGGAGGCCGGCTCGCACGGCAAGGACACGAAGGGCATCATCCGGGTCCACTGGTTCGACAAGGTGGAGATGTTCGTCCTCACGACGCTCGAGGAGTCCTACGCCGAGCATCAGCGCCTGCTCGACTGGGAGAAGGAGTTCCTCGACAAGCTCGAGCTCGCCTACCGCGTCATCGACGTCGCCGCCGGCGACCTCGGGCTCAGCGCCCAGCGCAAGTTCGACTGCGAGGTGTGGATCCCGACCCAGGGCAAGTTCCGCGAGCTCACCTCGACCTCCAACTGCACCGACTTCCAGAGCCGTCGCCTCGACATCCGCCAGCGCGGTGCCGACGGCAACAGCCCCGTCGCCACCCTCAACGGCACGCTCACCGCGATCACCCGGACCATCGTGGCGATCCTCGAGACGCATCAGCAGGCTGACGGCTCCGTGCGTGTCCCCGAGGCGCTGCGCCCCTACCTCGGCGGCCTCGAGGCCCTGACCCCCGTCGCGCCTCGTTGACGTGACTGCTGACGTGGCTGGCTGGCAACCGCGCCTGGTGGCGCTCGACATCGACGGGACGCTGCTCGCGTGGGTCGACGGCGAAGGCCAGACCTACGAGGAGATCCGCCCCGCGGTGTACGCCGCCATCCACCGTGCGGCGACCGCCGGTGCGCGCGTGGTGCTCTCCAGCGGCCGCTCTCCCCACGGCATGACCCGCATCGCCGACATGCTCGACATGCACGACGGTGACGACGAGCGGCTGTGGATCGTGGCGTCCAACGGCGCCGTGGTGCTGCGCTACCCGCCTGTCGACGTTATCCACGAGGAGACCTTCGACGCGGCTCCGGCCGTCAAGGCCGTGCTCGAGCACCACCCCAGCGCCCTCGTGGCGGTGGAGGAGCGGGGCATCGGCTACCGCGTCAACCGGCACTTCCCCGACGGCGAGCTCACCGGCGAGATGATCATCACCGACGTCGACGACATCGTCGGCGAGCCGGTCAGCCGGGTCATCATCCGCGACCCGGAGGCGACGGCGGACGACTTCGTGGACCTCGCCGCCAAGCTCGGACTGCACTCCATCGGCTACGTCGTCGGCTGGACCGCCTGGCTGGACCTCACGCCGAAGGGGGTCCACAAGGCGTCGGGACTCCAGCGCGTCGCCGACGAGCTCGGCCTCGAGTCCGCTGACGTGCTGGCGATCGGCGACGGTCGCAACGACATCGAGATGCTCGAGTGGGCTGGCCGCGGCGTGGCGATGGGCCAGGCCATCGAGGAAGTACGAGCCGCAGCAGACGACGTGACGGGAACGGTCCACGAGGACGGTGTTGCCCAGGAGCTGTCCCGGTGGTTCCCGTGAACCTGCCCACGACGGTCACCACCGAGCGGCTCTCCCTCGACCTGATCTCCCTCGACGAGGCCGTCCGCATGAGGGCTGGTCAGCGCGACGACAGGTGGCACCCGGACTATCCGCGCCAGGACGATCGCGACGCGGCCTCCATGGTCCGCAGCGGCGGTGACACCTGGGGGCCGCGTCACGTCTCCCGGACCTTTGACGGCGTCGTCTTCGGTTCGATCGGGTTCTTCGGACCGCCACCCCCGGCTGCCGGCCCGGGCGGTGACGGAGTTCCCGAGGTCGAGATCGGCTACGGCCTGGTCGCAGACGGCCGAGGTCGTGGAGTGGCCACCGAGGCGGTTCGTGCGCTGCTGGCGCTGACCGACGCCTGCGGCGTACGCGTGCGGGCCTCGGTCTCGCCCGAGAACGCAGCGAGCCTCCGCGTGCTCGCCAAGTGCGGGTTCACCCAACTCCGCGGTGCCAACGAGGACGGCGACCTGGTGATGGTGCGGCCGCTCCGGATGGCCGTCTCCGATGACTGAGGGGTCTGCGACCCCACCCCGCCTGGTCGCCACCGACCTCGACGGCACCCTGCTGCACTCCGACGGCACGGTGACCGCCCGGACACGGGCCGTCCTCACCGCACTCGACGACCTCGGTGTCCCGGTGGTCTTCACCACGGGCCGGCCGATCCGCTGGATGGAGAAGCTGTGGGCCGACGTCGGTGGCCACGGGCTGGCGATCTGCAGCAACGGCGGCATCGTCTACGACGTCGCTGAGCGTGCCGTGCGGACGGTCCGGCCGGTCCCGCGGGCGGTGGGGCTGGAGGTGGCGGCCACGTTGCGCGCCGCCGTGCCGGGGACGACCTTCGCGCTCGAGCACGGTGAGGGCTGGGCGAGCGAGACGGCCTTCCCCCGGCATCGCGACGACCAGGAGCAGCGACCGCAGGGAGACCTCGACGCGATCTACCGCGACGACGTCGCCAAGCTGCTGGCGGTGCACGGCACCCTGGACGCGGAGGAGTTCTGGCGCCAGGCCGAGGACGCTGTCGGGCACCTCGTCACCACCACGTGGTCGTCGGTCGGTGCCCTCGTCGAGATGAGCGCCAACGGCGTGACCAAGGCGACGGCCCTGTCCAGCCTCGCGGCCGACCTCGGCATCGGGGCCGATGAGGTGATCGCCTTCGGTGACATGCCCAACGACCTGCCGTTGCTGGACTGGGCGGGGACCTCCTACGCGATGGCCAACGCGCACCCGACGGTCCTGGCACTGGCCGACCACGTGGCCCCGAGCAACGACGAGGACGGCGTGGCCGAGGTGCTGAGCCGGCTGTTCGGGCTCTCGCTAGGGTGACCACATGCTGATGACCGTTGCCCGGCTCGCGATCGCCGCGCTGCTCGCGATGTCGGGCGTCGTGCTGGCCACCGCCGCTCCCGCCTTCGCCTGCAAGTGCGACGCCGTCGACGTCAAGCAACAGAGCGCCCGGGTCGACGCCGTCTTCGTCGGCGAGGTCCAGGGAGTCACCGAGACCGAGCGGCAGTTCGAGTACGCCGTGCTCGCCACCCACACCTTCAAGGGCACCGTCGAACGGGACACCGCCGTGGTGACCAATCAGGACACGGCAGCCTGCGGCCTCGGTGAGCTCAAGAACGGGACCGCCTACGTCTTCCTTGTCACGGGTGCCGCGGCGCCGTACACCGCCACGTCGTGCGACGGATCGGGACCGGCCAACGACAAGCGGCTCGCCGAGGTCGAGGCGGTGCTGGGGGCGGGGACGGAGATCGCCGAGCCGCCACCGCCCGCGCCGACGCTGACCAAGGTGGAGGAGTCGGGACCCCCGTCGCTCGGCCGGCTCGCGGCCCCTGGCGGCGCGCTGGTGCTGGTCGGGTTCCTCGGGCTCCTCGTCGTAGGACGCCTGGCCCGCACGTGAGGTCGCTCGCCCGGCTCGTCGCTGGGCTCCTGCTCGTCCTCTCGACGGTCGCGGGTGCGCTCGTGCTCACGTCGGGGCCTGCGGCTGCGTGCTCGTGTGTCGAACCGACGATCGACTTCCTCGACGAGCACGACGTGGCGTTCTTCGGGGTCGTCGCGAAGCTCCGGGAGGCCGGAGGCACCCCCATCGCGACGTTCCGCACCGAGAGCGTGTTCAAGGGCGAGGTCACCAGGCGTGTCGACGTGGTCGGCGACGAGGCGAACTCCACGTGCGGTCTCGACCCCAACGAGGGAGACCGGCTCCTCGTCTTCGGTCAGCTGGTCGAGGGCGAAGTGAGGAGCAACACGTGCTCCGCCGTGCCAGCGAACGGGGAGGCTGGCCGCTCGATCCTGGCCGAGTTGGGTGAGGGCACCGAGCCGTCGCCCGGCTACATGAAGGCGGAGCGGGGAAGGCTGGGACTCACCTACGACCAGTTCGTCGCCGGGCGCGCCGTCCTGGGCGTTCTCGGCCTGACGTTCCTGGCGTACTTCGCCTACCGGTTCTGGCTGGCGCGGCGGCGTACGGCCTAGAGGTACATCCCGCCCGAGCCACCCTGCTCGGGCTGGCCCTGCTGCGGCATCGGTTGGCCGCCCTGCGCCTGGTCCGGTCCCTGGGTCGGGGACATGCCCGGCAGTGCCTTGCGCATCTGCTCGAGCTGGCCGCGGGCCTGCAGCTGTTGGGCGTAGATCGCGGTCTGGATGCCGTGGAAGAGACCCTCGAGCCACCCGACCAGCTGGGCCTGCGCGATCCGCAGCTCGCTCTCCGACGGGGTGCCCTCGTCGGTGAAGGGCAGCGAGAGCCGCTCCAGCTCCTCGACGAGCTCAGGCGCCAGACCGGCCTCGAGCTCCTTGATCGACGCTCGGTGGATCTCCTTGAGGCGGTTGCGGCTCGCCTCGTCGAGGGGCGCCGCCTTCACCTCTTCGAGCAGCTGGCGGATCATCGAACCGATCCGCATCACCTTGGCGGGCTGCTCGACGAGCTCGGTGATGTGGCGCTCGCCCTCACCGTCGTCGTCGGCGCCTCCCCTGGACAGGTTGGCCGGTAGGGCGCTGGCGGGGATGGTGCCGACGGGCTGTCCGTCGGGGCCCACCACCACGATCTGCTCCTCGCCGTTCTGGGACGCCTGGGCTGCCTCGGGCTGCTGCTCACTCATGCATCCACCCTAGGGCCCGGTCCCTCAGAGCGTCAGGACGATCTTCCCCACGTGCCCGCTGTCCTCCATCAGCCGGTGCGCGGTCGCGACCTCCTCAAGCGGCAGGCGGGTGTGGATCACCGGGACCACGGCCCCGTCGACGACCAGCGGCCAGACGTTCTCCACGACCTCTCCGCAGATGGCCGCCTTCTCCTCGACCGGACGCGAGCGGAGGGCAGTGGCGATCACTGCACCACGCTTGCGAAGCAGCGCAGCGATGTCGAGCTCGGCCTTCGTGCCGCCCTGCATGCCGATGATGACCAACCGTCCCGAGGTCGCGAGGGCGTCCACGTTGCGGGCGAGGTACTTCGCGCCCATGTTGTCGAGGATGACGTCGGCGCCACCCTCTGCGCTGAGCACCTCGACGAAGTCCCCGTCGCGGTAGTTGATGATGACGTCGGCCCCCAGGTCGGCGCACACGCTCAGCTTCTCGGCCGACCCGGCCGTGGTGAAGACCCGCGCCTGCAGGGCCGTTGCGAGCTGGATCGCCATGGTGCCGATCCCGCCTGCGCCGCCGTGGACCAGCAGCCGCTCACCCGGTCGCAGCCCGGCCACCATGAAGAGGTTGGACCAGACGGTGCACGCGACCTCCGGCAGCGCGGCGGCGTCGACCAGCGAGACGCCGGCCGGCACGGGCATGAGCTGGCCGACGGGGACGGCCACGCGTTCGGCGTACCCACCACCGGTCAGCAGGGCGCAGACCTCATCACCAACGGACCATCCGTCGGCCTCAGTATCGACACCGGGCCCCACCTCGACGATGGTGCCGCTGCACTCGAGTCCGATGATCTCCGAGCCTCCCGGTGGCACGGGGTAGAAGCCCTGGCGTTGAAGGGTGTCGGCCCGGTTGACCGCCGTCGCGACCACGTCGACCAGCACCTCGCCGGGGCCGACGGCGGGTTCGTCGACGTCGCCGACGGACAGGACGTCAGGGCCTCCGGCCCCGGAGGCGATCACTGCACGCATGGGCTATTCGTCCTCGTCGAAGCGTTCGCCGCTGTGGTCGACCCCGCCGTCGTCGGGCACGTCGTCATCGATGTCGTCGGGGTCGGGGGCGTCCGCCGGTCGGTCCCACCTGCTCGCAAGGGCCTGGGCCCTGGCTGCCAGCCGCTCCTGCGCCTCCGGGTCGGCGTTCGTCGAGCCGACCGCGATCCCGAGGAGGTAGGTGGTGATGGGGGCTGCGGTCTTCTGCACGTCATTGGCTGCGATGCGGGCCAGGTCGAGGACGAGGCCCTCGTCGACCTCGGTCTCGATGTCGAGGACGTCGCACAGCTCGTCGATCCAGTCGTGGAGGTTCACTGCTCCAATCTGTCGTCATCGGCCGTCCCCCGCAAGTGTCAGGCGTCGTGATCGCGCAGGTCCGCCCAGGTGTCGATGTCACGAGGCTCGTCGCCGATGCCCGGGAGCTCGGCCAGGTCGAGGTCAGCGAGGAGTGCCCGCAAGGCCATGTTGTGCTGCCGCTCGAGCCCGGGACGGACCCGTGCCAGGGAGGTCGCATCCAGCACCCCGCACAGCTGGCGGCGACCGGTCTCGTCGACCAGTAAGGCGCCGTCCCGGCCGGAGCAGGCAGCACGGAGTCGGCGAAAGGTGCCGGCCGAGACATGTGGCATGTCGACGGCCAGCACCCCGATGAGCCGGGACGGGCGCAGCAACGCATCGACGCCGGTGAGCAGACCGGCCACGGGACCCCCGAACGGCGGGTCCTCGCGGGTGAAGGTGACCGGGCGGGTGGTCGGCACCGTCGGTGGGCCGACCACGACCACCTCGTCGGCGTCGAGGAAGGCGTCCAGCCCGATCTCGAGCAGCGTCCGCCCCCCGAGCTCGAGGCTGCTCTTGTCGATGCCGTCCATCCGCGCTGCCGTGCCGCCCGTGAGCAGGACACCGCTGAAGCCGGCCGCGTCCAGATCGAAGTCCACCCATCGAGTCTCCCAGCGTTGGCACCCGACTGGCAGGCTGGGGGAGTGACCGACCAGCCCGACCACCAGCCCGACGACCGGCTGCGCCTCCGCCTCGTCCAGTGGGCCAGCGACCTCGACCCCGCGACCAACCGCGACCGGCTGGCTTCACTCTCGCTCGACGAGCAGACGGACCTGCTCGTGCTGCCCGAGGCCTTCGCCCGCGACTTCGGTCCGGTCGAGGAGTCCTTGGGCCCGTACGCCGAAGCGCTGAGCGGCCCCTTCGCGCTGGCCGTCGAGGCGGCAGCCGAACGGTTGGGCACCACGATCGTGGCCGGGATGTTCGAAACGAGCCCGGACCGCGACCGTCCTCTCAACACCCTGCTCGTCCGGGGCGCCACCAGCGCGGAGTACCGCAAGATCCACCTCTACGACAGCTTCGGCTATCGCGAGTCCGACCGCCTCACCGGCGGCGCCGTCACGCCCGCGGTGGTCGACCTCGCGGGCTTCCGGGTGGGCCTGATGACGTGCTACGACCTGCGCTTCCCCGAGCTCGCCCGTGCGTTGGTCGATGCCGGAGCGGAGGTGCTGGTCGTCCCGTCCGCCTGGGTGGCCGGTGAGCGCAAGGTCGACCACTGGCGCACGCTGGTGCGAGCGCGCGCGATCGAGAACACCGTCTTCGTCGTGGCGGTCGGCCAGCCCGCTCCTCGCTACTGCGGACACTCCGTCGTGGTCGACCCCCTCGGGGACGTCCTGGTCGAGGCGGGGCCCGACGAGGCGGTGCTCGACGCCACGCTGGAGCGTGCGGTGCTTACCGCGGCGCGGCGTACCAATCCCTCCCTCGCCAACCGTCGGCTGTAGCCTCGTCGCCGTGTCCACGCCGTCCGAGGGGTCGCCCAAGAGCCCCCCGAAGGGACGGCGGATCGCGGAGAAGCCGGCCAAGGAGCGGCGGCGCTTCAGGGGCAGGCAGGCGGCAAGGCAACCGAACGAGATCGCTGCCAGGCTCGCGGCGGAATGGTCGGCGAGGCACCCGGGCGAACCGACGCCGGCCACCGAGCCGGCATCGGAACGCGTCCCGGAACGGGCCACCGAGCTGACGCCAGCGCCGGCCGCAGGGTCTACTGCCGAGCCGGTGCCCGAGCCGACCGCCGAGCGGACCCCTGATCCCGGGCGACGGCGTCGCGCGATCGTTGCCGGGGCGCTCCTGCTCCTGGTGGCAGGTCTGGCCGCGCTCGGCTCGGCCATCGCGGGACTCGGGCCGAGCTGGATCGACGGAGCCGGCGCCATCGCGATCGTCACCGTCCTGAGCGGCGCTCTGGCACACCGGACGGGCGGGCGGCCGCTGATCGCGACGTGCCTCGCCCTGGCGATCGGTCTCGCTGCCGTGGTGATCGGCGGAGCGATCCTGCAGACCGGCGCCGCCGTCCTCACCGTGGTGGTCGGGGGCGTCTACGCCGTGATGGCGACGGTGCCGGCCATCAGCTTCCTGCGCGCCGCCCGCGAAGTGCTCTTCTCGACCCTGATCGCTGTCCTCGCCGCACTCGCGGCTGTCGGGTTCGAGCCCTCGGTCACCCAACCGCACTTCGACTACACCTCGATCCTCCTGTCCCTGGCGCTGGTGTTCGGGATCGTCTATCGCCTCGGCGCCGGCATCCACGGACTCGGCCGACGGGGGCTCATCGCGGTGCTGGTCGGCGTGGTCGTCCTCGTGCTGACCCTCGTCTATGCCGAGCTCCTTCGCCTGTACGGCGCCAGCTCGGTCGTCGGCTCGGTCCTCGACTTCACGAGGTGGACCACCGAGCTCATCGGCGCCTTCCCTCGACCACTGGTCGTCCTCCTGGGCATCCCGGCGCTCCTGTGGGGCTGCTTCCAGCGCGCCCGTCGTCGTCAGGGCTGGTGGGTGTGCGCGTTCGGCGTGACGGCGACGGTCCCCCTCGCCCAGGGCCTCCTCGATCCCGACGGGTCCTTCCTGGAAGCGGGGCTCCGGGCGGCGTACTCACTCCTGCTCGGCCTGCTGCTGGGCTATCTGCTCGTCCGGCTCGACCTCGCCCTGACGGCTCCGCGGGGTCGCCGGGGCCGCCGCGCCGAGGAGGCGGAGGCGCACCGGCCCGAGCCGTCGCGGTTCGCCGAGCTCTGATCAGGGCGCCCGCGTCGGACCCTGCGGAGGCCGGACTACGTCGCGGTGACCATTGGCGTCGCACCATGTCCCGCATCCGGTCGACCGAGACCCTCGCCGATGGTCGCAGGCGTCCTCAACCTCGACTGCGCGGTCGGGGACGCCATCGAGGCCGGCGACGTCGTTCAGGAGGGCGACCCACTGGTCACGCTCGACCTTTTCTGAGTCCACCGCATGCGTCACGAGCTTTCGGGCTGCTGCTCTACGGCGTGCGGCAGCGGGCGTCGGGCCAGCGCGGTGCCTGCGCGACAACAGGCGAACGTGGGGACTCACCCATGGCTGGACTGCCACGCCTCCCAAGCAGACGTGACCATGTCCTCGAGGCTGTGATGCGCCTTCCAGCTGAGGTCGTCCCGCACGCGCTGGACGTCGGCCACCAGCACCGCCGGATCTCCGGGTCGTCTCGGCACGATCTCGCCGGTCACATCGAGGCCGGTCACCCTCCCCACCGTGTCCAGCACCTCGCGCACGGAGGAGCCCTGCCCAGTGCCGATGTTGTAGACGTGGTGCCGGGGACGGCCGTCCCCGGGGCTGCGAAGCGACTGGAGTGCCGTCACATGGGCATCGGCGAGGTCTTGCACGTGAACATAGTCACGCACGCACGTCCCGTCGTTGGTGGCGTAGTCGGCACCGAAGACGCGTGGTTGCCTGCCCTGCGTGATTGCCTCAAGCACCAACGGCACGAGGTTGAGCACGGCGGGGTCCCCGAGGTCGCGTGAGCCCGCGCCGGCCACGTTGAAGTAGCGCAGGGCGACCCAGTCCAACCCCCATGCCTTCTCGGCGTTGGCGCACATCCACTCGCCGATGAGCTTTGTCTCCCCATAGGGCGACAACGGCGAGCACATGTCGTCCTCGCGGACCAGGCCTTCGGTGCTGCTGTTCCCGTAGGTCGCCGCCGACGAGGAGAACACGAAACGGGTGACATCGGCTTGTTCCATCGCGGTGAGCAGGTTGGCGAGCCCGCCGATGTTCTGCTGGTAGTAGTAGGCGGGGCGCTGAACCGACTCCCCGACCTGCTTGCGTGCGGCCAGGTGCACCACGGCATCGACCTCGTGCTCCTGCATGGTGCGCACAAGCTTGTCCGCGGCATCCGCGTGCGTCAGGTCCAGCTCCACGACGGGGGTTTCGCCGACGCGCGATGCGTCGCCGGTGGAGAGGTCGTCCACGACGACGCATCGCTCCACGCCCTGAGCCTGCCTCACGACATGGGCACCGATGTAGCCGGCTCCGCCGGTGATCAAGAGACTCATGTCGCCAGACTAGCCTCCGACGCCCGTCCGCAACGTGAGGTGACAAGGCCATGACGTCTCCTCGCGGCAAGGGCTCCGTCGGACCTCGTTGCAGGTCGGGGGACGCTACCGGATGCCGCTACCCGGCAAGATTGATGCGCCTGTGCTCTTGACGCGGAATATGTAAGTACGCTCAACTAACTAATGTGACCACGCACACACCAGTCGGCCGGCCGCTGCGGCCCACGGGCAAGTTCCTCCAGGAGGACTCCCGTCGTCACCACCGTTCCCTGCTGCTGCAGCAGCTGTTCCGGGAGGGTCCGGCCAGCCGCGC
This sequence comes from Nocardioides sp., assembly GCF_025964975.1. Taxonomy (GTDB): domain Bacteria; phylum Actinomycetota; class Actinomycetes; order Propionibacteriales; family Nocardioidaceae; genus Nocardioides. The sequence continues at coordinate 23,328 of NZ_JAOPXV010000044.1, forward strand.
GGACCTCTCCCGCTCCAGCGGGCTGACGCGGGTCACCGTCTCCGACCTCGTCAAGGCGATGCTCGCCGAGGGGCTCGTCGCCGAGCTCGGGGCGCCAGCTGAGAGTCGGGTGGGCAAGCCGCCGACCCTGCTCGGGCTGTCCGTCGACTCGACCCACGTCATCGGCATCGACCTCTCGGCCACCGATCGGTTCACCGGGGCGGTCCTCAACCTCGCCGGAGAGGTGCAGGCCCGGCACGAGGTGTCCCTCGACGGTGCAACGGGCACGGCCGCCGTCGCCCTTGTCCACGCCCTCGCGACCGATCTCATCGGAATGACCGAGCGGCCGGTGCTCGGTGTCGGAGTAGGCAGTCCCGGTGTCGTCGACGCGACCGGCACCGTCATCGACGCCCCCAACCTCGCGTGGTCCGGCATGCCGTTGGCGGCCAGTCTCGCCGAAACCCTCGGTGTGCCCGTCTTCGTCGCCAACGATGCCAACACGGCGGTGCTCGGCGAGCACACCTTCGGCGAGTCCGGCGACGGCGGCCTCCTGGTGCTCCGCGTCGGCACCGGCGTCGGAGCCGGCTTGGTGCTAGGCGGGTCCCTGCTCCACGGCCACCTCGGCGCGGCCGGGGAGATCGGGCACGTCGTCGTCGACACCGAGGGCGAGCGCTGTGCGTGCTCGCGCGTCGGGTGCCTGGAGACCGTGCTCGCCGTACCCCGCCTCCGACGTCGTCTGGAGGAGGCCGGTGCGGACGCCGCGCAGGTGCTGACCCAGGCGGGCGAGCAGCTCGGGACTGCCCTGGCGCCCGTCGTCGGGATGCTCAACCTCCACGAGATCGTCCTCAGCGGCCCCACCGAGCTGCTCGACGGCCCCTTGCGCGACGCCGCCGACCGCACGATCCGGGCCCGCACCATGCCGGTGAGCTCCGAGGGCCTCCTGATCCGCACCTCCACCCTCGGCGAGGACGTCGTCATCGTCGGCGCTGCCGTGCTCGTCCTCGCCGGAGAGCTCGGCGTCTCATGACCCCCCACCCCCACACGCACGGTCGTCAGCAGGACGACCGGCACCCCAGGACCTGCCTCGAGGCCGTGCCTGGAACCGGAACTCCACTCGTGGAGAGGCAAGAGAGGAACACTGTGGTGCGCATCAAGAAGTCGCTGGCAGCAGCGGTGGCGGCCACCCTGGCCGTCGCCGGCCTGGCCGCGTGCGGTTCGGACAACGACGACAAGGACGGGGTCGGCGGCGGGGCAGAGAAGGCCGACATCCGGGTCTGGCTCAACGGCACCGACACCCCCGAGGAGGCCCGTGCCTGGCTCAAGGAGACCTTCGAGGAGGAGAACCCCGGCACGACGCCGACCCTCGAGCAGCAGGAGTGGGACGGCCTGGTGGAAAAGCTGACCCCCGCCCTCTCCAGCGAGTCCGAGACGCCGGACGTGGTCGAGATCGGCAACACCCAGGCGCCGACGTTCACGTCCGCCGGTGCGTTCGCACCGCTGACCGACGAGCTCGACGACCTCGGTGGCGACGACCTGCTCCCGGGGTTCGTCGACGGCGCGACCATCGACGGCGAGACCTACGCCGTGCCCTACTACGCCGGCTCGAAGTACATCTTCTACCGCAAGGACCTCTTCGAGAAGGCGGGCCTCGAGGTGCCCGCCAGCCTCGACGAGTTCGTCCAGGCGGCGGTGACGCTGAAGGAGGCCAACCCGAAGCCGGCGAACTTCTCCGGCTTCTGGTTCCCCGGCCAGGACTGGCGCAACGGCGCCGCCTTCGTCTGGGCGGCCGGCGGTGACCTGGCCGTCGAGGACGGCGGCGAGTGGACAGGCGCCCTCTCCTCGCCCGAGTCCGTGGCCGGTCTCCAGACTGCGCAGGATCTCTTCATGTCGGCGTCGGGTGCGCCCAAGGACGGCAACGAGGCCGACCCGTGGACCCCCTTCTGTGCTGGCGAGGTCGGCATGATGTCGACGCCCGGCTGGGTCAAGGGACTCATCGAGGACCCGGAGGCCGGCTGCCCTGACGGCCACGCCAAGGAGATCGGCGTCTTCGCCATGCCGGGGCCGGACGGCCAGCCCGCGCCGGTGCTGCTGGGTGGATCCGATCTCGCCGTCGCCGCCAAGTCCGCCAACCAGGAGCTGGCCCAGGAGGCGATCGCGCTGATGCTCAGCGAGGACTACCAGACCCTCATGGCCGAGGCCGGCCTCACGCCCGCCCGCACCTCGCTGGCGACGCTGCTCGGTGACGACGAATATGCCTCGGCCACGGTCGAGGCGGCCTCCAACGCCAAGCTCACGCCGGCGGCGCCGGGCTGGGCCAACGTGGAGGGTTCACGGGTCCTGGAGGACCTCTTCAGCGACATCGCCCAGGGCGGCGACGTCGAGGAGCTGGCGGCCGAGGCCGACGAAGAGCTGAACTCCCAGCTCAACGGCTGACCACGCTCATCAGCTCACCACTCCTCGTCCGGCGGGCGCCACGCCCGCCGGACGAGGACACTGAGCCCTGCCCGGACATGCCCACGACAACGCGCTGCGACCCGCGACCGCCGGAAGGAGGATCGATGCCCGCCATCACGACGGTGCCCCGTCGCCCCCACCGCATGTCGGGTCGCATCTCGCTGCCGCACGTCTTCCTGATCCCCGCGGTGCTCGCCCTCCTGCTGGCGCTGGGCTATCCGCTCGTACGACAGATCGTCCTGTCCTTCCAGGACTTCGGACTCGCCCAGCAGTTCGGCCGCCCCCCCGAGTGGGTCGGTCTCGACAACTACACCGAGCTCCTCGGCAACCCCTACCTGTGGCGGGTCACCCTGCGAACGGTGCTCTTCTGCCTGGTCAACGCGGCGATCACCATGCTGCTCGGCGTGGGGCTGGCGCTGACCATGCGCTACATGTCTCGCGGCGTTCGCCTGGCCGTGCAGACCGGGCTCCTGCTCGCGTGGGCGATGCCGGTGGTCGCCTCCCTGACGGTCTGGCAGTGGCTCTTCGACACGCAGTACGGCGTGGTCAATCACCTGTTGACGCGAGGCGGGCTCGACTTTGCCGGCCACTCCTGGCTCCTCGAGCCGCTGTCCTTCTTCTTCGTGGCGACGGTCATCGTGGTGTGGATGAGCGTGCCGTTCGTGGCCTTCACCGTCTACGCAGCGCTCATCCAGCTCCCCCTGGAGCTCCTCGAGGCCGCCGAGATGGACGGTGCCAGCCCCTGGGGACGCGTGCGACACGTCGTGCTGCCGTCGATCAAGCCCGTGCTGCTGGTCGTCGGGCTGCTGCAGGTGATCTGGGACCTGCGTGTCTTCACCCAGATCTTCCTGCTGCAGGAGGCGGGCGGCAGCGCGCGCGACACCAACCTGCTCGGCACCTACATCTACCGCCTCGGCATCGGCGGCGGCGACTTCGGCACGTCGGCGGCCGTGGCGGTCTTCATGCTCGCCCTCACGGTCGTGCTCACTGCGCCGTACATCCGGGCCATGCTCAGACAGGAGGGTGAGAGCTGATGGCTCGTACCGCGTCCCGCCCGACCACGATTATGGCCAACAGCATCGGCGTCCTCGCGATCCTGGCCTCCACATTCCCGGTCTACTG
>NZ_JAOPXV010000053.1 GCF_025964975.1 Nocardioides sp.
AGCGCCCCGGCCGAGCCCGAGCCGACCGACGTAGAGCCCACCGACGACGAGCCGGTCGACGCGTCGGACGACGTCGCAGCCGACGACACGGCAGCCGACACGAGGCCCGCCAAGAAGACCACCGCCAGGAAGCGGACCTCGGCCAAGAAGGCCGCCGCTCCGGACCCCGACGACGCAGGTGACACCGCCGACGCCGACACCGAGACCGACACCGACGATGACAACGACGAGAACGGCGACGGCACCGGTCCGGCCCGCCGTCGCCGCCGTCGTGGGGGTCGTCGTCGCCGCAAGGGCGGCGAGGGCGGAGAAGGCCAGAACGGCGACGCCGACAGCGACTCCGAGGACGACACCGACGACGACTCCGAGACGCCGGGCGCCTCGGGCAGCAGCGACGCGGACCAGAACGACCAGGGCGAAGGCACGTCGCGACGGCGCCGCCGCCGCCGCCGGGCCGGCGAGGAAGGTGCGGAGGAGAGCGACGAGGAGCCCAACACCGTCACTCGGGTCCGCAGCCGCCGCTCAGCCGAGGACCAGATCACCGCAGTCGCCGGCTCCACCCGGCTGGAGGCGAAGAAGCAGCGCCGCCGCGAGGGCCGCGAGGCAGGCCGTCGTCGTGCCCCGATCGTCAGCGAGGCCGAGTTCCTGGCCCGCCGCGAGGCCGTCGACCGCGTGATGGTGGTCCGTCAGCGCAACGACCTGACCCAGATCGCCGTGCTCGAGGACAAGGTCCTCGTCGAGCACTACGTCGCCCGCGAGTCGCAGACCTCCCTGATCGGCAACGTCTACCTCGGTCGCGTGCAGAACGTCCTGCCGTCGATGGAGGCCGCGTTCATCGACATCGGCAAGGGCCGCAACGCCGTCCTCTATGCCGGTGAGGTCAACTGGTCGGCGCTCGGCCACAAGGAGGGCCAGCCCCGCAAGATCGAGTCCTTCCTCTCCAGCGGTCAGTCGATCCTGGTGCAGGTGACCAAGGACCCGATCGGTCACAAGGGCGCACGCCTGACCTCGCAGATCAGCCTTGCCGGTCGCTTCCTGGTCTACGTCCCGGACGGCACGACGAGCGGCATCTCGCGCAAGCTGCCCGACACCGAGCGCAACCGTCTCAAGACCCTGCTCAAGGAGATCGTCCCGGACACGGCCGGCGTCATCGTGCGCACGGCCGCCGAGGGTGCCAGCGAGGACGAGCTCACCCGCGACGTGGAGCGGCTCAAGGCCCGTTGGGAGGACATCGAGGCCAAGGTCGCGAGCAAGAGCGGCAACGCCCAGCTCCTGTACGGCGAGCCCGACCTGACGCTGAAGGTGGTCCGCGACCTCTTCACCGAGGACTTCTCCAAGCTGGTCATCGAGGGTCCCGACGCGTGGGACACCGTGCAGGGTTACGTCTCCCACGTCGCGCCCGACCTGGAGGAGCGGCTCGAGAGGTTCGAGCCCGCCACCGAGGGCCGCGACCTGGGCAAGGACATCTTTGCGACGTACCGCATCGACGAGCAGATCCAGAAGGGGCTCGACCGCAAGGTCTGGCTGCCATCGGGTGGCTCGCTGATCATCGACCGCACCGAGGCCATGACGGTCGTCGACGTCAACACCGGCAAGTTCACCGGCTCCGGGGGCAACCTCGAGGAGACGGTCACCAAGAACAACCTCGAGGCCGCTGAGGAGATGGTCCGTCAGCTCAGGCTGCGGGACATCGGCGGCATCATCGTGATCGACTTCATAGACATGGTGCTGGAGTCCAACCGCGATCTGGTCGTACGCCGCCTCGTGGAGTGCCTCGGTCGCGACCGCACCCGGCACCAGGTTGCCGAGGTGACGTCACTCGGCCTCGTCCAGATGACCCGCAAGCGGATCGGTACCGGGCTGCTCGAGTCCTTCAGCACCGACTGCGAGCACTGCCAGGGCCGGGGCGTCGTGATCGTCAACGAGCCGGTCGAGCCCAAGAGCGACGACGGTGACGGTCGTGGCGGCGCTCGCCGTGGCCGCGGTCGTGGACGTGGGGAGAGCCAGGACGACGGGGGCTCCGGTGGCAACAACAAGTCGGGCTCCAAGTCCGGCAACGGCACCTCGAGTGCCCCCTCGCCCAAGGACGTCGCCGCGATGCCGCGCTCGGAGAAGGCCGAGGGCACCGAGGTGACCCAGCCTGACCAGGCTGATCGGAGCGACCAGGTGGACCAGGCGGACGCCGCTGAGGTCGCCGAGACCTCCAGCCCGGCCGAGACACCGACCGCGGCCTCGGCCGAGACCGCCAGCGCGAGCTCGTCGGAGTCCCCGAGCCCTGCTGAGACCGTGAGCGTCGACGAGGCCCCCACGGCGTCCCCGGCGCACGCTGCTCCGGTCACCCAGGAGCGGGTCGTCGAGGAGCGGGCCGTCGAGGAGAAGACCACTGAGGAAACGGCCACCCCGGCACCCGCCGAGGAGTCAGCGCCCGCCGAGCCGGTCACCGCCGTGGAACCGGAGAAGCCCCGAGTCGTGACGCGGACGCGCCGCCGCTCGGCGACCCGGCCGGCCGGTCCGCCTGTCGTCCCGTCGGCGGACGAGGCAGCGGCGCCTGCTGGCGTCGACGGCCAGGCCGTCAACGGGTCGGGCGACGGAGCTGCCGAAGCGGCACACGTGGAGCACGTCCCGATCAAGAAGAAGGGCACCCGGAAGCGCTGAAGTCCGGGGCGGTCGGGCTCGTTTTGACCGCGTCGGCCTCAGCGCCGTAAAGTCGCTCCTTGTGCGCCTCGGCGTATCCCTCCTCTCAGAACTGCGCTGACTACTCGTCGCGAGCCTGGAGCAGGACACGAACCACACGATTTTTTTCACCGTGCCAATCTTTGGCAACCACAGGACCTGAGGAGAGTGAGTCCGCCGTGTACGCAGTTGTGCGCAGTGGCAGCAAGCAGCAGAAGGTTGCTGTTGGCGACGTCATCGAGATCGACAAGATGGACCTGAAGGCCAACGTGGTCGGCAGCACCCTGTCTCTCCCCGTCGTGATGGTTGTCGATGGCGAGACGGTCACCGCGACCGGGCTCGACAAGGCTGCCGTGACCGTCGAGATCCTCGGCGCCACCAAGGGCCCGAAGATCGTCATCCAGAAGTACAAGAACAAGACCGGCTACAAGAAGCGCCAGGGACACCGCCAGAAGTACACCCAGGTCAAGGTCACCGACATCTCCCTCTGAGCTCACGCTCGGAACTCTCCTGAACTGCTGACGAAGGACTGAACTCATGGCTCACAAGAAGGGCGCCGCGTCCACCAAGAACGGCCGCGACTCCAACAGCCAGCGCCTCGGCGTGAAGCGCTTCGGCGGCCAGGCCGTCAACGCGGGCGAGATCATCGTCCGCCAGCGTGGCACCCACTTCCACCCCGGTTCGGGTGTGGGTCGTGGTGGCGACGACACCCTCTTCGCCCTGATCGCTGGTGCCGTCGAGTTCGGCCGCAAGCGTGGCCGCAAGGTCGTCAACATCGTCCCCGGCGAGTGACGAAGCCTTAGCTTCCCGCACCACAGCTTTCCGCGAAGGGCGTCCCTGGACTTCTGGGGTCGCCCTTCGTCCCATTTGCCAACGCAGAGACTCGCACCAGGAGCACCCCATGGCAGTACCCACCTTCGTCGATCAGGTGACGCTGCACATCAGCGCCGGCCGGGGCGGCAACGGTGTCGCGTCGGTCCACCGGGAGAAGTTCAAGCCCCTGGGCGGACCCGACGGCGGCAACGGGGGCCCGGGCGGCTCGGTGATCCTGCGGGTGGACCCTGACGTCACCACCCTGATCGACTACCACCACGGCAACAAGCGCAAGGCCGACAACGGGGGCCACGGTGCCGGCGCCCACCGCAACGGCTCCCACGGCGGAGACCTCGTCCTGCCGGTCCCCGACGGCACGCTGGTCAAGACGCCCGACGGCGAGATCCTCGGCGACATGGTGGGTGCCGGCACCGAGATGGTGGTCGCCCGAGGCGGTCGCGGCGGCCTCGGCAACGCGGCGTTGGCCAGCAGCAAGCGCAAGGCCCCGGGTTTCGCCCTCCTCGGTGAGCCGGGCGACGAGATCGAGGTCCGCCTCGAGCTCAAGGTGGTCGCGGACGTCGGGCTGGTGGGTTTCCCCAGCGCCGGCAAGTCGTCGCTGATCGCGGCCATGTCGCGGGCGCGCCCCAAGATCGCCGACTACCCGTTCACGACGCTGGTGCCCAACCTCGGCGTCGTCCGCGCCGGCGACGTGACGTTCACCGTCGCTGACGTGCCCGGGCTGATCGAGGGCGCGGCCGACGGTCGCGGCCTCGGACACGACTTCCTGCGCCACATCGAACGCTGCGCCGCTCTCGTGCACGTGATCGACACCGCGACGATCGAGCCCGGCCGCAACCCGGTCGACGACCTCGACGTGATCGAGAACGAGCTGAGCCGCTACGGCGGCCTCGAGGACCGGCCCCGACTGGTCGCACTCAACAAGGTCGACGTCCCGGACGGCAACGAGATCGCCGGCATGGTCCGCGACGACCTCGAGGCGCGTGGCCACCGTGTGTTCCCGGTGAGCGCTGCGTCGGGCGAGGGGATGCCGGCCCTGGTCTATGCGATGGGCGAGATCGTCGGCCAGGCACGTGCCGCCCGCCCTGCGGTCGAGACCACCCGCATCGTGCTTCGCCCGCCGGGCGCCGACAACGGTGGCGACTTCGAGGTCACCGAGTCGCCGGAGGGCTGGCGCGTGCGGGGCGAGAAGCCCGAGCGCTGGGTGCGACAGACGGACTTCAGCAACGAGGAGGCCGTGGGCTTCCTGGCCGACCGCCTCACCCGGCTCGGCGTCGAGGCCAAGCTGGCAAAGATGGGAGCCCAGGAGGGCGACGCCGTCCTCATCGGCAAGCCCGACGACGCCGTAGTCTTCGACTTCAAGCCCGGCATCGAGGCCGGTGCCGAGATGCTCGGTCGACGCGGCGAGGACGAGCGGCTGCGTGAGGAGCGTCCCTCCTCCACGCGCCGCCGCGACATCCAGGAGCAGATGCCCGAGCGCTCGGAGACCGAGACCCGCGCAGACGTGGCCCGGCGCATCGACCGGGCCGGCAAGGCCGCCGCGCCCAAGACGGTCACCAGCTCCGGCATCGGGCCCATGTCCTACGAGATCGGCTCGAAGGACGACCCCGACCGGGACGACGAGTGACCGATCGAGAGGCGCCGGATCGCAGCGACCTCGTGGCCGGAGCACGACGGGTCGTCGTCAAGGTGGGATCGTCGTCGCTCACCACGGCCGACGGTGGCATCGACCCGACCCGGATCCGGCAGTTGGTCGAGGTCCTGGCGGCGGCTCGCGGACGTGGCGTCGAAGTCGTCCTGGTCTCCTCCGGAGCCATTGCGGCGGGCCTCGCGCCGCTGGGACTGAGGAGGAGGCCGAGTGCCCTCGCCACCCAGCAGGCTGCCGCGTCCGTCGGCCAGGGTCTGCTGGTGCACCGCTACCAGGAGGAGCTCGCTCGTCACGGACTCGTGACCGGGCAGGTGTTGCTGACCGTCGACGACGTGATCCGGCGCGCCCACTACCGCAATGCCCACCAGACGTTCGCCAAGCTGCTGGAGCTCGGTGTGCTGCCGATCGTCAACGAGAACGACACGGTGGCGACCTCGGAGATCCGATTCGGTGACAACGACCGACTCGCCGCCCTCGTGGCCCACCTCGTCCATGCCGACCTGCTGGTCCTACTGTCGGACGTCGACGGGTTGTACGACGGACCGCCGGCCCATCCCGCCTCGAGACTGATCCCGGCGATCCGGTCGGAGGCCGACCTCGCCAGCGTCGACATCGGCTCCGTGAGCACCTCCGGGGTCGGGACCGGCGGCATGGCGACCAAGATCGACGCGGTCCGGATCGCCACGGGTGCGGGCGTCCCGGTGATCCTGACGTCCGCGGACCAGGCGGCCGCCGCTCTCTCCGGTTCTGATGTGGGCACGCTCTTCCAGGTCACCGGCAAACGCCGGCCGACGCGCCTGTTGTGGCTGGCCCATGCGACGGAGCCGAAGGGATCGCTGGTGCTCGATCCCGGCGCGGTGGCGGCCGTCACCGAGCGTCGAGCGTCCCTGCTGGCTGCTGGCATCACCGCCGTGACCGGTGTGTTCAGCGCCGGCGATCCGGTCTCGTTGGTCGACGAGCAGCACCGGGCGGTCGCGCGGGGGCTCGTCAACTTCGACGCCGACGAGCTGCCCGGGCTGCTCGGACGCTCGAGCAAGGACCTGTCGCGCGAGCTCGGGTCGGCGTACGAGCGTGAAGTCGTGCACCGCGACGACCTGATCCTGCTGTAGGCCGTCGGCCATGATGGTGCCCATGACCGCGCGCCGGGGCCTCTTCGTGGCCCCCTTCGACCCCTTGGCCGACCCCCGGGTGATCGGCGACCTGGCTGCCGCGGCGGAGGCGGCGGGTTGGGACGGGTTCTTCGTCTGGGACCACCTCCAGTACGGCGATCGGATCACTGCCATCGCCGACGTGTGGACCTGCTGTGCCGCTGTCGCGATGCGCACCGAGCGGCTGCTGTTCGGGCCGATGGTGACCCCACTGGCGCGGCGGCGACCTCAGGTCCTGGCCAGGCAGGCGGCCAGCCTGGCGGTGCTGTCGGGTGGCCGGTTCGTGCTCGGGCTGGGGCTGGGGGACGACGGGCTGGAGGAGTTCAGCGCCTTCGGCGATGAGACCACGCCGAAAGTGCGCGGTGCGATGCTCGACGAAGGCCTCCAGGTCCTCACGTCGTTGCTGACAGGTGCGTCGACCGACCACGACGGCGCCCACTACGCGGCCCGCGACGTTCGCTTCCGGCCGGCGCCGCCCGTGCCGATCTGGCTGGCCGGCCGGTTGGGCAACCGGGCGCCCCTGCGCCGAGCAGCTGGGCATGACGGCTTCTTCGTCATCGGCCTGGAGGGACCCGACGACCTCGACCGCGTGGCCGCCGAGCTCCGGGAGCACGCCCCGGCCCCGGGCTTCGACCTGGTGGTCGACCTCAGGCCGGAGCAGGAACCCGACGAGTGGACGGACCGCGGGGCGTCCTGGGTGCTGACCCGGATCGGGCCCTTCGACCTCGACCTCGACGAGGTGCGACGGATCATCGACGCAGGTCCCTGACCTGTCCCTGGCTCCATGCATGTCCCCACTGGGGTGGTCCGGCCCCAGCGCCCCCGCGCGACGATGGGAGGCATGTACTTCGACGTCAAGCCGTGCGCTGTCTGTGGTTCCGACGTGAGTCTCGGACCTCGTGACGCCCCGGTGCAGGGAGACGGCGACCCCGTCGGCCCTGCTGACGGCATCGTCGGTGGGGCGGACGGGACCACGGATCGCCGCGTCTGCTCCAACTCGGACTGCCCGACCAGGCCCGAGGGCGGGCCGACGCCGTAGGCCGCCCGCCCCCGGGCGGGCGGTGTCCGGGTCGCCACTGCGCTCGCAGGTCGCCGCTCGGTAGGTTCGAGGCATGACGCCATGGGTGCCGACCGAGGACGAGGAGGCCGAGGAGATCGCGTTGCGCCGCTTGTACGGCGAGTGGGACGCGCTGGATCCGGCAGGGGTCGTCGACTTCATGGCGGGATATCCCGGCGAGTGGTGGATCGTCGGAGGCTGGGCGATCGAGGCGTACACAGGGATCCCGCGCCGGCACGAGGACATCGACCTCGTCATCTGGCGCCGCGACCTGCCGCTGATGCGGGAGCTCGTGGGGGACCGGCACCACGTCTGGAGCGCCGGGAGCGGGACAATCCGTCCGCTGAACGACGACTGGCCAGAGCCACACGAGCAGGCGGGCCAGGTGTGGCTGCGGGACCATGCCGTGGCGCCGTGGTTCCTCGACTGCATCCTCAGCGAGGACGTGGACGGACAGTGGCTGTCGCGGCGCGACCCGGAGCACGTGGCCCCCTTGGCAGACGTCACGTGGGTGGCGGACGACGGGATCCGCTACATGTTGCCCGAGGTGGTCCTGCACCACAAGGCGCGGCTGCTACGGCCCAAGGACACCGCTGACCTGGTCACGACGTGGCCGCTGCTCTCCCGGGAGGCCCGGGAGTGGCTGCGTGGCGCCGTACGCAAGGAGCGGGCGGACCACCCGTGGCTCGACGACCCGATGGGGACCTGACGGCCTCAGCCATTGCCGGGCGCCCACTGCAGGGCAGCGATGGTCAGCCCTGCGTTGTCCGGGCCGGTCTCGCTCACCAGCAGGCCATCGGCAGCTTCGGCAGACATCTCGGCGCCTGGCCCGAGATTCTCGGTCTCGTGGCGCAACAGGAACTCCCGCTGGAGGCCGTTGTGCACCACGTCCGGGTTGACCACGAAGCGGTGCGCCGCGACCCGCTTCGAACCGGGACGCACCAGCACGGGATAGGCGATCCCGCCGGCCTCCGCCACCTTCATGGGGGTGCGCTCGGCGATGGCGGTCAGGTCGGTGATGTCGTAGGCCACGAGCTTCCCCGACCACTCGGGGATCGCGGCCATCACGGTCAGCCGGGAGACCTCGAGATCCTTCATCACGGCGTCGCATACAGGGACGTGTCCTCGTCGAAGACGGCGAGGATCGAGTCGCTCTGGCGTACGACGACATGGGTGACGTCCCACGGGTCGGGCAGCCACTCGGCGCGCTTGTCGGCGCGGGCGTCCCGATCGGCGGAGAGCAGCAGCCCGTCGTCGCCGTGGTGAACGTGTAGACGAGACGCTGGGTGACCGATCTCGCCTCGAAGCCGTCGAGCCTCATGGTGAAGTCGACGGGCAACCGCAGCGCCGACTCCTGGCTGCTCCCCGCCTCCGGCAACTCGGCCTCGGACACCTCCAGGGCCAGGTCGCTCAGGGGCAGCTGCGCGAGGTTGTTGAACCAGCGCTGCTGGGTGGCCGTGAACTGCAGCTCGTCGTCGTCCACCGTGGCCATGAACGCGTCGAGGTCGCCCTCGACCAGGGCGGCCTCGCGATCGGCGACCCAGGATTCGGCCGCGGCACGGAACTGCCGCTCGGTGAGGATCTCGGGCGTCGCGGCAAGCCGGAGCGTCGTCGGCAGGGGTGCAGGCCGTTGCCCAGAGCAGCGCCGTCAGCGCGATGCCGACCCCACTCCTCGCCCCCTGCCAGATGTGGAGATCGTACGGATCGCCCCGTGGCGCGGTCCGTCCCCGTCGCGGAAAGCCGGTCGCACACAGACCACGGATAGGCTTTGGCGGCCATGGACACTTCACGGGTCTACCTCGACCACGCCGCGACGACGCCGATGTTGCCGGCGGCGATCGAGGCGATGACCGCACAGCTGGCGGCCGTGGGCAACGCCAACTCCCTGCATGCCTCCGGCCGCGGCGCCCGCCGGGTCGTGGAGGAGAGCCGCGAGACGATCGCGCGGTCACTGGGCTGCCGCCCGGGCGACGTCGTGTTCACCTCCGGTGGCACCGAGTCCGACAACCTCGCCCTCAAGGGGATCTTCTGGGCGCGCCGGGCGGCCGACCCCCGCCGGGTCCGCATCCTCTCCACCGCGATCGAGCACCACGCCGTCCTCGATCCGCTGAACTGGCTCGCGGAGGCGGAGGGGGCGGAGGTCGAGCTCCTCCCCGTCGACGACCAGGCGCACCTGCGGCTCGACGCCCTGCGCGCATCTGTCGAACGAGACCCTGCGTCGGTCGCGCTCATCTCGGTGATGTGGGCCAACAACGAGGTCGGCACCCTGCAGCCGATCGCCGAGATCGTGGCGCTTGCCGCCGAGCACGACATCCCGGTCCACACCGACGCTGTGCAAGCGATCGGCGTCGAGCCTGTCGACTTCGCCGCATCGGGGGTCGACGCCCTGAGCCTGGCCGGGCACAAGGTGGGCGGGCCCTACGGCGTCGGTGCTCTGGTCGTACGCCGTGATCTCACCGTCTCCGCCCTCGTGCACGGAGGTGGCCAGGAGCGAGACATTCGGAGCGGAACCCTCGACCCGCCCGCGATCGCCGGGCTGGCTGCCGCCATCGAGGCCTCGGTCAAGAACCAGGACCACCACGCCACCCGCCTTCGCGCCCTGCGCGACGAGCTCGTGCACCGCGTGCTCGAGGTCGTCCCGGACGCACATCTCAACGGCGATCCCGTCCACCGCCTGCCCGGCAATGCGCACATCGGCTTCCCCGGGTGCGAGGGCGACTCGATGCTGATGCTGCTCGACGCCCGCGGCATCGAGTGCTCCACCGGCTCGGCCTGCAGCG
>NZ_JAOPXV010000054.1 GCF_025964975.1 Nocardioides sp.
GTGCACCGGCAGTGGCTGGTCGGCGTGGGCGTGGCTGTGTGGCTGGTCGGCCTGGTCTTCGAGGCGGTCGGTGACGCCCAGCTCGCGGCCTACCGCGCGCTTCCCAAGGGCGAGAAGCCGCAGGTCATGCAGACGGGGCTGTGGCGCTACACACGGCACCCCAACTACTTCGGCGACATGTGCGTCTGGTGGGGCATCTGGATCGCCGGCGCCCTGTCGCTCGGCTGGCTGCCCGCGCTGCTCACCGCGATCGCGCCCGTGGCGATGACCTACTTCCTGGCCTTCGCGACCGGGGCGCGGCTGCTGGAGCGGACGATGATGCAGCGGCCCGGATATCCGGAGTACGCCGCCCGCACCTCGATGCTCGTCCCGCTGCCGCCGCGCGGCTGAACAGCAGAGCCGCCGCGCGGCTGAACAGCAGAGCCGCCGCGGGGGTAGGTGCAGAATCGAGGGCATGGACGCCGTCGAGGCCGCCTTTGCCGCCCACCCGCGCGCCCGGTTCCTGCCGGGGAAGGTGAGGGCACGGGCATCGCACGACGGTCCCCTCCCGATCGCGGCCGGTCAGACCAACTCTCAGCCCCGAACCGTGGAGGCGATGCTGTGCTTGCTCGACGTACGCCCGGGGCAGCGGGTGCTCGACGTGGGCACCGGGTCGGGCTGGACGACGGCGCTGCTGGCCCACCTCGTCGGACCGGCAGGTGAGGTCGTGGGGGTCGAGCTGGAGCCGGAGCTGGTCGCCTTCGGATCGGCCAACCTGGCGGCCACCGACCAGCCCTGGGCTCGGATCGGGCAGGCGGAGACCGGCGTCCTGGGCGTGCCCGGCAGTGCGCCGTACGACCGGATCCTGGTCTCGGCCGAGGCCCGGCACCTGCCCGATGAGATTGTCGACCAGCTGGCCGACAACGGCGTCCTGGTCATCCCGGTGGGCGGTCGGATGCTGCGGGTCACCAACCCCGGCGCAGTCGTGTCCGAGCACGGGCGCTACCGGTTCGTGCCGCTGCGCCGGTGACGTCGTCGGCCGGCACGAGTCACTCGGGCAGCGGGTTGTCCGGCTTCTTCGGCTGCTGCTGGTAGCGGCGGCGCTGCTCCTCGGCGCGGCGGCGCAGCATCTCGCGGTAGGCCTCGTCCTTGACCGGGTCGTCCGGCCTGGCCGGGTCGAGACGGCCGGGTCGCTCGAACTCCGCGAAGTCAGCAGCGGCTGCGGCGCGCTCGACCGCCAGCGAGGGCCGGCCCATCACGAGCCAGGCGATCGGACCGATGACCGGAAGCAACAGGATCCCCACGATCCACAGGGGCTTGCGCAGCCGGCGCACGCGCGACTCGGGCGCCGCGATCGCCTCGACCAGGCACCACACGGTCAGGGCCAGGGCGAGGACGCCCAGCAGGATGGAGAGCTTGAACACGCAACCATCATGCTGCGGGGCTCCAAGAAGTCCCGGCGGTCCGGCCCCGGCTCCGTCCTACTCAGGCTCGGACTGGCCCTGCTCCCGCTCCTGCCTCGTCTGCTGCTCATAGCGCAGCCGCTGCTGCTCGGCGCGCTCACGCACCCTCTTGAGGAAGTCCTCGTCCTTCTCCGGATCGTCGGGTACGGCGCGACCGGGACGGTCGTACTCCGGGAACGCCGGGGCGGCGCCGGTCCGAGGCGGCGAGACAGCGGGTCGTCCGGCCGCCAACCAGGCGATGGAGCCCGCGAGCGGGAAGAAGAGGATCAGCAGGATCCACCACAGCTTCGGCAGGTTGCGGATGCGCGACTCGTCGGTGGAGACCGTCTCGATGAGGCACCAGACCATCATCACGAGGCCGGTGATCCATAGCAGCAGGTAGACCTTGTACACGGGGGACATCATGGGGCCTGGGCGCCCGTCCCGCCAGCGCGTCAGGCCGGACGCTCCACCCGGGCGGCCAACCGCGCCGGCACCTGCAGGCAGTAGGAGTCGGTCAGCAGCTCGGCGAGCTCGCTCCAGTCGGTGTGGCCGCCGAAGACGTGCGCCACGGTCGCCGATCCCACCCGCCACCGGGTGCCGACCCAGGCTGACTCCTGCGCGCAGTCGGGGAACCGGCTCATGATCGCGTCGAGCCGCAGCACCCACTCCTCGGGCACGAGGGGACGGTCCTTCGGTGCCATGGACGCAAGCCTGCCACGCGGCACCGACAGCCCGATCCCGTCATCGGGAGCCGTCTGGACCAGCAGGGAGGGATTGCCCGATTCGCCCGTGCGCGCCCGGACGAGCACCTACGCTTTTTGACGTCGGACGCCACCGGTCTGCTCCAGCGGATCCGCCCGACACGACGGGCGATGATGAGTGATGCCGGCAACGCGCTGCTTGTGCATCGGGGAGTTCCTGGTCGGGCTGTGGATCGTCCTGGTCCCGGACGACGAGTGTGCGGCCACCCACCGCGCCGCTTCCGCCTGGTGACCTGACTACTCGGTCGGGCTCTCGCACCAGAACGGCCGCTGCGACGCGCCGCCCGTGTGGTACTCGTACGACGCTCCGTCGGCCTGCAGCGTGATGCGTGAGCCCTCGACGAGGGCCTGGGTGTAGGCGAAGCCCTTCTCGGCACAGCCCAGGCTGCCGTCACTCCAGGTGACGGGCTCCTCCGCGACGACCTCGACCGAGGCGGCATCGATCCCGAGCCGCGCCGCCAGGTCGGCCACTGCCACCTCGACCGGGACGGACGGCGCCGGGGACTCGGAGGAGGACTCTGACGGGGACTCGCTGCTCACGTCGGAGGCCTTCGCCTGGTCGCTCGACTGCGACCCGCACCCGGCGGCGAGCACGACGAGGATCACGACCGACGCGCCCCTCAGTGCCGTGCTCGTTCGCCTCATGGTCCCCATCATGCCCGCCGCGCCGTGCGCACGCGCCGTCGTCAGGCCGCGTCAGTAGGACTTCGGCAACCCCAGCGAGTGCATGGCGACGAAGTTGAGGATCATCTCCCGGCTCACCGGGGCGATCCGCCCGGCCCGCGTCGCGACGAGCAGCCCGGCCATGCCGTACTCCTGGGTGATGCCATTGCCGCCGTGGGTCTGGACCGCCCGGTCGGCGGCGTCGCAGGCAGCCTCGGCCGCTGCGTACTTCGCCATGTTGGCCGCCTCGCCGGCACCGATGTCGTCGCCGGCGTCATAGAGCGCCGCCGCCTTCTGGGTCATCAGCCGCGCCAGCTCGATCTCGATGTGGGACTGCGCCAGCGGGTGCGCGATGCCCTGGTGCGAGCCGATGGGCGCCTCGAAGACAGTGCGTTCCTTCGCGTACGCCGCAGCGCGGTCCAGCGCGAAGCGGGCCAGGCCGGTGCTGAAGGCCGCCGCCATGATCCGCTCCGGGTTGAGCCCCGCGAAGAGCTGGACGAGGCCGCCGTCCTCGTCGCCGACGAGCGCGTCGGCCGGGAGCTGGACGTCGGCGATGAAGACCTGGAACTGGAGCTCGGGGCTGACGATCTCCATGGCGATCGGGGAGTACTCCAGCCCCGGCGCGTCGGTCGGCACCACGAACAGGCAGGCCTTGAGCTTGCCCGTGCGGGCGTCCTCGGCGCGGGCGACGACCAGGATGTTGTCGGCCTCGTCGACGCCGGAGATGTAGACCTTCTGGCCCTTGAGGACCCAGCCGTCGCCGTCGCGGCGGGCGGTGGTGGTGATGTTGTGGGAATTGGTGCCGGCGTCCGGCTCGGTGATCGCGAAGGCCATCGTCCCGGTGCCGTCGCACAGGCCGGGCAGCCAACGCTGCTTCTGGTCCTCGGTGCCGTAGCGGCCGATGATCGTGCCGCAGATCGCCGGGCTGACGACCATCAGGAGCAACGGGCAGCCTTGGGCCGACAGCTCCTCGCAGACGGCCGCGATGTCGCCGATGCCGCCGCCCCCGCCGCCGTACTCCTCGGCGATGTTGATGCCGAGATAGCCCGCCTTGCCGATCTCGAGCCACAGCTCGGTCGTCTTCTCGCCTGCGCGTGCCTTCTCGGTGAACCAGTCGCGGCCGAATCTCCCGGCGAGCTTGGCGACCTGCTTGCGCAGCTCGATGCGTTCGGGGCTCTCGGTGAAAGCGGGTTGCGTGTAGGTGCTCAAGTCTCTTCTCCTTCGACGACGGCGAGCACGTCGCCGGCGGCGACCTGCTGACCGGACTGGACGTTGAGGTGGGCGACCCGGCCCGCAGCCGGGGCGGTGATGGTGTGCTGCATCTTCATGGCTTCCAGCACGAGCACGACCGCGCCTGCTTCGATGTGGTCGCCCTCGGTGACGGCGACGGTGACGACGGTGCCGGGCATCGGCGCGACGAGGCTGCCGCTGGCGATCGCGTCGGCCGGGTCGGTGAACCGCGGCACCTCGCGTAGACACGCGGACGTTGCCGCGCTGTCGACCCACAGCTCACGAGGAGCACCGGGAGCGGTCTCGGACCAATGTCCGCGTGTGTACGTCGCGACGCCGTCGACCTCCAACCGCGCATGCGTCGGCGAGAGGTCCAGCACCGTCGTTCCGTCGACGACGAAGCCGTCGCGGGTGCCCCACCACTCGACCGGCTCGTAGCCCTCGAACGTGGTGCGCTGGGGCTGCGAGGTGACATTGCGCCACCCGGCGGGAACGCCGGCCTGGACGGTCCGGCGGGCGGCGTCGGCGGCCGCCATCATCAGGGCTCCGGCCACGACCTCGGTCCGTCCCCTTCGACCTGAGTCCTCGGAAGACTCAGGAGCAAGCGGACTGGATTCCAGCCACGAGGTGGTCACCTCGGCTGCGGCAAACTCGCCCGACGTCAGGATCTCGACCAGGTGGTCGCGGTTGGTGACGACGCCGTGGATGCGGGCGCGGCGCAGGGCCGTCACCAGCTGACGGATCGCCCGACTCCGGGTCGGCGCCCACGAGACGACCTTCGCGAGCATCGCGTCGTAGTGGGCGGAGACCTCGTTGCCGCCCTGGAAGCCCGAGTCGACGCGGATCCCGGCCCGCGCCAAGGGTCCGAACTCAACGTCGGCGGGGATGTCCAAGGTGACCAGCCGCCCTGACTGTGGCGTCCACGATGCGTCCTCGGCGTAGAGCCGCACCTCAATGGCGTGCCCGTCGGGTGCGTCCGGCCAGCCCATCGTCCAGTCGGCCTCAGCTGCGGCGAGCTGGAGCTCGACCAGGTCGACGTGCTGCACGAGCTCGGTGACGGGGTGCTCCACCTGGAGACGGGTGTTCATCTCGAGGAAGAAGAAGCGCTCGGTGTCGGGGTCGTAGAGGAACTCGACCGTGCCCGCGCCGCGGTAGTCCACCGCGGCGGCCGCCTGGTGCGCCGCCTCGTGCAGCGCGGCGCGGACCTCGTCCCGAAGGCCGGGTGCGGGCGCCTCCTCGACCACCTTCTGGTGGCGGCGTTGGACGGAGCAGTCGCGGTCGCCGTACACGACGGTGCCGACGACCTGCACCTCGATGTGGCGGCTCCGTTCGACGTAGGGCTCGACGAACACCGTGCCGTCGCCGAAGGCGCTGGTTGCCTCGGCCCGGGCCGTGGCGAGTTCGGCCTCGAGGTCCTCGGCCCGACGCACGATCCGCATGCCGCGGCCGCCGCCGCCCGCGCTGGCCTTGATCAGCATGGGGAAGTCGCTGTCGGTGGACTCGGCCGGCGCCTCGAGGATCGGCACGCCGGCGGCCTTCATCAGGCGCTTGGCCTCGATCTTTGAGCCCATCGCCTCGATGGACTCCGGCGCCGGCCCGACCCAGACCAGGCCCGCCTTCTCGACCGCCCGGGCGAACTCAGCGTTCTCGGAGAGGAATCCGTAGCCGGGGTGGATCGCGTCGGCGCCGGTCCTGCGGGCCGCCTCGATGATGAGGTCGCCGCGGAGGTAGGTCTCGCTCGGTGCGTTGCCTGCGAGGCGTACGGCGACGTCCGCCTCAGCGACGAACGGCAGCCCGGCGTCCGCGTCGGAGTGCACAGCCACGGTCTCGATCCCGAGGCGACGGCACGTCACGAAGACCCGGCGGGCGATCTCACCGCGGTTGGCGACCAGCAGTCGGTTGATCTGTGTCATGTACGGAACACCCCGAACCGGTCGGTGCCGACGATCGGTCTGTTCTCGATCACCGACAGGCAGATGGCGAGCACCGTGCGGGTGTCGCGGGGGTCGATGACGCCGTCGTCGTACAACATCCCGGACAGGAAGTAAGGCAACGACTGCTCCTCGATCTGGCTCTCGACGAGTTCCTTGATCCCGGCGAAGCCGTCGGCGTCGAAGGTCTGTCCCTTGGCCTCCGCGGACTCCCGGGCGACGATCTCCAGGACTCCCGCGAGCTGCGCGGGACCCATGACCGCGGACTTCGCGCTGGGCCAGGCGAAGAGGAACCGCGGGTCGAAGGCGCGGCCGTTCATGCCGTAGTTGCCGGCGCCGTACGACGCTCCGAGGATCACGCTGATGTGCGGGACGGTGCTGTTGCTGACGGCGTTGATCATCTGGGCGCCGTGCTTGATGATCCCGCCCTGCTCGTAGTCCTTGCCGACCATGTAGCCGGTCGTGTTGTGCAGGAACAGCAGCGGGGTGTCGACCTGGTTGGCGAGCTGGATGAACTGCGTGGCCTTCTGCGCCTCCTCGCTGAACAGCACCCCCCGGGCGTTGGCGAGGATCCCGATCGGGTGGCCGTGGAGCTGCGCCCAGCCGGCGACCAGGCTGGTGCCGTACAACGGCTTGAACTCGTCGAAGGCGACGCCGTTGCGAGCCGAGCGGCCGTCGACGATCCGCGCGATCACCTCGCGGGGGTCGAACGGCTCCTTGAGGTCCTGGGGGATGAGGTCCAGTAGGCCGCCAGGGTCGGCGTCGGGCTCGGCGAAGTCTTGTTCGGTTCCCCCGGCTACCCGGGGGAATGGAACGTTCGCGGGGCCTGCAACACGTGCGAAGGTGACGGGAGCCGAGGGAGGCTTGCGCCGGTTGAGCCGGGCAACGATGCGGCGACCGATCCGGATCGCGTCGAGCTCGTCCTCGGCGAGGTAGTCGGCCAGCCCCGAGACCCGGGCGTGCATCTCGGCGCCGCCGAGCGACTCGTCGTCCGACTCCTCGCCGGTCGCCATCTTGACCAGGGGCGGACCGCCGAGGAACACCTTGGCCGCGCCGCGGACGAAGACCGTGTAGTCCGACATGCCGGGCACGTAGGCACCGCCGGCGGTGGAGGTGCCGAAGACGAGCGCGATCGTCGGCTCCTTGCGCGCGCTGGCCCGGGTGAGGTCGCGGAAGAGCTTGCCGCCGGGGATGAAGATCTCCTTCTGCGTCGGCAGGTCGGCACCACCCGACTCCACCAGCGAGACCGACGGCAGCCCGTTCTCCTCCGCGATCTGCGAGGCGCGGAAGACCTTCTTGACCGTCCACGGGTTGGAGACCCCGCCCTTCACCGTCGGGTCGTTGGCGGTGATCATGCATTCGGTCCCCTCGATCACCCCGATGCCCGTGACGACCGAGGCGCCCACCTTGAAGGTGGAGCCCCAGCCCGCCAGCGGCGACAGCTCGAGGAACGCCGAGCCCGGGTCGATCAGGAGCTCGATCCGCTCGCGCGGCAGCAGCTTGCCGCGCGAGTGGTGGCGCTCGACGTACTT
>NZ_JAOPXV010000057.1 GCF_025964975.1 Nocardioides sp.
CGCCCACGCTGGAGGAGGCACGATGAGCCCGACCGAGACCCTCGTCCCGTTCGACGAGGCGCTGACCCGCTACGACCCCGTGATGGGGCTCGAGATCCACATCGAGCTCAACACCGCCACCAAGATGTTCTGCGGCTGCCCGACTGAGTTCGGGGCCGAGCCGAACACGCAGGTGTGCCCGGTGTGCCTCGCGCTGCCCGGCGCGCTGCCGGTCGTCAACGCCAAGGCCGTGGAGTCGGCCATCCGGATCGGGCTCGCGCTGAACTGCGACATCGCAGACTGGTGCCGCTTCGCGCGGAAGAACTACTTCTACCCGGACATGCCGAAGAACTTCCAGACCTCGCAGTACGACGAACCGATCGCCTTCGATGGCTACATGGACGTCAACGTGCCGACCGAGGACGGCGGCATCGAGGTCGTCCGGGTGGAGATCGAGCGCGCCCACATGGAGGAGGACACCGGCAAGTCGCTGCACGTCGGGGGAGCCACCGGTCGCATCCACGGCGCCGACTACTCGCTGGTCGACTACAACCGCGCCGGCATCCCGCTCATCGAGATCGTCACCCGACCGATCATGGGCACCCGGGCGAAGGCCCCCGCGGTCGCCAAGGCCTATGTCGCCCAGCTCCGCGAGCTGATCGTGGCGCTCGGCGTCTCGGATGCACGGATGGACCAGGGCTCGATCCGCGCCGACGTCAACCTGTCCCTCTCGCCCGTCGGCACCGGCACCCTCGGCACCCGCACCGAGACCAAGAACGTCAACTCGCTCCGCTCGGTCGAGCGGGCCGTGCGCTACGAGATGCAGCGGCACGCCGCGATCCTCGACTCGGGTGGGTCGATCCTGCAGGAGACCCGGCACTGGCACGAGGACACCGGGGTCACCACGAGCGGTCGGGAGAAGTCCGACGCCGAGGACTATCGCTACTTCCCCGAGCCCGACCTCGTCCCGGTCGCACCGAGCCGCGAGTGGGTCGATGAGCTCCGTGGCACCCTGCCGGAGAATCCGACGCTCAAGCGCGTCCGCCTCCAGGGCGAGTGGGGCTTCTCCGACCTGGAGATGCGCGACACGATCGGCGCCGGCGCTTTCGGCCTGGTCGAGGAGACCATCGCGGCTGGGGCCACGCCCCAGGCAGCTCGCAAGTGGTGGCTCTCCGAGCTTGCCCGGCGCGCCAACGACACCGATACCGACATCGCCGAGCTCGGCGTGACGCCGGCCGACGTGGTCGCCGTACAAGCGCTGATCGATGCCGGTTCGCTCAACGACAAGCTCGCGCGCCAGGTCTTCGAGGGGTTGTACGCCGGCGAGGGCTCCCCCGCCGAGATCGTCGAGAAGCGCGGCCTCGCCATCGTGTCCGACCAGGGCGCCCTGAGCGCCGCCGTCGACAACGCGATCGCCGCCAACCCCGATGTGGCCGACAAGATCCGCGACGGCAAGGTCGCGGCCGCGGGTGCGCTCATCGGAGCCGTGATGAAGGAGATGCGTGGGCAGGCCGACGCCGGTCGGGTCCGCGAGCTCATCCTGGAGAAGCTGTCCTGACGGCAGGAGTTCGGCGCGCACGCTGCTAGCCTGATCCTGGAAAACCACCACATGTCTGCGGCGGGGAAGCCGGTCCAAGTCCGGCACTGACCCGCAACCGTAGGTGTCCCTGACACGGGGGCACGAGTCGGACCGCCCGTCGTAGACCCTGACAACCACGCTGCGAGGAACTCGGCGGGTGTCGCCATCGGGCGCCTCCTGCCAGCACAGCTGGAAGGAACGCATGTCTCTCTCACTTCGCTCCCACACCTGGCGCCGGGTCACCGGCCTGGCCGCGGTGTCCACTATGGCGATCGCCGTCGTCGCGAACCCCGCCTCGGCCGCTCCCACTCCTGCCGCCAAGACCGACGACCGGGCGATCACGCTGGCGGGTTCGTGGCTCAAGGGCGAGCTCACCGACGGGCTCGTCGACGGTGGCGGCTTCACGGACTTCGGACTGACGATCGACGTCGGCTTCGCCCTCGACCAGGCCGGCGACAAGGCAGCGGTGGCCACGATCAACAAGGCCTTCCAGGCCCACGTCAACGACTACATCTCGGGCGACGCGTTCGGCGACAAGGCCAGCACCTACGCCGGGCCGGTCGCCAAGGCTGCGACCTTCGCGCGGGTCGCTGGCGCGAATCCCACGTCCTACGGTGGCGTCAACCTGATCACGCGGCTCGAGGAGCGCGTCAGCACGACCGCGCCGACCGTGGGTCGCCTCGAGGACAAGTCGTCATTCGGTGACTACGCCAACACGATCGGCCAGTCCTTCGCGGTGCGCGCGCTCGAGGAGGCCAAGTCGAACGAGGCCGACGAGGCCCTCGACTTCCTCCTGCTCCAGCAGTGTGCGTCGGGCTTCTTCCGCCAGGACTTCACCAAGGACAAGACTGCCGCGTCGCAGGGATGTGCTGAGGGCCGGGTTGGTTCCGAACCCAGCATCGATGCGACCGGGCTGGCGGTGGTGAACCTCCTCGAGGGCGACGCCAGGGGTCCTGCCGTGCTGAGTGCGGTCGAGAAGGCCACCGCATGGCTGATGGCGCAGCAGAAGAAGAACGGCTCCTTCGCGGGCAACACGAACAGCACCGGGCTGGCCGGCTGGGCGCTCGGTCTGGCCAAGCAGAAGGCCGCCGCCGCCCAGGCTGCGACGTGGGTCCGCAAGCAGCAGCCCATCGACAAGCACCGCTGCCGCAGCGCCTTGACCAAGGACACGGGAGCGATCGCCTACGAGCCGAAGGCGGCCGCACAGGCCCGCAACGAAGGCATCACCGCAGGCGACGTGCGCGGACAGTGGCGACGAGCCACGGCGCAGGCCATGGCTGTCCTTCAGTGGGCCCCGGCCGCGACGGACGAGCTGGCTGTCACGACCAAGCGCTCCACCGCGGAGTCCGCGGACAAGGTGCGCGTCAAGGTCGTTGGTCTCGCCCCCGGCGAGCGGGCCTGTGTCTCCGTCAAGGGCGACGCCAAGCGAATCGTGGGCAAGACCTCCGCCAACCCCGTCACTCGCAAGCTCACGATGCCAGCCGGCAACACCTCACGCGTCGTGAAGGTCAAGACGGCCGACGATTCCGCGAAGACGCGGATCACGGTTCGCAACTGAGGACATCCTTCGTGACGAGATCACCTCTCGCACCCATCGTCGCCGCGGCCACCCTGGTGGTTGCGGCGACGTGTGTGCTCGCCTCGACCTCCGCTCCGGCCGCCGCCGCGGCCTGCGGGTCGGGCTCGGGCGTCACGGTGGTCGTCGACCCCGGAGCACTGGGCGGCTCCCCGACGACGACGTGCGACGGCGGGGCGGGGCAGCCGGCCTCGGACAGGTTCGCGGACGTAGGCGTCAGGCTCACCTACGCCCAGCGCCAGCCCGGGTTCGTATGCCGGGTCAACGATGCACCCGCCAGTGACCCATGCATCAACGCTGCTCCTGCCGACGCCTACTGGGGTCTGTTCTGGAGCGATGGCAGGACCGGAGCCTGGACGTACTCATCGATCGGGGTGACGGGGCTCGACGTGCCAGATGGAGGCGCCGTCGCACTTGCGTGGCAGCAGGGAAGCACCCGTCGCTCGCCGGCAGTCGCCCCACCGGTTCACAGCGAACCGACACCCACGTCAGCGACGCCGACGCCGACCCCGACCAACAGGTCCACGCCGACGCAGACCCCGAAACCCACCAGGAGCGGCTCGCCCGCGCCCACGGCCGGGAGCACGCCAGCCGGTCCCACGGAGTCGGCATCCCCGTCGACCTCCAGGTCGGCCTCCGAGGCCGCCACGGACGGATCCAGCGCTGCCGGGTCACGCACTCCGTCCCCCGGCGCGAAGGCGTCCAGTGCGGCAGCCGCACCCGCCCCCAGCGAGTCGGCCACGTCGACCCCGTCGTCGGCGTCGACCCAGCCCGTCACCGATCCGGTCGCGCCGAGTGCCGCCGAGGCGGAGTCGCGGAGAGTCCCCACCTGGGTCTCGCTGGGCGTCCTGGTCCTGCTGCTGGTCTCGATCGGCATCGCGACGATGGCTGCGCGACGGCGTACCCGACCCTGATGGCACCTCGGCTGGCCCGTGACCTGCACCCCGTCGCCTGGTGGATCTGGGCGATCGGGCTGGCGACGGCGGCCACGCTGACCACCAACCCCCTCCTGCTCCTCCTGCTGGTCGCGACCGCAGCGGTGGTGGTGATGGCGCGTCGCTCCGACCACCCGTGGGCGCGGTCGTTCCGGCTCTACCTCCTCCTCGGGCTGAGCATCGTGATCATCCGCGTGGCGTTCCGCATCATCTTCGGCGGCGTGGCCCAGGGCAACGTGCTCGTCGACCTGCCCACCGTCCCGCTGCCAGACTGGGTGGCGGGGATCCGGCTGCTGGGGCCGATCACGCAGGAGGCGCTGCTGGCCGGGCTCTACGACGGCCTGCGCCTGGCCGCCATCGTCATCTGCATCGGTGCCGCGAACTCGCTGGCCAACCCGAAGCGGCTGCTCAAGACGGTCCCGCCCGCCCTCTACGAGATCGGTACGGCGCTGGTCGTCGCCGTGACCGTCTTCCCCCAGCTCGCCGACAGTGCCCGCCGGGTGCGTGCAGCCCAGGCACTGCGCGGAGACGTGAGCGGGCGGATCGGGCGACTGCGCCGCTTCCTGGTCCCCGTCCTCGAGGACGCCCTCGAACGATCTCTCTCGCTGGCCGCCGGGATGGACGCTCGCGGCTACGGACGATCAGGTACGGCGACGCGCGGCCAGCGATGGACGACCGGGGTCCTGCTCCTGAGCGCCCTGCTCGGCGTCTGCATCGGCACCTACGCGCTGCTCGACCAGTCGGCTCCCCGGTGGCTGGCCGTGCCCATGCTGGTCACCGGTGCCGTAGTGGCAGTGGTCGGGATGGTCAGTGCAGGTCGTCGGGTCGAGCGGTCCCGCTACCGCCCGGATCGCTGGCGGACTGCCGAGGTCGTGGTGGCCGCCTGCGGTCTGGTCGTCGGTGTCGTCGTCTGGCAGCTGGGCCGGACCGAGCCCCTCGTCGCCTACCCGTCGGTGTCGGCCATGCCCTACCTCAGCCTCATCGCGCTGACCGGCGCGCTCGTCGGTCTGGTGCCGGCCGTCGCGGCCCCGCCGCCGCGGCAGCCGATCGCCACGCCGCTGGAGGTGGGCGCGTGATCGAGCTGCGGAACATCCACTTCTCCTACGACCATGTGGCGATCCTCAGCGGGGTGGACCTCACGCTGGAGGAGGGCGAGCTGATGCTCGTCTCGGGACGCACTGGCGTGGGCAAGTCGACGCTGCTGGGCGTCCTGACCGGGCTGGTGCCGCGATTCAGCGGAGGAACGCTGTCCGGCGACGTACTCATCGACGGCGTCAGCGTCATCGACCAGCCCCCGCGCGAGCGCGCCCATGTCGTGGGCTACGTCGGGCAGGACCCGGCGTCGGGGTTCGTCACCGACACCGTCGAGGAGGAGCTGGCCTACGGCATGGAGCAGCTCGGCCTGCCCGGCGACACGATGCGGCGCCGGGTGGAGGAGACGCTCGACCTGCTCGGGATCGCCGACCTGCGCCACCGCGACCTGCGCACCCTCTCGGGCGGTCAGCAGCAACGGGTGGCGATCGGCGCGGTGCTGACCACCCACCCACGTCTGCTGGTGCTCGACGAGCCGACCTCCGCACTCGACCCGACCGCTGCCGAGGACGTGCTGGCGACCCTCACCCGCCTGGTCCACGACCTCGGACTGACCGTGCTCCTCGCCGAGCACCGGCTCGAGCGCGTGGTGCCGTTCGCCGACCGCATGTGCCTGTTGACGGGCGACGGGCGGGTGCAGGTCGGCTCACCGGACGCCGTGCTCGCGACCTCACCCGTCGTGCCCCCGATCGTCGAGCTCGGCCGCGCTGCTGGCTGGTCGCCGCTGCCGCTGAGCGTCCGGGACGCGCGGCGCCACGCGCGGTCGCTGGACCTGCCGGCACCGGTCGTCGCCGCTCCACCAGTGGGACCGACGGTCCTCTCGGCCCGAGGGCTGACGGTGGCCCACGGGCGTCACGTCGTCCTCGACGGCGTCGACCTCGACCTGCGCGGGGGCCACGTCACCGCACTCATGGGGCGCAACGGCGCGGGCAAGTCGACGCTGATCTGGACCCTGCAGGGCACGCAGGCGCGACGCGCCGGCGCTGTCTCGGTTGGTGGCAAGGACCCCGGGCGGCTCGACCCCGCAAGCAGGCGCGCGCTGGTCGGTCTGGTCCCGCAGACGGCGGCCGACCTCCTCTACCTCGAGACCGTGACCGACGAGTGCGCCGCAGCGGACGCCGGGGCGGGGGACGCGGCGGGCACCTGTCGCCAGCTGCTCGATCGGCTCGTCCCGGGCATCGACGCGACCATGCACCCCCGGGACCTCTCCGAGGGCCAACGCCTGGCGCTGGTGCTGGCCATCGTGCTGAGCGCACGCCCCGACGTCGTGCTGCTCGACGAGCCGACCCGTGGGCTCGACTACGCCGTCAAGGCCGAGCTGGCGACGATCGTGCGAGACCTGGCCGCCGCCGGTCACGCGGTGCTGATCGCGACCCACGACGTCGAATTCGTGGCTGGCGTCGCGCACGACGTGGTGGTGCTCGCGGAGGGCGAGGTCGTCTCCTCTGGTCCTGTCCGCGAGGTCGTCTCCGCCTCGCCCAGCACCGCGCCTCAGGTCACCAAGATCATGGGGGAGCCGTGGCTCCGGGTCGACGAGGTCGTCGCGGCGTTGAGGGGCCCGTCGTGAGTGCCCTCGACCGGCCTCGACCCGGGAGTGCCGCGCTGCCGATCGGGGCGCGGTCGGCGACGGTGCTCGGGCTCGCGTCACTCGCAGGCCTGATGATGCTGTGCTGGCCCCTGCTGCTGGACGTGCCCGAGTCGGCGCGCGTCGATCCTCCGTTCATCTTCTTGGCGCTGCTCCCGCTGGTGATCGTGGTGGTGCTCGTGGAGTTCAGCGAGGGCGGGATGGACGCCCGGGTGCTGGCGATCCTCGGGGTGCTGTCGGCGGTCAACGCGATCCTGCGCGGGCTCGGCGCGGGGACGGCCGGGATCGAGTTGGTCTTCTTCCTGCTCATCTTGGCGGGCCGGGTCTTCGGGCCCGGTTTCGGATTCGTCCTGGGCTGCACGTCGCTGTTCGCCTCCGCGCTGATGACCGGCGGTGTCGGGCCGTGGCTTCCCTTCCAGATGCTCGTCTCGGCGTGGATCGGGATGGGGGCGGGGTTCCTGCCGCGCCGGCTCACCGGTCGCGCCGAGGTGGCGGCCCTGGTCGTCTACGGGATCCTTACGTCGTACGCCTTCGGCATCTTGATGAACCTCTCGAGCTGGCCGTTCACGCTCGGGATCGCGGTCCCCGGACACGAGGGCACGCTGTCGTACGTCGCAGGCGCCCCCGTGCTGGAGAACCTGCACCGGTTCGGCGTCTATACGCTGCTCACCTCGACCGGGAGCTGGGACACCGGGCGCGCGATCACCACCGCAGTGGCCTTGGTCGTGCTGGGCCCCGCGATCCTGACCACTTTGCGTCGGGCCTCCCGCCGCTCGGTGATCAGACGGGTCGGCTGAGCGGACCCGGACCGCGCGGGCGCCCGCGGGTCGGGGTCAGTCGCCGAGGGAGACCAACAGGATCCGGTCGTCGTCCGCGGCCGGTTCGCCGCGACCGTCCCGGTTGGACGTCGCGACCCAGAGGTCACCATCCGGCGTGGTGACGACGGTGCGGATGCGGCCGTACTCACCGGTCAGGAGGCCGACGGGCTCACCCGCGCGGTCACCCGTCAGCGGGATCTGCCACAGCCGCTGACCCCGCAGGGCCGCCATCCACAACATGCCGTCGGCAAAGGCCAGGCCGGACGGCGAAGCGTCCTCGGTGGACCACGTGAGCAGCGGGTCGACGTAGTCGGGCTCGCCCCCGGTGCCCTCGACCAGCGGCCAGCCGTAGTTGCCGCCCGGCGTCACCAGGTTGAGCTCGTCGAACGTGGAGTCGCCGAACTCGCTGGCCCACAGCTGCCCGGCGTCGTCGAACGCCAGCCCCTGCACGTTGCGGTGACCGAGCGACCACACGGGGGAGTCCGGCTCCGGGTTGCCGGGCGCCGAGTCGCCCTCACTGGTGATCCTCAGGATCTTGCCCGCCAACGAGCGGAAGTCCTGGGCCCGGGTGGCGTCACCGGTCTCCCCGGTAGAGACGTAGAGGAACCCGTCGGGTCCGAACTCCAGTCGCCCGCCGTCATGGATCACGCCCTTAGGGATCCCGGTCAGGATCGGGGTCGGCTGGCCGAGCTGGTCGCCGTCCAAGGTCACCTTGAAGACGCTGTTGTCATCGGCGGTCGTCGCGTAGAAGAAGAGCGTGTTGTCGTTCACGAAGTCCGGGGAGACGGCGACTCCCAGGAGCCCGGCCTCGACCTCGGGGACCGCCTCCTCGATCTCACCCAGCTCGATGATCTCCGCGGCCTGGGGAGCGTCGCCCTCGCTCGTCAGGACGAGACGCAGCACCCGGCGGGAGTCGCGCTCGGTGACGATGGCCGAGCCGTCCGGCAGGAAGGCGATGCCCCACGGCACGGCGAGCCCGCTGGCCACGGTGGCGGTGACGGTGGGAACCCCGGGGGTCTGCCCGGGCGAGGGGTCCTCTGGCTCGCCCCCGGACTCGACGGGCTCGTCGGTCTCGTCGGGGGATGCGTCCGAGGGCTCCGAGGTGGCCGACGGCTGACGCTCGTCCGGGGGTGTCGAGGTGCGCCCACACGCGACCAGCGTCATGGACAGGAGCACGGCCGCAGCCAGGCTCGTCGTCAGTCGCGTCATCCGGCGACCTGCTCGAGGAACTCCCGGAGCAGCCGGTGCACAGCGTCGGGCTGCTCCATCTGCGCGAAGTGGGTGGCCCTGAGCTCCACGAAGGTGGCGTCGGTCATCTTCGAGGCCGCCGTCTCCATGTGCCTGGTGCCGGTGAGCAGGTCGTAGGCGCCGGCGACGAAGAACGCTGGCACGTCGATCCCGCTGAGGGAGACCCGAGCGTGGTGGGAGGTCGCGAGCGCCATGTGTGAATACCACTCCACCGGAGTGGAGAAGAACTCCTTGACCGCTCGCGCTGCGAGCTCCGGGTCGGCCACGGGCAGCATGAAGCCGGAGTGGCTGACGACGCTGATCGCGAGAGGCCCGATGGGCAGGCGGGTCGTGAACGGGGACAGGGCCTTGCCGACGAGCTTCGTGGTCCTCGCCGCGTTGACCAGGGCGACCCGCGCGGCCCAGCGGGGGACGTGCAGCGGGCCCAGCATCGTGGCGAACGTGTCACCGGGCACCCCGCAGACGGCGAACAGGCCGGTGACTCGCTCCGGATGGCGGACCGCGAGCTCGAACATCGTGTTCACGCCCATCGACCAGCCCATCAGGACAGCCTTGTCGATCCCGAAGCGGTCCATCACCGAGAGCGCGTCGTCGACGAAGTCGCTGATGGAGACCCGGCTGGAGTCCCGGGGGCGGTCGGAGCCGCCGACACCGCGGTGGTTCCAGGACACGACGCGTACGCCGCAGTCGGGCTCGAGCAGTGCCGGCCAGGCCCACGCACTGGTGCCCAGACCGTTGCACAGGACGACGGTCGGGCCGGTGATCACGCCGCCGGGGTCGTTGGTCCAGGCACGGATGCGGGTGCCGTCGTCGGACAGGACGTCCTCGAAGCCGATGACGTCGTCGACGGTGACCGCGTCCGTGCTCGTCTTCTCCATGCGCAGATTGTGCCTCAGCCCGGGGCTGGCTCCGTGTGCACCGGGCGGCTGCGCGTGGCGCCCACGCTGGCGAGCACGACACATGCGACCGCCACCCACTGCAGCGGTGTGAGCAGCTCCTGCAGCACCAGGATGGCGGCCAGCGCGGCGGCCGCGGGCTCGAGGCTCATGAGGACGCTGAAGACGCTGGGCGGGAGTGTGCGCAGGGCGACCAGCTCACAGCTGTAGGGGATGACCGAGCTCAGCACCCCGACCACGGCGCCGATCAGCAGCACGCGTGGGTCGAGCAGCGCCGTACGCCCGGACACCATCGCCGGGCCGGTCAGCAGCAAGGTGGCCACGGCACTCGCGATAGCGAGCCCGTCGAAGCCGGGCCAGCGCCGACCCGTCCGGACGCTCAGCAGGATGTAGGACGCCCAGGCAGCACCGGCGAGGAGGGCGAACGCGACGCCGGGCGCGTTCAGGTTGGCGGGTTCGAATCCCAGCAGCACGACGCCTACGCCTGCTAGTCCCACCCAGACCAGGTCCTGTGCCTTGCGGGAGCCCAGCACCGCCAGGGTCAGTGGCCCGATGAACTCGATCGTGACGGCGATGCCGAGCGGGATGCGGGCGAACGACTGGTAGATCGACCAGTTCATCACGCCGAGGCTGACGCCGAAGCCGGCGACGACCACCCAGTCGGTCCGGCTCCGACCACGCCACGAGGGGCGGGCGATCGCGAGGAGCACGAGAGTGCTGGTGGCGAGACGCAGGAACACCATCGAGGTGGGCGAAATCGTCCCGAAGAGGTCCTTGGCGATCGCGGCGCCGGCCTGGACGGAGATAATGCCGATGATCACCAGCCAGATCGCTCGGCTCATCGGTGCCTCCTCTGGCCTGCTATTCGTCCTGGTCGATGCGTCGGATGAGATCATCGATGATGAGCCGTTCATGCGCGAAATATTCGAGCCCCCAGTCGGCGACCAGGCTCGGGTGACGGAACGTCTGGCGGGGAGCATCGGCCCCTCGAAGGCTCTCCCGCACCTCCACGAGGGCCTCCCGCTCCCTGTCCAACGCCTCCAGGTGGTTCCGCAGCATGGCGAGCGTGGTGCTCGGGTCCACCAGGTGCCCGAGGAGCAGTCGCAGCGCGATCGGGTGCTTGAGCACCGAGAATCCCGGTTCGCTCTCCCGCATCCAGGTCTCGAGCGCGCTTCGGCCGGCGCTGGTGATGCTGTAGGTCGTCCCACGCTCATCGTCACTGGGGCTCACCAGCCCTCGCTCGGCGAGCCGGCTCAGCTCCTTGTAGACCTGACTCATGGCGGGCGAGACCCAGTAGAAGCGCAGGGTCGCGTCCGCCACCTGCTTCAGCTCGTATCCGGTGAGGCTCCGCGGTCCGTCGTCGTCGCCGAAGGTGAACAGTCCCAACAGCGCGAAGGACGTGACAGGAAGGTCTTGACCCATAATGGGAGAAGACTAGTGTTCCACTTAGGAATAGACGAGCGCCTGCTCGTTGTGGAGGGGGACGCATGTCGCGCACGATGCTGATGGTCGGGACCCGCAAGGGCTTGTGGGTGGGGACCGCGGACGAGTCCCGCACGGAGTGGGACTGGACACCGCCGCACTTCCCGATGGAAGAGGTCTACTCCGTCATGCTCGACCCCCGAGGAGCGTCCCCCCGGCTGCTTGCCGGCTGCTCCTCGAGCTGGTTCGGTCCGCAGGTACGACGCAGTGACGACCTCGGGCAGACCTGGGAGGAGACCCCGAACGGAGCCATTTGCTTCCCCGAGGAGGCCCAGCTGCCCGACGGTTCGCCTGCCACGTTGGCCAGGGTGTGGCAGCTGACCCCCGGAGTCGAGGACGGCGTGGTCTGGGCCGGCACCGAGCCCGGAGCGATCTTCCGCTCCGACGACGGCGGCGAGAGCTTCGACCTCGTCCGCGGCCTCTGGGACCACCCTCACCGTGCGGAGTGGAACGCGGGGTTCGGGGGGCAGGCGTTCCACACCATCCTTCCGCACCCCGAGGACTCCGCCTCGGTGCTCGCAGCGTTGTCCACCGGTGGCGTCTATCGCACCTCTGACGGTGGGGCGTCCTGGTCCCCGGCCAACGAGGGGATCAAGGCGGAGTTCTACCCAGGCGAGCGCAACTACCCCGAGTTCGGTCAGTGCGTGCACAAGGTGGCCCGTGACCCGATGGACCCGGAGCGGCTCTTCCTCCAGAACCATGGCGGCGTCTATCGCTCCGACGACGGGGGCTCGTCCTGGCAGGACATCGCGCCGGGTCTGCCCTCGGAGTTCGGCTTTGCGATGGTCACGCATCCGCGTGAGTCGAACACGGCCTACACGTTCCCGATCGCCGATGCCGGGGCGCGCTGGCCGGTCGACGGCAAGGCACGCGTGTGCCGGACCACCGACGGTGGCTCCTCGTGGGAACCGCTCGGCGAGGATTCTTTGCCCGGTGGCTTCTACGCGGCGGTGATGCGCGACGCCATGTGTACTGACGACCACGAGCCCGCTGGCCTGTACTTCGGCGGCCGCAACGGCACGGTGTGGTGCTCCCCGGACGCAGGGACCACCTGGTCAGAGATCCAGACGAACCTTCCCGACGTCCTGGTCGTCCGAGCCGCATCCATCGACTGAGGTTGCCGGCTCACAAGTCCTAGGAACTTGGATGATTTCACAATGGGACGATGGAGATCCTGAAGTCCGACGCATTGTCCGGATGACCGTGATGGGCAAGCCGTACTTCGACAAGGTGATCGGCCAAGACTTAGAGAAGGGTCTGGCTGCCATCAAGGCGTTGGCCGAAGGCAGTTGACTCGTTCGGCCCATAACCCTGACCCGCGCGTCCTTGGACCTGAGTCCTCACGCGACTCAGGTCCAAGGGCAGTGTCGGTGGCCCCTGCTCTAGTGGTTTCCAAGGCCGAGGGAGTGGCCTGAAACGACACAAGGTCACAGCCATTCGGGGGCGGATACATGACAAATGAGGCACACAATCACCAAGGTCGCCGTCAGATCTCGGAGTTGACGGTCCAGGATGACGAGCTGTCCGGCTTGATCCGCCGCGCACGCCGCCGGGCGAAGCTGTCGCAACGAGACCTCGCCCATCATCTGGGGGTCTCGCAGTCCGCCGTTGCGAAGTGGGAGACCGCACGCACGGAGCCTTCGGCGCGGATGCTGGCCCGCATCCTTGAGGTGGCGGGGCTGCACCTCGTCGCGGTCGCGGACGACGGCACGCGCGTACGCCCCATGAACCCGGTCGCCGCCAGGGACGCTGCCCATCGTCGATATCCGGCTCACACCTTTGTCTGGAGTGAAGGTTGGTGGGCGCCAGAGGGTGCCGAGACAACGGCTTGGCTCGGCGAGATCCTGTGCCGATCGGCAGACCTGGCGCTGCCGAGAGTCCGCTACAGCAGGTCGTGGCAGGCCCCTCGCCCGCCGACTCCCGCCGACGTGATGGACCACCCCACGTGGGCCGAGCTCGTGGCCGAAGCCAGAGACGGTTGGCAGCCCCGCAGGCACACACCCACGCTCATCCCGGCCTGGGCCCTGCAGGACACGAAGAAGTCACGCAACCGGCGTCCAGGTGACCACCGGCGAGTTGCCTGAGGCGACGGATGAGGCGACGGATGAGGCGACGGATGAGGCCACGGCTGAGGCGACGACAGGGATCTCGACTGAGACGGCGCCGAGGAGTTGCTGCGCACCAAAGTAGCCTTGCGCCATGAGTCCCGTCGACGATCAGCCCGACATCAAGCCTCGCTCACGAGACGTCACTGACGGTCTGGAGAAGGCGGCGGCCCGCGGCATGCTTCGAGCGGTCGGTATGGGCGACGACGACTGGGAAAAGCCGCAGATCGGCGTGGCGTCGAGCTGGAACGAGATCACGCCCTGCAACCTCAGCCTGGATCGGCTGGCCAAGGCAGCGAAGAACGGCGTACACGCCGCGGGGGGCTACCCCCTCGAGTTCGGGACGATCTCGGTCTCCGACGGGATCTCAATGGGCCACGAGGGCATGCATTTCTCACTGGTCTCCCGTGAGGTCATCGCCGACTCGGTGGAGACCGTGATGATGGCCGAGCGGCTCGACGGCAGCGTGCTCCTGGCGGGCTGCGACAAGAGCCTCCCCGGCATGCTGATGGCGGCGGCCCGTCTCGACCTGGCGAGCGTCTTCCTCTACGGCGGGTCGACGATGCCGGGGCAGGTCGACGGAAACGACGTCACGATCATCGACGCCTTCGAGGCCATCGGTGCGTGCCTGGCGGGCAAGATCACCAAGGACGAGGTGACCAGGATCGAGAAGGCCATCTGCCCCGGTGAGGGTGCCTGTGGCGGCATGTACACGGCCAACACGATGGCCAGCGTGGCCGAGGCCCTGGGCATGAGCCTCCCGGGCAGCGCTGCGCCGCCGGCCGTCGACCGACGTCGTGACGGATTCGCACACCGCTCCGGCCAGGCAGTCGTGGAGATGCTTCGCCAGGGCATCACGGCCCGCCAGATCATGACCAAGCCGGCGTTCGAGAACGCGATCGCGATCGTGATGGCGCTCGGCGGCTCGACCAACGCCGTCCTGCACCTCCTGGCGATCGCCCGCGAGGCTGACGTCGACCTGAGGCTCGAGGACTTCAACCGGATCGGGGACAAGGTCCCGCACATCGGCGACCTCAAGCCCTTTGGCCGCTTCGTCATGAACGACGTCGACAAGATCGGCGGCATCCCGGTCGTGATGAAGGCGCTGCTCGATGCCGGCCTCTTGCACGGCGACACCCTCACCGTCACCGGCAAGACGATGGCCGAGAACCTCGAGGCACTCAACCCCCAGCACGTCGACGGTGAAGTGCTGCGTGAGCTCGACAAGCCGATCCACGCTTCCGGCGGTATCACCGTCCTGCACGGCTCGCTCGCGCCAGAGGGCGCGGTCGTCAAGAGCGCCGGTTTCGACGACTCGACCTTCACCGGCACGGCTCGGGTCTTTGACGGCGAACGTCTGGCCCTCGACGCCCTGGCCGCGGGTCAGATTAAGCCGCGTGACGTGGTGGTGATCCGCTACGAGGGTCCCAAGGGTGGGCCGGGCATGCGCGAGATGCTCGCGATCACCGGTGCCATCAAGGGAGCTGGCCTCGGCAAGGACGTCCTCCTCATCACCGACGGGCGCTTCAGTGGCGGCACGACGGGGCTGTGCGTGGGCCACATCGCCCCGGAGGCTGTCGACGGAGGACCGATCGCGTTCGTGCGCGACGGCGACCAGATCACCCTCGACGTCGCTGGCCGCACCCTCGACGTACAGATCGACGACCTCGAGGACCGGAAGGTCGGCTGGCAGCCGAACCCGCCCAAGTACACCCGTGGCGTCCTCGGCAAGTACGCCAAGGTCGTCCAGTCGGCGGCGCACGGCGCCGTGACCAGCTGAGGGACCGGCCGGGAAATAGCAACGACCCCTGATCGCCGGGGGGTTGACCAGGGGCCGTCAGGACTCGGCACGCCGGTCCTGGCACCGACTCGACAGCGGCTGTGGGTGCTGGTGCGATGCTTGGGCACAATTGTCAGCGTCGTCGGTCTGGGAGGCCATGAGCATGCCGAGCGAGATCACCACGTCGTCGTACGCCGAGGTGCAGGACGCCGCAGACCCGCTCGCGCCGCTACGAGACGAGTTCGTCGGTGCCGAGTCCGACCTCGTCTACTTCGACGGCAACTCGTTGGGTCGCCCGCTGCGGGTGACCGGCGACAGGCTGCGGAACTTCGTGGACCAGTCATGGGGCGGTCGGCTGATCCGTGGATGGGACGAGGGCTGGTACGACCTGCCGTTGACCGTCGGCGACGAGATCGGCCGGGTCTGCCTCGGTGCGGCGCCCGGACAGACCGCGGTCGGCGACTCCACGACGGTGTTGCTCTACAAGATGGTCCGGGCTGCCGTCCAGGCACGCCCCGGGCGCAACGAGATCGTCATCGACAGCGACAACTTCCCGACCGATCGCTACATCGTCCAGGGCATCGCCGACGAGCTCGGTCTCCCCGTGAGGTGGATCGAGGTCGAACGCAGTGGCGGCGTCAGCCTCGCCGATGTCGAAGCCGTCGTGGGCGCCCAGACGGCCGTCGTACTGCTGAGCCAGGTCGCCTACCGGTCCGGGCACCTGGCTGACACCCCGGCGATCACCGAGGTCGTCCGCGGCGCCGGCGCGCTGGTGATCTGGGACGTGTGCCACTCGGTCGGCTCGGTCCCGATCGAGCTCGACGCCTGGGGTGTCGACGTGGCGGTGGGCTGCACCTACAAGTACCTCAACGGCGGACCGGGTGCGCCAGCCTTCGCGTATGTCGCCGAGCGCCACCAGGCGGAGATGCGTCAGCCGATCCAGGGCTGGATGGGTCACGCCGACCCGTTCCAGATGGGACCCAGCTACGAGCCGTCGGGCGGCATGCGGCGCTTCCTCTCCGGCACGCCGGCGGTGATCGGGATGCTGGCGATGCAGGACATGCTCGAGCTCATCGACCGTGCCGGGATGGACGCGGTGCGTGCGAAGTCGGTCGACCTCACGACGTACGCGTTGGACCTCGCGGACGTGATGCTGGCCGAGCACGGGGTCGCCGTCGCCACTCCGCGTGATCCGGGTCAGCGAGGCGGCCACGTCACGTTGAACCACCCGAAGATGCGCGAGGTGGTGGGGTCGCTGTGGCAGCGCGACGTGATCCCGGACTACCGCGACCCCGGCGGTCTGAGGATCGGTCTGAGCCCGCTCTCGACCTCGTACGCCGAGGTCCTCGCCGGCATGACGGCGATCCGGGACGCGCTCAGCGCTGCTTGACCCAGATCAGCTCGCCGGCGGACCACTTCTCCCGGCCGACAGGCACGAGCGCCTTGAGCGCGTCCGTGAGCGAGCCCCGCCCGATCGTGGCGGAGTTGGCTGCGCCGTACTCACGACCGACTGCGTTGTTGTGCAGGTCGATCCGGGTGTCGTGAGGGGTGTCTCGCCCCTCCTCGTGTGCGGCAGCGACTGCTTCGGCGACTGCGGTGCCGTGCCGACCCGCGATGTAGGCCTGCCAGATGAAGTGACGGATCGCGTTCTGCATGCCCGGTGCCCCGTCTGTCGCCGAGGAGGCGATCTGGACGGCGGCCGCGGAGGCTGCCATGACGTCGGTGGCGGCCGACGGGCTGGCACCGGCGTCGCGAGCTGCGTGAAACACGTGGGGCGCGCCCACGACGGCCTGTGCCGCCTTCTTGAGCGCGTCGAATGGGGAAGCCATGCTGCCACCGTGCCAGAGGGCTGGGCAACGCGCATCCCCAGTGGTTGGGTGGACCACGTGGACCAGCGGATCAGCTTCATCACCCTGGCGGTGCGCGACCTCGGCGCATCGCGCGGGTTCTACGTCGACGGCCTCGGCTGGGAGCCGTGCTTGGACCAGGCAGGCGAGGTGCTGATGTTCGAGGTCGGCGACAAGCTGATCCTCTCCCTGTGGGACGTCGAGGCGTTCACCGCGGACGTGGGCGAGGCCCCCGGAGGTGGAGTGCCCCCGATCACGATCGCGCACAACCTGGCGACGCCCGACGGGGTTGATCGGGTGCTGGAGCAGGCCCGCAACGCCGGTGCAGCCCGGGTGACTGACGCGGTCGAGCGCGACTGGGGCGGCTACTCCGGCTACTTCGTGGACCCCGACGGCTTCCGCTGGGAGATCTGTCACAACCCGAGTGAGATCGGAGCAAAGGTGCTGCCATGACCGACAGGCTGTCCAACCGCCAAATCGAGGCTGCGGGCCTCGCCGACTGGCGCCACGTCCTCGGCACCATGAAGGCACGCTTCAAGACTGGCGGCTTCGCCACGGGGCTGGGCCTGGTCGACCGGATCGGCTCGGCAGCCGAGGAGGCCGACCACCATCCAGACATCTCCCTGACCTACTGCGAGGTCCTGGTGACGCTCAGCAGCCACGACGTCGGTGGCGTCACCCAGCGTGACGTGGACCTGGCACGCACGATCAGTGGCTACGCGGCCGAGGTGGGGGCCGAGGCGGACGTCGCCGGCCTGACCCAGCTCGAGATCGGCCTCGACACCCGAGCGGGGGAGCGGCTGGCGCCGTTCTACGCCGCGCTGCTGGGCGGGGGGGTCAAGGATGGGGAGGCGGTGGATCCAAGCGGGCAGGTGCCGACCCTGTGGTGGCAGGAGCCCCACGACCGCGGCCCGGCCCTGCCCGAGCCCGAGGTGCCGCAGCGCTGGCACTTCGACGTGTGGGTGCCCGCGGACGAGGCCGAGCACCGGCTGCGGCAGGTGCTCGAATCGGGCGGAACGCTCGTGAGCGACGCTGCCGCGCCGTCCTACTGGGTGGTCGCGGACGCCGAGGGCAATCGCTCGTGCATCTGCTCAGTGGCTGAGCGCGACTGAGGCACGCGTCACTGGCCAGATGCTGGGATCGCCATACCAGTATGTGGGACGGCTGAGAGAGGAGGTTGACGTCGTCACACCCCGACGGCGACCGTAGGCGCATGCGCACTGAGATTCTTGTACGCACGCGACGCGTGAGCTGAGGCACTCCGCCTCGAACGCTCCCGCGTCCTCCCCTCGTTGCCCGCCGGGCCGAGGGGTTTTTTGTTGGCCACACGAGCAAGGGATGACCATGACAGAGCAGCGCGGGACCGCCGGCGCGGCCATGAGCGGCGCTCAGAGCCTGATCGCGTCGCTCGAGAGCGCAGGCGTCACCGACATCTTCGGGATCCCGGGCGGCGCCATCCTGCCCGCCTACGACCCGCTGATGGACTCCACCCGGATCCGGCACATCCTCGTGCGCCACGAGCAGGGCGCCGGACACGCAGCCCAAGGCTATGCAGCAGCCACCGGCAAGGTCGGCGTCTGCATGGCCACCTCGGGACCGGGAGCCACCAACCTCGTCACGCCGCTCGCGGACGCCCACATGGACTCGGTCCCGCTCGTGGCCGTGACCGGCCAGGTGGGTGCCTCCATGATCGGCACCGACGCCTTCCAGGAAGCCGACATCCGCGGCATCACCATGCCGATCACCAAGCACAGCTTCCTGGTGACGGACCCCGCAGACATCGCTCGGACCGTCGCCGAGGCGTTCCACATCGCCTCCACGGGCAGGCCGGGCCCGGTGCTGGTCGACGTCGCCAAGTCGGCCCTGCAGGCCATGACCACGTTCGAGTGGCCCACCGAGCTGCACCTGCCGGGCTACCGTCCGGTGACACGCCCGCACAGCAAGCAGATCCGCGAGGCGGTCCGACTTATCCTCGCCTCGCGCAAGCCGGTCCTCTACGTCGGCGGCGGAGTCATCCGAGCGCAGGCGTCGGCGGGGCTGCTGAAGCTCGCGGAGGCAACCGGCATGCCGGTCGTCACGACGCTGATGGCGCGCGGAGCCTTCCCCGACAGCCACGTCCAGCACCTCGGCATGCCGGGCATGCACGGCACGGTCGCCGCGGTCGCGGCGCTGCAGAAGAGCGACCTCATCATCAGCCTCGGTGCACGCTTCGACGACCGGGTGACGGGCAACCTCGACTCCTTCGCGCCCCACGCCAAGGTGATCCACGCCGACATCGACCCGGCCGAGATCGGCAAGAACCGCCCGGTCGACGTGCCCATCGTGGGTGACTGCGCGGAGGTCATCGCTGACCTGCTCGCGCTGCTCCAGTCCGAGGAGGCTGCGGGCAACACGGGCGACTACGAGGGTTGGGTGGCCTTCCTGGCCGGGGTGAAGAAGACCTATCCAGTGGGCTACGACGCTCCTGGCGACGGCTCGCTCGCACCGCAGTACGTCATCGAGCGGCTCGGCCACATCGCCGGACCCGACTCCATCTACACCTCCGGTGTCGGCCAGCACCAGATGTGGGCCGCGCACTTCGTCAACTACGAACGCCCCAACACGTGGATCAACTCGGGCGGTCTCGGCACCATGGGCTATGCCGTGCCGGCTGCGATGGGCGCGAAGGTGGGCATGCCCGACACAGTCGTGTGGGCCATCGACGGCGACGGCTGCTTCCAGATGACCAACCAGGAGCTGGCCACCTGCGCGATCAACGACATCCCGATCAAGGTCGCCATCATCAACAACGAGTCACTGGGGATGGTGCGCCAGTGGCAGACGCTGTTCTACAACTCGCGCTACTCCAACACCGACCTTCAGAGCAAGCGCATCCCCGACTTCGTCAAGCTCGCGGAGGCCTACGGGTGCGTGGGTCTCTCGTGCGAGTCGCCCGAGCAGGTCGATGCGACGATCGAGAAGGCGATGGCGATCGACGACCAGCCCGTCGTGGTCGACTTCAGGGTCCACCGCGACGCGATGGTGTGGCCGATGGTGGCCGCGGGCACCAGCAACGACGAGATCAAGTACGCCCGCGACCTGGCGCCCCAATTCGATGAGGATGATCTGTGATGTCGAAGCACACCCTGTCGGTCCTGGTCGAGAACAAGCCAGGCGTCCTGGCCCGCATCGCCGGCCTCTTCAGTCGCCGGGGCTTCAACATCGAGAGCCTCGCCGTGGGTCCGACCGAGCACCCGGAGGTCTCGCGGATGACGATCGTGGTCAACGTCGACGTGTCCCCGCTGGAGCAGGTCACCAAGCAGCTCAACAAGCTCATCGAGGTGATCAAGATCGTCGAGCTCGACGGCCCGGCCTCGATCAGCCGCGAGCTGATGCTGGTGAAGGTTAAGGCCGACCCGCAGACCCGGGGCGCGGTGCTCGACGCCGTACAACTCTTCCGCGCCAAGGTCGTCGACGTCTCGCCCGACGCCATCACGATCCAGGCGACCGGCAATGCCGACAAGCTGGGAGACTTCCTCCGCGTGCTCGAGCCCTTCGGGATCCGCGAGCTCGTGCAGTCCGGCATGGTGGCGATCGGGCGGGGATCGCGCTCCATCAGCGAGCGCACCCTACGACCGGTCCCGGTCGCCGTCCCGGCCCCCTG
Organism: Nocardioides sp.; assembly: GCF_025964975.1. Classification (GTDB taxonomy): domain Bacteria; phylum Actinomycetota; class Actinomycetes; order Propionibacteriales; family Nocardioidaceae; genus Nocardioides. Next base: position 20,566 of record NZ_JAOPXV010000057.1, read on the forward strand.
AACCCCACCGACACTGATCCGATCAACCCGTACCTCCCACCAGCACCCCCAACCGAAGGAGAGCCCCCAGTGGCTGAGATGTTCTACGACGATGACGCCGACCTGAGCCTGATCCAGGGCAAGAACGTCGCCGTCATCGGCTACGGCAGCCAGGGCCACGCCCACGCGCTCAACCTGCGTGACTCCGGGGTCGACGTCCGTGTGGGCCTCCTCGAGGGATCGAAGAGCCGGGCCAAGGCCGAGGACGAGGGCCTGCGTGTCCTGACCCCCGCCGAGGCGGTGCAGGAGGCCGACGTGATCGTCATCCTGGCGCCCGACCAGGTGCAACGTCACCTCTACAAGGACTCCATCGAGGAGCACCTCACCGAGGGTGACACCCTGGTCTTCGGCCACGGGTTCAACATCCGCTTCGGCTACATCGAGCCCCCGGCCGGCGTGGACGTCATCCTGGTGGCGCCCAAGGCGCCGGGCCACACCGTACGCCGCGAATACGTCGCCGGCCGCGGCATCCCCGACATCATCGCGGTCGAGCAGGACGCCTCCGGCACCGCCTGGGAGCTGGCGAAGTCCTATGCGAAGGCGATCGGCGGCACCCGGGCCGGCGTCATCAAGACCACCTTCACCGAGGAGACGGAGACCGACCTCTTCGGTGAGCAGGCCGTCCTCTGTGGCGGGGTCTCCCACCTCGTGCAGGCGGGCTTCGAGACCCTCACCGAGGCGGGCTACCAGCCCGAGATCGCCTACTTCGAGGTGCTGCACGAGCTCAAGCTGATCGTCGACCTCATGTTCGAGGGCGGCATCGCCAAGCAGCGCTGGTCGGTCTCCGACACTGCGGAGTACGGCGACTACGTCTCCGGTCCCCGGGTGATCACGCCGGACGTGAAGGACAGCATGAAGTCGATCCTCGATGATATCCGCAGCGGCGCCTTCGCGCAGCGATTCATCGACGACCAGGACAACGGCGGCAAGGAGTTCCTCGAGCTGCGGGAGAAGGAAGCGGCCCACTCGATCGAGCAGACCGGCAAGACGCTGCGCTCCCACTTCGCCTGGAAGCAGGAGGACTCGGACTACACCGAGGGAACCGCTGCACGCTGAGACGACCACGACCGAACGGCGGCGTCCGGCACACGAGAGAGTGCCGGACCCCGCCGGTGGTGGGTTCTGGTGGCTACATGACCTAG
>NZ_JAOPXV010000100.1 GCF_025964975.1 Nocardioides sp.
GTCGTCGACGCGGGCGGCCGGGGTCTGTGCGTCGTCCTCGACGCAGCCGAGACGGTCTCCACGGGACGCCGGCCACCCCCTGCCCCGATCGGGGTCCCGCGGATCCCGGTGCCGCTCGCCCTGCACGGCGACCTGCAGGGTGACCTCAGCCCCGAGGGCCCGGCCTACGAGGTGATGTATCTCCTCGACGCCGAGGAGAGCGCGGTCACCCTGTTGAAGAAGGCCCTCTCCGGGCTCGGCGACAGCCTGGTCGTGGTGGGATCGGACCGGCTGTGGAACGTCCACGTGCACGTCGACGACGTCGGTGCCGCCATCGAGGCCGGGATCGAGGCCGGCCGCCCCTATCGCGTGCGGGTCACCCACTTTGCCGACCAGGTCGCCCAGCAGTCCGCGCAGGGGCGCCACCCCGCCACCAGGACCGGGCGCAAGGTGGTCGCCGTCGCAGCCGGCCCGGGGCTGGCGGCGCTCTTCGAGGAGGCCGGCGCCGTCGTCGTCCACGGTGGCCCCGGTCGGCGTCCCTCCACGGGCCAGATCCTCGACGCCATCACCGGTTGCGGTGCCGCCGAGGTCGTGGTGCTCCCCAACGACGCCGACTCCATCCGGGTCGCGGAGATCGCCGCCCGCACGGCCGAGGAGAGCGGTGAGGTCCGGGTCGAGGTGGTTGCCTCGAAGGCGCAGGTCCAGGGGCTCGCCGCCATGGCCGTCCACGAGCCGGGCCGCACCTTCGACCATGACGTCCGGGAGATGACGGCCACGGCCCGTCACGCCCGCCACGGTGCGGTCACCGTCGCGGCCAGGCAGGCGATGACGATGGCCGGCCCCTGCGAGCCGGGAGACGTGCTCGGGGTGATCGCGGGCGACTTCGCCATCGTGGGGCAGGACGCCCACACGGTCGCGGTGGAGGTGCTCGAGCGGCTGATGGGTGGTGGCGGCGAGCTGGTCACCATCGTCTCCGGGGCGGGGGGCGAGGAGATGGCGGCCGGCGCTGCGGCATACGTGGAGAAGACGCACCCGGCCGTCGACGTCGTGGTCTACGACGGCGGTCAGGACCGTTATCCCCTGCTGGTGAGCGTGGAGTGAATGGTCTCGATCACGCCTGAGTCGCCCGTGGCCAGCGTCTTCGGACGCTCGCCCAAGCGCAAGCTCGTCGAGGAGGGCCTCGGCATCCACACCGTCGGTGAGCTGCTGCGCCACTTCCCTCGCCGCTACGTCCAGACGAAGGAGCTCTCCGAGGTCGGCACCCCGGAGGTCGGCCAGCTCCTGTCGGTCGTCGGCGAGGTGACGTCGAGCACCGTGAAGACCTTCCAGCGCGGTCGCAAGCTGCAGTACCGCACCGAGGTCCGGATCCGCACCAACGGACCGTCCTTCTCACTTTCGTTCTTCACCCCACATGCCGGACAGGCCAGCTCGTACGCCGAACAGATGCCCCTCGGGAGTCGGGGACTCTTCACCGGCAAGACCAAGATCTTCAACGGCAGCTGGCAGCTCGAGCAGCCCCACCACCTGATGTTCGGTGACGGAGGTGAGGACCAGAGCCTCAGCAAGCTGCTCCCGGTCTATCCGCTCACGAACCGGCTCTACGTCTGGGACCTCATCAAGGTCATCCGGGTGGCGCTGGACCTCGTGACGGACGTGCCCGACGTGCTGACGCCCGCACTCCGCGAGCGCTACGACGTGCTCGACGTCATGACCGCGCTCCGGCTGGTGCACGGGCCCGACGACTACGCCCAGGCAGGCGCCGGTCAGCGGCGCTTCCGCTTCGAGGAGGCGCTCGTCCTGCAGCTCGTGCTCGCCCGACGACGCGCGGCCCAGCGCGCCCTCGGTGCGCAGGCCCGGACCGGTGGGGGAGGACTGCTCGCCGCCTTCGACGAGCGGCTGCCCTTCGACCTCACCGCCGGCCAGGGCGAGATCGGCGAGGTGCTGGAGACCGAGCTCGCGCAGGCCCACCCGATGAACCGTCTGCTCCAGGGCGAGGTCGGCTCCGGCAAGACCGTGGTGGCGCTCCGCGCGATGCTCCGGGTGGTGGACTCCGGGGGCCAGGCCGCGCTGCTCGCGCCGACCGAGGTGCTCGCGCAGCAGCACCATCGGTCGATCTCGGCGATGCTCGGCGACCTCGCGCAGGGCGGAATGCTCGGAGGAGCCGCCGACGGCACCACGGTCGCGCTGCTCACCGGGTCGATGCCCAAGGCCGCCAAGGACGAGGCGCTGTCGATGCTGTCCAGCGGGGACGCCGGGATCGTCATCGGCACCCACGCGCTGCTCGAGGAGTCGGTGACGTTCGCCGACCTCGGACTCGTCGTGGTCGACGAGCAGCACCGCTTCGGGGTGAAGCAGCGAGCGGCGCTGACCGGCAAGGCAGGCACGCCTCCACACGTCCTCGTGATGACGGCGACCCCGATCCCGCGCACGGTCGCGATGACCGTCTTCGGCGACCTCGAGACCTCGGTGCTCACCGAGCTCCCCGCGGGTCGTGCGCCGATCCAGACCAACGTCGTGCCCCTCGTGGACCAGCCGCAGTGGATCAGCCGGGTCTGGGAGCGGGTGCGCGAGGAGGTGGCGAAGGGTCACCAGGTCTACGTGGTCTGCCCCCGGATCAGCGGGGACACCCTGGAGGAGGGCGAGAGCGACCAGCTCGACGTCGACGAGGACGGCGAGGTCACCACCAAGAAGGTCCCGCTGGCGGCCGTCGAGGACCTCCACGAGGAGCTCTCCGGCGGCGAGCTGCAGGGCCTGCGCACCGCGGTGCTCCACGGCAGGCTCCCGGCGGACCAGAAGGAGCGCACGATGCGCGCCTTCGCGGCCGGACAGGTCGACGTCCTGATCTCCACCACCGTCATCGAGGTCGGGGTCGACGTCCACAACGCCACCACGATGGTGCTGCTCGACGCCGACAGGTTCGGCGTCAGCCAGCTCCACCAGCTCCGTGGACGCGTCGGCCGAGGGGGATTGCCGGGGTTGTGCCTGCTCGTCTCGCGGGCCGAGGCCGGCACGCCGGCACGCGAACGCCTCGACGCCGTGGCCTCGACCACGGACGGCTTCGAGCTCAGCAGGGTCGACCTCGAACAGCGGCGCGAGGGCGACGTCCTCGGGGCCAACCAGTCGGGCTTCCGGTCCAGCCTCGTCACGCTGCGCGTCCTGCGCGACGAGAAGACGATCCTGCGGGCCCGGGAAGCCGCCGACGAGCTGCTGCGTGAGGACGCCGACCTGTCGGCATATCCCGGACTGGCGGCCGCCGTCGCCGACATCGAGGCGTCGCAGCACTCCGAATACGTGGACAAGTCGTGACGCGCATCATCGGTGGGGCAGCCGGGGGGCGGCGGCTGGTCACCCCTCGAGGGTCCGCGACGCGGCCCACGAGCGACCGGGTGCGCGAGGCGTTGTTCTCCGCCGTCGAGGCATGGAGCGGGTCGCTCAGCGGTCTGCGGTTCCTCGACCTCTATGCCGGGTCCGGGGCCGTGGGGCTCGAGGCGTGGTCGCGCGGGGCGGGCGTGGTCTCGTTCGTGGAGCAGGACCGAAGGACCGCAGCGCTGATCGCCCGCAACGCCGAGTCCCTGGGGGCGACCCGTGCCTACGTGGCGGCGTCGTCGGTGGCTGCCACGCTGCGCAAGTCACCCTCTGCGCCGTACGACATCGTCTTCGCCGACCCGCCCTACCCGCTGGCGGACGAGGAGGTCGCCACGGCGCTGGCCGCGCTCGTCCACGGCGACTGGCTCGTGCCGGGCGCCCTGGTGGTGGTCGAACGGTCGGCACGCAGCCCCGACCTCACCTGGCCCGAGGGTCTCGTCGGTGACCGGGCGAAGAAGTACGGCGAGACCATGCTTTGGTACGGTCACGCAGCCCCGAGCACCAGGAGTTGAGCTCATGACCGGTCGACTGCACAGGGCGGTCTGCCCCGGGTCCTTCGACCCGGTGACGAACGGCCACCTCGACATCATCGAGCGGGCGGCAAGGCTCTTCGACGAGGTCGTCGTCGCCGTCGGGGTCAACGCGTCCAAGAGCCGGCTCTTCAGCGCCGACGAGCGGCTCGAGATGCTCACGCGCGCCTGCGCCCCGTGGGAGAACGTCCGGATCGACACCTTCACCGGCTTGCTGACCGAGTTCTGCGTCGAGCAGGAGATCGACGCGATCGTGAAGGGCCTGCGGGCCGTCAGCGACTTCGACTACGAGCTCCAGATGGCCCAGATGAACTCCCACCTCGCGCCGGTGGAGACGGTCTTCATGCCGACGAGCCCGGAGTGGTCCTTCGTGGCGAGCAGCCTGGTCAAGGAGGTCGCCACCTTCGGCGGTGACGTCACGGGTCTGGTCCCCGAGTTCGTGCGCGAGCAGCTCGTCGCCCGGCTGGCCGAGGGCGGGGAAACCCGGTGAGGGCCCAGTGAGGCTGCAGGCCGGCCCCTCCGTTTTGCCCCGGCACCCGCCCGACGGCTACGCTTTCGTGGTTCTGTTCAGTGTTCGGACCGGAGTGACATCGTGACCAGCCTGGACCCGAGGGTGCCGCTCGTGCTCGACACACGCGAGCTCGGCCGCCGCCCGGGGTCCCAGCGGGACGTGGTGCGCACCGTGCCGGCGCCGGCAGAGCTCGGCATCGAAGTCTTGCGTGTCCCCGAAGGATCGCCGGTCGAACTCGACCTGCGGCTCGAGGCGGTCATGGAGGGCGTGCTGGTCTCCGGCTCCGCCTCGGCAGAGCTGGTCGGCGAATGCGCACGGTGCCTGGAACCGATCCAGGAGATGACCCAGGTCCGGTTCCAGGAGCTGTTCGTCTACGACGACGTCCGGCACGACCCGCAAGATGCAGAACTCGATGACGAAGTCAGCCGACTCGAGGACGACCTGCTCGACCTCGAGCCGCTGCTGCGGGACGCGGTGGTGCTTGCACTTCCGTTCCGGCCGCTGTGCGAGGAGGGCTGTCCAGGGCTGTGCATCGAGTGCGGTGCACGACTGGCCGATGATCCCGAGCACGCGCACGACGAACCGATCGACCCGCGGTGGGCCAGCCTCACCGCGCTGCAGGATGTAGTCCCGCACGACCCCAGCACCACCCAGGAATGACACGTACGGTCGAGGAGACTCGGCCGGCAACACCAAGGAGAACACCATGGCTGTCCCGAAGCGGAAGATGTCGCGGAGCAACACGCGCCACCGCCGGTCGCAGTGGAAGGCCGTTGCGCCGACCCTCGTGAACTGCGTCAACCCCGCTTGCGAGGCCAAGCACCTCCCGCACCGCGCGTGCGGCTCGTGCGGCCAGTACGGCGCCCGCGCCGCACTCCGCCAGGTCCTCTGAGCGAGCACAAGCAAGTCCGCTGAGCACACAGGCGCTGCGCGAGGCGCTCGGGAATCCCACTTTGGAACCCGAGCTCCTCGAGCGCGCCCTCACCCACCGTTCCTACGCCTACGAGAACGGTGGGCTCCCCACCAACGAGCGCCTCGAGTTCCTCGGCGACTCGGTGCTGGGCGTGGTGGTGACCGAGACGCTCTACACCACCCACCCCGACCTGTCCGAGGGTCGGCTGGCCAAGCTCCGCGCTGCCGTGGTCAACGCCCGCGCCCTGGCCGACGTGGCACGCAGGATCGAGCTCGGGCAGCACATCAAGCTCGGCCGCGGTGAGGAGACCACCGGCGGTCGCGAGAAGGCATCGATCCTCTCCGACACCGTCGAGGCGCTGATCGGCGCGATCCACATGAGCGGCGGCATCGAGGCGTCCTCGCGGGTCGTGCACCGGCTCTTCGACGACATGATGGTCACGGCTGCCTCGATGGGCGCCGGGCTGGACTGGAAGACCTCGCTGCAGGAGCTCTCCGCGACCCTGGGTCTCGGCGTCCCCGAATACGTGATCGAGGACGACGGCCCCGACCACATGAAGTCCTTCGTGGCCCGCGTCCGGGTGGGCGACACGCTCTACGGGCACGGCACCGGCGGCTCCAAGAAGCAGGCCGAGCAGGGCGCTGCCGAGACCGCCTACGGCGAGCTGTCGAAGCTCCACCCCGAGCTCGTCTTCGACCGCTCCTGACCGGTGCCCGAACTCCCCGAGGTCGAGGTCGTCCGGGCAGGGCTGGCCCGTCACGTCACCGGCGCCACGATCGAGGGCGTCGACGTGCTGCACCCACGCCCGCTGCGACGTGACCCCCGTGGCGCCGACGGTTTCGTCGCCCACCTGATCGGCCACGAGATCACCGCCGTACGCCGCCGCGGCAAGTACTTCTGGCTCGCCCTCAGCTCCGGCGACGCCGTGCTCGGACATCTCGGGATGAGCGGGCAGATGCTGCTCCAGCAGCCCGGCGTGCCGGACGAGAAGCACCTACGGGTGCGGTTCACGCTCTCGGGGGGTCTGGAGATGCGCTTGGTGGACCAGCGGATGTTCGGCGGGCTGCTGATCTCCGACGGCGGGGCGGAGCTGCCGACCGAGATCGTCCACATCGGCCGCGACCCGCTCGACCCGGAGTTCGACCAGGAGGCTGTCGTGAGGCGGATCCGTCGCCGTACGGTCGGGATCAAGCGCCAGCTGCTCGACCAGGGACTCGTCTCCGGCATCGGCAACATCTATGCCGACGAGGCCCTGTGGGCGGCGCAGCTGCACTACGACCGACCGGGCGACCGGCTCACCCGCGCCCAGGCCGACCTGGTCCTCAGCCACGCGAGCACGGTCATGCGGGAGGCGCTGGGCCAGGGCGGGACGTCGTTCGACGCGCTCTACGTCAACGTCAACGGCGAGTCCGGCTACTTCGACCGCTCCCTGCACGCCTACGGCCGCGAGGGGGAGCCGTGCGAGCGGTGCGGGACGGCGATCAGGCGCGCGGCGTTCATGAACCGGTCGTCGTTCTTCTGCCCGACGTGCCAGAAGGTCCCACGCCGGGCGCGAATGCCCTCGTCGCGACATTGACCTGCACCCCGACGGGTGGGACTCTGGTAGGCGGTGGCAAACCGCGGCCACCCTCCACTTCTCACTGACTCGGCTCGAAGGGGCGCACCTCATGGCGAAGGCGCTGATCGGACATCTTCGCAGCGACCAACGCGTCCCCTCTCGAGTGTCCCTGGACAACCAACGGCTGCGTCGGCGCGTGTGCGACCTCGAGACGCTGGTGCTGCAGGTCCAGCTCGAGAACGACCGCCTGCGCCTCGAGAACGAGCGACTGGTCGCCGAGCGCTCCACGCCCGCCCTCGAGTCGGAGATGCTGCCGGCCTGATCCGCTCGACGTCGGGGCGTGACCTCCGACACGTGTGCCTCGTTGAGGTGCCATGCGAACCCTGCCCGCCGCCACAGCGGCCCTCATCCTGGGCGCGTCGGTCGCCCTGACCAGCCCCGCCCTGGCCCACGGTGACCGCGACCGCATGGACCAGAAGCGCTCCGAGTACGACGCGGGGTTGAACGCGCCCGTTGTGATGAGCCCCAGCGTCAGCCTCGTCGACAGCAATCCCGGCTCGGCGGGGATCTCGGGCTGCTTCATGAAGACCGCGCCCCTCTTCGTGATGTCCGGGCTCGACTCGGTCATCGTGCACGACGTCAGCAACCCGCTCGACCCGAAGCGGGTGGGCACCTTGCCGAGCCTCCAGTTCGAGAACGAGGCGATGAACTGCGGCGAGCGCAAGGTGGGCAGGACCACCCAGCGGTTCGCTCTCATCGGCGTCGACCTCTACCAGGCCTCGCCCGGCGACATCACGCACGTCAACGACCCCGCCCGGGGCGACTACGAGCTGATCATCGTCGACGTCACCGACCCGACGACCCCGCGCATCCGCTCCCGCGTGCCGTCCACGACCAGCACCCACACGGTCAGCTGCGTCGTCGACACCGCCTGCCGCTACGTCTACTCGGCCGGTGACGACAGCCAGGTCCCCGGCCAGGGCAGCTTCTCGATCTTCGACCTGAGCAACCTCGACCGTCCCGTCGAGGTCGACAGCGACCCGGCGACCGCGGGCCTCCAGCCGTTCCGCTCCGACGCGGTGGGCTGGGGCGGCCACAAGTGGAACTTCGACGGTGCGGGGCGCGGAGTCCACACGGGTGCCGGTGGGACGTACGTCTACGACGTCTCCAACCCGATCAAGCCGGTGGAGATCGCCAACACCGGGGCTGCGGGCGACTCGTCTCGTGAGGGCATGAGCAACGGCTTCAACAACTTCATCCACCACAACTCCTTCCACCCCAACGCAGCGGCCTTCCGTCCCGACGCCGCTCCCTCGCTGAAGAACGGCAACATCCTGCTCGTCACCGAGGAGGACTACGAGAACCCCGACTGCTCGACGGCAGGGTCCTTCCAGACCTGGCACATCAAGCGGCTGGACGGCTCCGACGGCTCGATCGTCCCGCTCGCCAAGGTGGAGCTGGCCGACCTTGCGACGTACCCGCTGCCCGTCGGAGCGTTCTGCTCCGCGCACTGGTTCGACTACCACCAGTCCGGGATCGTGTCGGTCGGCTACTACGGCGGCGGCACCCAGTTCATCGACGTGAACAACCCGCTGGCGCCCAAGAGCCACGGCTTCGCCTGGTTCGGAGCCTCCGAGGTCTGGGACAGCTACTGGGTCCCGGTCTACAGCTCCCGTGGCGTCGCCACCGGCAAGAAGACCAACGTCGCCTACTCGGTCGACCTGGTGCGTGGGCTTGACGTCCTCGCCGTGGACGTCGAGGGGGACTCGGTCGGCGCGGTGCCCGACCCGACCCTCCTGCCCGGCGGCTCGGGGACGGACCTCGGCCTCACCGGGGCAGCCCCGATCGGCGCGCTCGGTGCACTGGGGGCCTTCCTCGTCGTGATGCGCAGGCGCCGGGTGCTGCACCAGGACTAGCGTCGCGACTAGGCTCTCGGCCTTGTGAGCCGCCTGGTCGAGACCGTCTTCCCGCGGCGGCTCGGGACCTCCTTCCGCTGGCTGGTCGCGTCGTCGTGGACGACCAACCTCGGCGACGGACTGATGATGGCGGCGGGACCGCTGCTGGTGGCATCGCAGACCCGCAACCCGCTCCTGGTGGCCGCCGCAGCGATGTCGTTCCAGCTCCCGTGGCTGGTGTTCGGGCTCGTTGCGGGCGCGATGGCCGACCGGCTCGACCGCCGGGTGCTGGTGATGACGATGGATGCGGCACGGGCCGTGGTGCTGGGCGGCCTGTGCGTGGTGATCGTCACCGGTCAGGTGAACATCTGGCTCGTGATGGCGGCCATGTTCCTCATCGGTCTGGCCGAGGTCTTCGCGGACACCGCGACCAGCACCCTGGTGCCGATGCTGGTCGACAAGGTGGATCTCGGCATCGCGAACGCCCGGATCCAGGTGGGGTTCCTGACGGCCAACCAGCTCGTGGGACCGGCGGCCGGAGCGGTGATCTTCGCCGCCGGCACGGCGTGGCCGTTCGTGATCCAGACGGTGTGCGTGGCGCTGGGAGTGGTCCTGGTGTCCCGGATCGCCACCCCCCGCGGAGCAGTGCGGAAACACGTGGAGACCCACGTCCGCCAGGACATCGCCGAGGGGGTGCTGTGGTTGGTCGGCAACGGTCCCGTGCGGACGCTGGCACTCGTGATCGTGGTTTTCAACATCACCTGGGCGGCACCATGGTCGGTGCTCGTGCTCTGGGCCACCGAACGGGTCGGGATCGACGCTGCCGGCTTCGGCCTGCTCACGACCGCGTCCGCCCTGGGCGGCCTGCTCGGGACACTGTTCTACGGCCGCATCGAGCGCCGGGTGCCGTTGGCGACCCTGATGCGCACGGTGCTGGCGAGCGAGGTGGTCTTCCACCTGGCGATGGCACTGACGACCTCGGCGTACGCCGCCTACCCGCTGATGTTCTTCTTCGGCGCCTACGCCTTCGTCTGGGGGACCCTGTCGCAGACGGTCCGTCAGCGCGCGGTGCCTGCGGAGTTCCAGGGGCGCGTCGGGTCGGTCTACATGCTGTGCGTGATGGGCGGGATGCTCGGCGGGTCACTCCTCGGCGGCCTGATCGCGCGTCAGTGGGGCGTCAACGCGCCGTGGTGGTTCGCCTTCGTCGGCTCAGGGCTCACCCTCGCCCTGGTGTGGGGCCAGCTCGCGAAGATCGCGCACGCCGACGAGGCTGCTAGCGCGCCCCGCGACGAAGTCGTCGGGACGCCCGAGTGAGCGCACCAGCGCGGCGAGCGGACCCGGCGTCGCCCAGCTGGTCCTGCAGGCGGCGTACGCGGCGTCTGGCCCGGTCGCGCTGACGCCGGGCCTCGACGAGCTCGGCCTGCAGCAGCTCGACCGGATCGGGGTCGGGCGCCGGCTCCGGGGTGCTGATGGTGCGCTCCGGCGGCAGGGCGGCCAGCGCCGCGCCGTGGGCGCGCCCACGGCGCTCGTCCCGCGCGTCCCCGTCCATGCCCGCCGGCAGCCGGACCAGCACGACGTGGAACTCGAGGTCGTTGTGCGCCGTGGGCAGCAGCCGGTCGACCACGAAGTCGACGAGCCCGAGATGGCACAGGTCGTCGATGAACGACACGAACTCCCGAGGGGTCCACAACCACACGTGGCTGTCGACGTATTCGCCTCGCCGGCAGCGCTCGAGCAGCTCGAGGGCGTGGTCCCAGGTGTGGCTGCGGGCGGTGGCGTCCGGCACGTCGCCCGCCCAGGCGCGTTCGGCCGGCACGTCGACTGCTCCGCGGTGGGCGTCGAAGACGGCCCGCGGGGACGGGGTCTGGTCGCCGCGGTCGTGCGCCTCGAGTGCCTGGCCGACGGTCGTGGCCGGCCGGTGGAGGTCGAAGCAGAACCGACGGTCCGGCACGCTGAGGGCGAGCTCGCCGTCGTCGGCGGTCACCTGCCACAGCTGGCGCAGCCATCCGATGACGTCCGGGATGTGCTCGATGACGTGACTGGCGAGGACCCAGTCGAAGGGGGCGCCGGTGCTGCAGGCGTCCTCGAGACTGCGGAACCCGTCGTCGTGCTCGAGCCAGAAGTCGAGCTCCGGGATCTTGTCGACGTCCACGTTGTCGTCAGGGCCGTAGTGTGCCTGCAGCTTGGAGCGGTCGGACACGTCCAGGTAGGACACGTCGGACTCGGGGCGTACGGCGATGGGCCGGTCGAGCGGTCCGATCTCGAGACCGTGGCCGACGCGGAGGTCGAGCAGGGTGGTCAACGGGGTGTCTCTACCGGGCACGGGTGGAGGCTACACATCCGCCCGCCACCTCCCCGGAGTGCGCCGGACTGCCGGTTAGGGTGGACCCGCTTCCCCTGCATCGCGCGAGGCGTCTGAGAAGATGCCGCGTTCGCCGTACTCACCGCGCCCTACCGGAATCTGCTCACCCGAAATCTGCAGGGAGCTGCACGTTGTATCTCAAGAGCCTCACGCTGAAGGGCTTCAAGTCCTTTGCGTCCTCGACGACGCTCCAGCTCGAGCCCGGGATCACCTGCATCGTCGGGCCCAACGGCTCGGGGAAGTCCAACGTCGTCGACGCACTCGCCTGGGTGATGGGCGAGCAGGGCGCCAAGTCGCTCCGCGGCGGCAAGATGGAGGACGTCATCTTCGCCGGCACGTCCAGCCGGCCGCCGCTCGGGCGGGCCGAGGTGCAGCTGACGATCGACAACAGTGACGGCGCGCTGCCGATCGAGTATGCCGAGGTCACCATCTCGCGCACGATGTTCCGCAACGGTGGCTCGGAGTATGCGATCAACGGCAGCAGCTGCCGGTTGCTGGACGTGCAGGAGCTGCTCAGCGACTCCGGCATCGGCCGCGAGATGCACGTCATCGTCGGTCAGGGGCAGCTCGACACGATCCTGCACGCGACCCCGGAGGACCGGCGTGGCTTCATCGAGGAGGCGGCCGGTGTCCTCAAGCACCGCAAGCGCAAGGAGAAGGCGCTCCGCAAGCTCGACTCCACCGACGGCAACCTCACCCGGCTCAGCGACCTGCTGACGGAGATCCGGCGTCAGCTCAAGCCGCTGGGACGGCAGGCCGAGGTCGCCCGCCGGGCCGCCTCGGTGCAGGCCGATGTTCGTGACGCCCGCGCCAGGCTGATGGCCGACGACCTCGTCAACGCTCGCCGGGCCCTCGAGCAGGAGATGGCCGACGAGTCGATCCTCCTCGAGCGTCGCCAGCAGGTCGAGGCGGCCCTGGCGAAGGCGCGGGAGCAGGAGACGGCGCTGGAGGCCGCGCTCCGCACCGACCTGCCTGAGCTGGCCAAGGCCCAGGAGACATGGTTCGCCCTGTCCGGTCTCAAGGAGCGCCTGCGCGGGACCCAGTCGCTGGCTGTCGAGCGGCTTCGCAACGCCGCCGGGGCGGCCGAGTCGGACACCGTCGACTCCGGACGCGACCCCGACGAGCTGGAGGCCCAGGCCGGGCGCGTCCGCGAGCAGGAAGCAGAGATCGCAGCGCTGGTCGAGGAACACCGGGCCGCGCTCGAAGGCGCGGTCGCAGGTCGGCGTACGGCCGAGGAGACAGCCGCGGAGGAGGAGCGTCGCATCGCCGGGCTCGTCCGCGCCGCGGCCGACCGGCGTGAGGGGCTGGCCCGCCTGCACGGGCGGGTCAACGCGCTGAAGTCGCGAGCGGCTGCCGCTGACGACGAGATCGGCCGCCTGCAGGCGCAGCGCGAGGAGGCGCTCGCGCGTGCGGCCCGGGCCCAGAAGGACTTCACGGCGCTGGAGACCCGAGTGGCCGGGCTCGACGCGGGGGAGGAGGGCCTCGACGCCGAGCACGAAGCCGCCGTCGCCGCGCTCGACGACGTGGACGAGCGCCTGGCCAAGGCACGCGAGGAGGCGCAGCAGGCCGATCGCGTCAGGGCCGGGCTGGTGGCGCGACGCGACGCCCTCGAGATCGGTCTGAACCGCAAGGACGGCGCGGGCGCACTGCTCGCGGCGTCCGACTCGGTGTCGGGACTGATGGGCTCCGTGGCCGCGCTGCTGAGCGTCCGGCCCGCCTACGAGGCCGCCGTGGCCGCTGCGCTCGGCACGGCTGCAGATGCTGTCGTGGTCACCGACGCGGAGGCGGCCGTCGACGCGATCGCCCACCTGAAGGGGGACGACCTCGGCCGCGCGGGGTTGCTGCTCGGCGGGGGGTCGGTCGACGACGCTCCGCGGGCACCGCTGCCCGCCGGCGCGGTCTACGCCCTCGACGTGGTCGAGGCGCCGGACGAGATCCGGCCGGCGGTGTCACGCCTGCTCGCCGGGTTCGTCGTCGTCGACGACATCGCCGCCGCCCGGGCCCTGGTCCGCGAGCAGCCGCGGCTGACTGCGGTCACGAGGGACGGCGACCTCTTCGGCGCCCACTTCGCGGCCGGTGGCTCGTCGCGGCAGCCCAGCCTGCTCGAGGTCCAGGCAGCGGTCGACGAGGCCACCACCCAGCTGCAGGAGGCGACGGCCACCACCGAGCGCCTCGGCTTCACCATCTCCCGCTTCGAGGCCGAGCGCCACGAAGCACTCAAGCGCGCCGACGTGGCTCTGGCCAAGCTGCACGAGTCCGACGCGACGCTGGCCGCCGTGGCCGAGGAGCTCGGTCAGTACGGCTCACTGGCCCGGTCCGCAAAGGGCGAGGCCGAGCGTCTCGAACGCGCCATCGCGACTGCTCTCGAGGCGCACGAGAAGGACGTCGCGGGTCTGGCTGACCTGGAGCTCCGGCTCACCGTAGCCGAGGAGTCCCCGGACGAGGAGCCTGACCTCACCGAGCGCGAACGCCTCGTGGAGGCGGCCAGCGGGGCGCGCCAGTCCGAGATGGACGCCCGCCTCACGTTGCGCACCACCGAGGAGCGGGCACGCGCGCTGCACGGTCGCGCCGACTCGTTGCTCCGCGCGGCGCAGGCCGAGCGCGAGTCCCGGGGCCGCGCTCGAGAGCGCCGCGAGCGCCTGATCCGCGAGGGCAGCGCCGCCGAGGAGGTCAACGCAGCGGTGACTGTGGTCCTGCAGGCCCTCGAGCGCTCCGTGATGATGGCGGCCGACGCCCGCGCGGCGGTCGAGGAGTCCAGGCAGGAGCGGGAACAGCAGCTCCTCGCCGTACGCACCACTCTGCGCGACCTGGCCCGCGAGCACGACGAGCTCGTCAACTCCGTGCACCGCGACGAGATGGCCCGCACCCAGCAGAAGATGCGGATCGACCAGCTCGAGGAGCGAGCCCTCGAGGAGCTCGGCATGGAGGCGGACGGGCTGATCACCGACTACGGCCCCGAGACCCTGGTGCCGTTCTTCGGTGAGGTGGCAGAGGACCAGGTCACCCCGGAGCCCGTGCCCTTCGTGCGGGAGGAGCAGCAGAAGCGCCTCAAGTCCGCGGAGCGAGCGCTCGCCATGCTCGGCCGGGTCAACCCGCTCGCGCTGGAGGAGTTCTCGGCGATGGAGGAGCGCCACAAGTTCCTCTCCGAGCAGCTCGAGGACCTGCGGCGTACGCGCAAGGACCTCCTCGACATCGTCCGCGAGGTCGACGCGCGGGTCGAGCAGGTGTTCCGGGAGGCCTATGCCGACGTGGAGAAGGCCTTCGACTCGACGTTCTCGCGACTCTTCCCCGGCGGCGAAGGGCGCCTCGTGCTCACCGACCCCGACGACATGCTCAACACCGGGATCGAGGTCGAGGCGCGCCCTGCCGGCAAGCGGGTCAAGCGGCTCTCGCTGCTCTCCGGCGGCGAGCGCTCGCTGGTGGCCGTGGCGTTCCTCGTGGCGCTGTTCAAGGCCCGTCCCTCGCCGTTCTACATCCTCGACGAGGTCGAGGCGGCGCTCGACGACACGAACCTCGGACGCCTGCTGGAGATCTACGAGGAGCTCCGGGAGAACTCCCAGCTGCTCGTCATCACCCACCAGAAGCGCACGATGGAGGTCGGCGACGCCTTGTACGGCGTCACCATGCGCGGCGACGGCGTCTCTGCGGTCATCTCCCAGCGGCTGGACCGGGCGGAGCCGGCGTGACCGAGCGAGCCCCTGTGCCCACCCGCGCCGACTACGTCGCCTGGCGCACCGCGACCACCCGGTGGCGTGACGACGACGCCTACGGCCATCTGAACAACGCGACCTACTACGAGCTCTTCGACACGGCCGTCAACGCCCACCTGTTCGAGGCCACCGGCACCAATGTCCGGCTGCTCCCGCAGATCGGCGTCGTGGCCGAGACCTCGTGCCGCTACTTCCGCGAGATCGGGTTCCCCGAGCCGATCGAGATGGGCCTGGTCGTCGACAGGGTCGGCACCTCCTCGATCATCTACCGCATCGGGCTCTTCCAGGGGGACTCGCCGGAGGCAGCCGCCGAGGGCCGCTTCGTGCACGTCTACGTCGACAACGAGCACGGGACCGGCAACCGCCCCGTGGTGCCGATGCCCGACGCGATCCGAGCCGCCGTCGTGCCGCTCCTGCGCTGACCCCGACCTGCGGGTGGGGTGGGGCCACGACACGCCCACACGCGAGCCGATGAATCGCTGAAGGCCGCGCCGGTGTGCCACCGTTGCATCAACCCACCACGCTCTCGGAAGTTGAAACTCCATGCTCGCGATCGTCCTTATGATGCTCCTCGTCCTCGTCCTGTCGGTCGGGGTCGTGGTGTACGTCGCATACCCGCACCGTGGCGAGGACCTCCCGCTCGTCCCGCAGCTCGGTGACGCGATGCGCAAGGGTGTCGACTCGTTGCCGACCATCGGCGACCACGAGGACATCCGCGCCTGAGTCCCGCCACGGGCGTCTGATTGGATTGGCCCATGGATTTCCTCGGTGACTGGCTCTACCTGATCATCGGCATCGCCGTTGTCGGCGTGCTCACGCTGGCCGGTCTGCTGTCCGGCCGCCGCGGCAAGCGTGCGGTAACGCCGGGCGCCGGCAGCGACGCGATCTCGCCGCCGCCCACCGAGGTGGACGTCGAGTCGCCTGGCGAGGCCGCCGGCGACGTGTCTGCGACGCGGACCCTGGACCGACCTGAGGGCACGGCCTCGCGGATCATCCGGCTGCGTCAGCGCCTCGCTGGTTCGCAGGGGACCCTGGGGCGAGGCCTGTTGGCCCTGCTGAGCCGTGACCGGCTGGACGAGGACACCTGGGAATCCATCGAGGACACCCTGCTGACCGCCGACATCGGGGTCGCCCCGACGACCCAGCTGGTCGAGCGGCTGCGCTCCCGGCTGCGCGTCGAGGGGGGCCCGGACCAGGACGCGCGGGCCGTCCTCCGCGAGGAGCTCATCGCGCTGGTGGACCCCGGCATGGATCGTCGCCTCCAGGTGAGCGGCGCGGACGGCAAGCCGGGCGTGGTGCTGGTCGTCGGCGTCAACGGCGCCGGCAAGACCACCACGGTCGGCAAGATCGCCCGCATCCTGGTAGCCGAGGACCGCACCGTCACCCTGGGCGCCGCAGACACCTTCCGCGCCGCGGCGGTCGAGCAGCTCGCCACCTGGGGTGAGCGCGTCGGGGTCGAGGTGGTGCGCGGTCCCGAGGGCTCCGACCCTGCCAGCGTGGCGTTCGAGGCGGTGAAGCAAGGCGTCGAGCAGGGCGTCGACACCGTCCTGATCGACACTGCCGGTCGCCTGCAGAACAAGGCCGGACTGATGGACGAGCTGGGCAAGGTCAAGCGGGTGATCGAGAAGCAGGCCCCCGACACCGAGGTGCTGCTCGTGCTCGATGCGACCACCGGGCAGAACGGGATGATCCAGGCCCGGGTCTTCAGCGAGATCGTGGACGTCACCGGCATCGTGCTGACCAAGCTCGACGGCTCGGCCAAGGGCGGCATCGTGGTGGCCGTCCAGCGCGAGCTGGGAGTCCCGGTCAAGCTGGTCGGACTGGGCGAGGGCGCCGACGACCTCGCGCCGTTCGACGCGGCCGCCTTCGTCGACGCCTTGCTCGGCGGCTGAGACCGGACAGTCCGGTCAGCGGCGAGGCAGTCGCCCGCGCAGGGCGCCGACGGCGTCCTCGACCAGCCGGGCTGCGCGCTGGTCGAAGGTGTGCGCTGCGATCACGCGCAGCGCCTGCTCCCGGCGGACGTCGTTGTCGGGGAACGCTGCGTAGGGCGGGGAGATCAGGCGCAGCAGGTCACTCTCGTCCTGGAAGGGCTGGACCAGCTCCCCAAACGTCTCGTGCAGCCCGGAGACGGGGTCCGTCGCGATCCGGGCTCCGCAGGCAGCGGCGTCGAAGAGGCGGTTGGACAGGAAGCTGTCGCGGCGCATGTCGAGGTGGTGGTCGTTGAGGACGACCCCGGCAGCGGCGTAGAGCGCGCCGACCTCTTCGTTGGGGACTCCGGAGGAGGCGACGGCAGACGGGTCGAGGAACTCGTCCCAGTCGGCTCCGTGCACCGTCAGGTCTGCGTCGGCGGCGAGCGCGGTGCGTACGGCCTGTCTGAAGACACCACGCGAGTTGCCCACGAAGAGCACGGCCGGTCCGGTGTCGGGTACGCCACGGTCGGGGTTGAAGAACCGGGGGTCGGTGCACTGCAGGAGCGGCTCGACGGGCACTCCCCACTCGCGTCGGATCTGTGCGGGCCAGCTGAGGCTCGCGGCGTACACGAGCTCGAAGCCCTTGAGCTCGGTCATCGAGGTGAGGTCGGGGTGGCTGATGATCCACTGCATGTTGAGCGCCGTGGGATGCGGCTCGACGTGGTCGAGGCCGCGAAGCACCAGGACCACGTCGTCGTGCTCGCGCGAGGTGCGGTGCCGCGCGTCGCGCGAGTCGACCGAGACGTCCTGACCGCTGCGCTCGAGCGCGGCGGCCAGCGACCGGGCGAAGTGGGTGTCGCCCCAGCGCTCGCCACGGGGACCGGCCGGCGCTGCGGTGTCGATGGTCCACCGCAGCCGCGGCGGATGCTCGTGGATGCCCTGCACGGCTCGGACGACCTGCTGCTGCAGCAGCACCGAGTCCGACTCGGGGTCGTCGGAGTCGGCCGAGACTCGCTGGGTGCGGACCCCGGTGAGCTCGAACCCGATGGCACGCCAGAGCTCGCCCGTGCGGTCGGGGGCGATGGGGTGACGGTGCGACCGGAGCACGGCCAGGGCGATCTTGAGATCAGCCGGTTCGGCGTACGGCGTCCGCGAGGTGATGCTGACCGACGGCACCAGGACGGTGCGGCCGGCGCCCGTGGCGATGCCCCTGAGCCCGAGGTCGGTCTCCGCCAGCACGTCGGAGAAGCTCGGGTCGAGGCCCTGGAGCGTCAGCAGGGTCTCGGCGCGCAGCGCCACCATGGGTGAGGCGGGCGCGGGGATCTCGCACGTCCCGAGCCGCTGCGCGTCCGAGGGTGGATGGCCCGCCAGGAGGAGCCCGAGGCGGCCGTCGTCACGCGGGAAGACGGCACCGGCGGAGATAACCAGACCGCGTCGGTCGAGCACCACGGGCTGGGCGACGGCGACGCCGGGCTCGGCGAGCGCCTCGATGAGTCGGGGGAGCACGTCGGGCGCGGGCTGTGCCTCGGGTCGGAGGAGAACCACGTGTTCGCCCGTCGTGTGGGCAATGCCGATGTTGAGTGCCGACGAGATGCGGGTGCCGGTCGGCACCGAGATGCTGGTGACCGACGGCAGCACACCCGCCAGGGCAGACGTGAGCAGGTGCGGGCCGCGACGGTCCCGGGTGGCCACCACGACGACCTCGACGTCCGGTCCGCCGGCGAGCAGCCAGTCGACGGTGCCGCGCGAGCCGTGACCCAGCGGCAGCACGATGCTGGTGCGACCCGGCACTCGGGCGGTGGCCTGGGCCGCCTCCCAGTTGACCGTGCGCGGGGCGTCGGTGCTCGTGCCCCGGACCAGGACCAGTGGATCGGCCCAGGTGACCAGCGCCGAGCCCCGGAGACGATCGACGAAGCGCGAGACGGTCTCGTCCGCATCGCTCTCATCGGGGTCGTGCTCGTCGAAGGTGCCGACCTCGTGCAGGATCGATCGGCGTACCAGCGTCGTCCCGAGGTCGAACTGGGACGGCGTCACCAGGTCGCCCGACAGGCGGGTCTCCGGGCCGGTGAAGGCGTGCACGGCGGACCCGTCGCCGGCGCGGAGCATGCTGACCGCCCGGGCAAGGAACTCCGGGTGCCAGTGGTGACCCGGCTCGAGGAAGGCGAGGAACTCGCCGCGTGCCCGTTGGATGCCGCGGTTGAGGGTCCGCCCCAGCTGGGTGCGAGAACCGAGGATCACCCGGACGCGATGATCTCCTGCGGCGGCCTCGGTCGCGACCGCGCCGGTGGCGTCGATGGAACCCCGGTCCAGGACGAGGAGCTCCCACTGGTCCAGCGTCTGGTCCTGCAGGGCCGCGATCGTCGGCGCCAGCAGGGGTCCGACGTCCTGGGCGCTCATCAGGATGGTGACGACGGGTCCGTCGGTCGCGGGGGAGGGCTGGTGGGCGCCCGGGTTGGCGTCGAGGTAGGAGAGCACCTGCCACTCACGGGCGGCGCGCAGGGCGTTGTCGCGGAACTCCCCCCACTGCAGGTGCGGGTAGCCGCGGCGTACGGGCAGGGGCGTGTCCCGGGTCGCGTGGTCCGCCCACCAGGCGAGCGGGCCGAACTGGTGGTCGCGAGCAGCGGGGTTCTCCTCGAGGATCCGCTCGGTGTTGAGGAGCGGGTGCGGCGCCAGCCGGTTGCGGCGAGGGCCCTCGGTGACGTACCAGAGGGAAGCGGGCAGGTCGCCCGCCTGCCACACCCCCTTGCTGGGCAGCCACGTCGCTTCGAAGAGTGGGTGCGGCGAGATGTCCGGGGTGTTGATCACGGCGCGCGCGGCGTCCTCGGCCGTCCTGGGCTGGACGCCGAGCTGAGCGCCGATCCAGTCGAGGTCGAGAAGTCCCGAGGCGACGAGGTCACGGACGGCGTGGCGCGCGGCAGAGCTCATGGGTGGCTCGATCACTCAGGTCACCCCGCTACCCGGCGGCGGGTCCGGTCCTGGCCGGTGAGCAGCGGCTCGATGAACTCGGCGAAGTCCTCGGCCATGCGGTGGGGAGGTCTCGCACGCGCGGCCGCGAGCGAGGCCTCCCGCGCAGCCTCGAGGCGGTCCGGCTCGTTGACCAGGTCGACGATCGTCGAACGCAGGGTCTGCTTGAGGGAGCGGTCGTCACGGGGGTTGAAAAGACGCACGTGAGGCTCGTCGGCCAAGTCCAGCAGCGCACCCGTGCGTGGGCCGACGATGGGCAGCCCGAAGCTCTGGGCGAGCCAGAAGACGCCCGAGTTCAGGATCCTCGAGTAGGGGAGCACCGCCAGGTCAGCGGCGCCGAACCACACCTGCAGCTGGTCGTCCGCGACGTGGGAGAACTCCGAGATCACCCGGGTCGACTGTTCGCACCGTCGCTTGAGCCCCGCCGTCTCCTGGGTCTGCGCCGGCTTGCCGGCGACCAGGAGCCGCAGGCTCGGGTCCTCGTCCGCGAGCTCGTGGAACACGTCCAGCAAGCGGCCGAGCCCCTTGTAGGGACGGATGCCACCCAGCGCCACGAGCACCTTGTCGGTGGGGTCGAGTCCCAACTGGCGGCGGGCCGCCTCGCGGCTGATCCAGTGCGGGTAGCGACCGATGTAGCTGGAGTGCTCGATCACGACCACGCGCCGCGGGTCGAGGCGGAGGACCTCGGAGGCCTGCCGGGCGGTGATCTCCGACAGCGCGTGGATCGCGTCGGCACGGTCGGCGAGCAGCTGGGCGAGCTGGGTCTCCGCCCAGACGTGGCGAGCCTCGTGGGGCAGGACGTTGTGCAGCGTCCAGACCAGCCGTCCGCCCGCGGTGTGGAACTTGTGCAGCGCCGCCCCGAAGCGGTCGAGCTCGATCGCAGCACGGAACGGACCCGTGGCGTATTGCATGATCGGCGTCGTCCAGTGGATGTTCAAGGTCCCGGGGACAGAGGCGACCGACCGGTTCTCGAGGTGCTCGATGACGTCGGCGACCGCGACCGGATAGGCGTCGACCGCGTCGAGGCCGGCGAAGAGCATCCCCTGGTAGGGATTGGCACGGTTGTAGTCCGGGAAGTAGTGGAGCGCGCGGTGCGGCGGGGCGCTGGTCTGGTCGCGTCGGGCGGTCGCGACGGTCTCCTCGAACTCGGCGGCGCGGAGGTCCCAGGTGTGGTCGAGCAGCACGCGTTCGCGGAGTTCCTCGACCCGTGCGCGGATGCCCTCGGGGTCGGCCAGCAGTGAGGTGATCCGCTTCCCGAGCTCGTCGGAGGACCGGTAGGTCGGGACGTCGAGCCCGCACTCCGTGGCGCCGAGGCGCGAGTTCACCACGGGGAGCGAGCCGCACGCGAGACTCTCGAAGAAGTGCGGGGAGAGCGTGGCGTCGCCCATCGCAGTGCCGGGCAGCTCGATCACGGTGAGCTCGGCCCGCGTCAGCACCTCGGGGGCCCGCAGCCACGGGATCGGCTCCTCGAGTCGCCCCAGCAGGCCCGAGCGCATGCTGCGGAGTGGCTCGGCGTAGACGGTCAGGGGGACGGTGAGTCGCAGGTCGTTGATCAGCGGCTGGATGGCACGGCCGCGCTCGACGTTGACCCCGAGGCTGACAGCGCCGTCGCGCGGCGGAGCCGGGTCGTCCCGGGGTGCGAACAGCTCGACGTCCGCGGCGTTGTGCAGGACGTCGACGCGCCGCGCCGAGGTGGGGACCAGCATGCTGCGGGCGACCGCGGAGCCCACCAGCATCTGGTCGAAGGCCATCAGGTGGTCCAGCTCGGCCCACGCCTCGGTCTCGCTGTGGGCCCAGGCCACGCGCCACGCGTCGACGGGTGCCTGTGACGGATCCGCGTCGGGGGTGGTGGCGATCCAGATCTCGGCCGATCCGCCCAGGTGCCACCGGTGACGGGGCACCAGCCGTACGCCGTACCCGCGATCGCTCAACGCCAGCCCCAGCCCGGCAGCGGCGACCAGGTCAGGCGTCGCGTGACGAAGGTCCACCGAGTGCACGAAGAAGAGGACCCGTTCGCCGTCACCGGTGGCCAGCTCCCCGTCGATGAGCTGGCGGTAGGCCGCCCGCCGACGGTCGACCGCCGACAGGTGCTCGCCGTCGTGGCCTCCGACCGTCTCGGAGAGTGAGGTCCCCGTGCTCACGCGCCGTCCTTGCGGCGCCGGGCCTTCTCCACGACGGACGCGACGACCCGGACCGCCCGCGAGTCGCGCGCCAGGAAGAGATCCTCCTCGAGCGAGGTGACCTGCGTCTGGATGAGGTCGCGCTCCCGGGACACCTGGGCGACGCGCGCCCTCAGCAGGACGTTCTTGTGGCGCAGCCGCTGCAACCGCTCCTGGAGGTCGTTCATCTCGCGGTCCATCGACAACAGCTCGTCCTTGCCCGACTGCATCTCGCGGGCGATCGTGGCACGCTCGCGTGCGAGCAGCTCGCGGGTGCGCTCCAGCTCGTGGGCCAGTCGACGGACCTCGGCGGCGCTGGCCTCGTCGGCAGCGGGGGACTGGGGGGCGGCCGTGGTGAAGGACGGGAAGCGGGCGACGGTGATGTGACGGCCGCTGTCCAGGGCGGCGGACGCATTGGGCTCCATCACGAAACCGGCCGAGGCGATCGACGACGTCAGGTCTCGCACACCCGACACCACGACGAGTGCCCCCGGGACGAGGGCGCCCGAGCCGAGCGTGCGGAAGAACAGGTCTGCGTCGTGGCTCGCGTCGAGGACGTCCTCCACGACCACCACGTCGACCGGCGCCACCAGGAAGGGCTGTGCCCAGTCGTCGACCTCGTCCCGTCGGCCCACGTCGAGCCCCCAGGGCTCGTCAGGCTCGGTGGCGACCGGCCACCGCAGGCACTCGACCTCACGGTCGTGCTCCTGGGCGAGCCGCACGGGCACGGTGGAGGCGTCCAGCGCGATGTGCAGCACGCGCGGCCCACCGGCGAGCGCCCGCTCGATGACGGTGACGACCTCGTCGCGACCCTTGGTGGTCATCGGTTGCTCACCCCATCTCTCGGTCGCGCGGCCGGCGTCTCGCTCCGCACCACATCGTCGGGCCACGGCACGTGTGAGACAGCATCATTGCGCCCGTCACGCCCGGCGCGCGCGTCGGCCGCCGCTCGTTCGACCAGGGCATCGAACTCGGGCAGCCACTCGGGTGCCTGTTGCTCGACCTTGCGGCGCCAGTTGCGCAGCCACTTGCCGCGCAGCTGCGCCAGCGCCGCCTCGCCGTCTCCGCCGAGGGCGCGCTCGACGAAGAGGTAGCGGTTACGCGTCATGTAGTAGAGGTGGTACGGAGAGGGCATCGCACCGGTCGAGCGCTGGTGGTGCAGCATCCGGGCCTGCTGGTCGACCATCACCCGCCAGCCTGCGCGCCGGACGTCGCGACACCAGTGGGTCTCCTCGAAGTAGAGGAAGTAGCTGTCCGGGAGCAGGCCGACGGTTTGGAGGACGGTGCGCCGGGTCAGCAGTGATGCCCCGGTGACGTAGTCCACGTCGCGGACCGTGGGGGGAGCCACCTGGGCGACACCGCGTCCCTGGTGCAGGTGGCGGGTCTCCCCGGCCTTGGACTCATCGACGATGCCTCCGTCGAACCAGACGGTCTCCGCGCCCCCCGGTGGCGCCGGGTGCACGATCCGTGGACCGACCACCCCGCAGTCGGGGACCTCGGTGAGCAGGGCCTTGAGCCGCGGCAACGTCTCGGGCTCCACCCGGGTGTCGGGGTTGAGCAACCACACGAACTCGTTGCCGCGCTCCAGGCAGCGCCGGATCCCGACGTTGGAACCGCCGGCGTAGCCCAGGTTGCCGCCGCTGGACAGCACCACCGCCCGGTCGCCCACGAGGTCGCGCAGCGCGTCCAGGGAGTCGTCCGAGTCGGAGTTGTCGATCACGACGACGTCCATGTCGAGGTCGTACGACGCCTCGAGGGACGCGATGCACCCGACGGTGTCCTCGGCGCTGTCGTGATTGACGAGTACGACGCCGGTGCGCGCCGTGCGATCGGCGCGGCTTCCGGTCATGCGGGGAGTGTATCGAGGCGCGTACGCCCTGCGTCGCCCGCGGCAGTTCACACGGACGTAACACGAGGCCGGAATCTGTTGCCTCCGCGCAACACGTGGCGGCCCACGAGGAAACGTCGCGCCCGCAGGGTTCAGGGCAACAGGTGGTGCCCGGGACGACAGCGTCGTCGTGTCGTGCAGACCACCCCCCGATCGTTCCCTGGAGGTTCTGTGGACGGCTACTACGCGTTCATGCTCGTCGCGACTGCTCTCGTGCTGATGATGACGGTGCCCGCGCTGGCACTGTTCTACGGCGGGATGTCGCGATCGAAGTCCGTGCTCAACATGATGATGATGTCGTACGTCGCAGCCGCCATCGTCGGGATCCTGTACGTCGCAGTCGGCTGGTCGATGGGCTGGAGCGGGGACGGCACCCTCTTCGCCAACCCGCTCGACCTCTTCTGGCTCGACGGCGTCGCCACCGGTGACTACATCTACGTGATGTTCCAGATGACGTTCGCGATCATCACCGTGGCCCTCATCAGTGGCGCGGTCGAGAGCCGGCTGAAGTTCTCGGCCTGGGTGCTCTTCGTGCCCGTCTGGGCGCTACTCGTCTACTTCCCGCTGGCGCACATGGTGTTCAGCTGCACCGAGGCCTCGCTCATCTGCGGCCGGATCGGCGCCCAGGACTACGCCGGCGGTACGGCGGTGCACATCAACGCAGGAATCGCGGCGCTGGTGCTGGTGCTGCTGCTCGGCAAGCGGGTCGGCTGGCCGAAGGAGCAGATGCGTCCGCACAACCTGACGCTGACGATGCTCGGCGCCGGTCTCCTGTGGTTCGGCTGGTACGGCTTCAACGTCGGCTCGATCGTGTTCGCCGGCGAGGAGGGCGAGGCCTTCACCGCGCGCTTCATCTCCGAGACCGGTCGCACCTTCGGCAACACCACGCTGGCCGCGTTCGCCGCGATCCTCGGCTGGCTCGCCATCGAGCGCCTGGTCCACAAGAAGGCCACCTCGCTCGGCGCGGCCTCCGGCATCGTCGCGGGCCTCGTCGCGATCACCCCGGCGGCAGGCGCCGTCGACCTCGAGGGTGCCGTCGCGATCGGATTCGTCGCCGGCGCTGTGTGCGCCTGGGCCGTCGGCCTGAAGTACAAGCTGGGCTTCGACGACTCCCTCGACGTGGTGGGCGTCCACCTGGTCGGTGGTGTCATCGGCACCGTGCTGATCGGCGTGTTCTCCACGTCCGAGGGTGCAGGCGGGGTCGACGGGCTGCTCTACGGTGGCGGTCTCGGCTCCTTGGGCGACCAGACCCTCGGGGTCCTCGTCGCGGTCGCCTACTCCGGGGTCCTGACGGCGGTCATCGCCCTCGCCATCAAGTACACGATCGGCCTGCGACTCGACGAGGAGGACGAGGTCAACGGCATCGACCTCGCCGCTCACGGCGAGTCGGCGTACGACCTGCACAGTGGGTCCAGCGGCAGCGGGAGCAGCTCCGGGATCCTGGCTGCCAGCACCTCGAGCACGGCAGTCACCTCGCGCAACGAAGGAGTCAAGGCATGAAGCTCGTCACCGCAGTGATCAAGCCCCACAAGTGGGAGGACGTCCGTGAGGCGCTGGAGACCTTCGGTGTCACCGGCATGACCGTCTCGGAGGTCAGCGGCTACGGCCGGCAGAAGGGCCACACCGAGGTCTACCGCGGCGCGGAGTACGACATCGCCCTCGTGCCGAAGATCCGGCTCGAGATCGTGATCGACGACGCGGACGCCCAGGACGTGGTCGGGATCATCGTCAAGACCGCGCAGACCGGCCGCATCGGCGACGGCAAGGTGTGGGTCACCCCCGTGGAGACGGTGGTCCGGGTCCGCACCGGAGACACGGACGAAGCAGCGATCTGACGCCAGCCCGTGCACGTCGTGCGGCCCGCCCACCACGAGAGGACTCGAGATGACCTCGACCGAGCGGGCCGCACGAACGTCCGTGGCCGACGAGCTGTGCCGGAGCGCGTACGCCGCACACGACGGCCCGGACGTGGGGGTGGCGTTGATCGCCGCCGGCGGCTACGGCCGGGGTGAGCTGGCTCCCCACTCGGACCTCGACGTCGTCCTGGTGCACGACGACGGCCTCGACCCCGGCCCCCTGGCCCAGCAGGTCTGGTATCCCCTCTGGGACTCCGGCTCACGGCTCGACCACTCGGTGCGGTCCCTGTCGCAGATGGTCGCCGCCGCCGAGGACGACCTCAAGGTGGCGCTCGGGTTGCTGGACATCAGGCACCTGGCGGGCGATCCCAACCTCACGCTGCGGCTGCGCGCGACCATGCTCGGGGCGTGGCGTCGCGAGGCGCGTGAACGACTGCCCGACCTGCGCGTGCTGGTGGACCGGCGCCACGACGTGGTCGGCGAGCTGGCGCACGTCTCGGTGCCCGACATCAAGGAAGCCGAGGGGGGCCTGCGCGACGCCACGGTGCTGAAGGCCCTGGAGACGACCTGGCTCGTCGACGTCTCGAGCGCCGAGCTCGAGCGGTCCCGGCAGTCGCTCCTCGACTTCCGGGACCTCCTGCACGACCAGACCCAGCGCCCGACAGACCGGGTGGCGCCCGAGCTCTGGGAGCCGATGACCCAGGCGCTCGACCTGGTCGACGCGGAGGCCGCGCAACGGCACGTCCGCGAGCTCGGCCGACGGATCACCCATCTGTCCCGGCTCACCTGGCGGCGCGTCGACGACATGCTGGCGCGGCCCGCGTCGGTCCGCGACGCCCGCCGTCCCGCTCTGGAGCCCATCGCCCCCGGGATCGCGCTGGCCCGGGGTGAGGTGGTGCTGGCTGCGCGGGCCCGTCCCGACCTCGATCCCTCCCTGCTGCTGCGGGCCGCCGCCGAGGCGGCCCAGCGAGACGCCGTCCTGGCGCCGGCCACCGCCGCACGCCTGGCCCGGGAGAGCTCGGAGCTGCCCACCCCCTGGCCTGCGGCTGCCCGCGACGCCCTGGTCCGCCTGCTCGCCTCGGGCACCGGCCTGCTCCCGGTGTGGGAGACGCTGGAGGAGACGGGCGCGCTGGCAGGTTTCCTGCCCGAGTGGGAGCGCATCCGGATGCTGCCGCACGCCTCGCCCATCCACCGGTTCACCGTGGACCGTCACGTCGTCGAGACCTGTGTCGAGGCCTCGGCACTGATCCGGTCGGTGGCGCGCCCCGACGTCCTGCTGGTAGCCGCGCTGCTCCATGACATCGGCAAGGGCCAACGCACCGAGCACTCGGTGGCCGGTGAGGCGATCGCCCGCGCCATCGCCACCCGCATGGGTTTCGACCCGGAGGGAGTCGATCTCATCGCCCTGCTCGTGCGCCACCACCTGCTCCTCTCCGAGACGGCGACGTCGCGCGACCCGGACGACCCGGCCACCGTCGCCGGGCTGCTGGCGCACGTCCCTGATGCCGCCTCGCTGGACCTGCTCCTGGCGCTCACGGAGGCCGACTCCCGGGCCGCCTCTCCCCAGGCGTGGTCGACGTGGCGAGCAGGACTGGTCACCCGGTTGGCCCGGCACGCGCTCGCGGCAGCGGGCGGGGACCCCGCACCCCCGGCTCTGTCCGGCGACCTGGTCGTCCCCGCTCTCGTGGAGGAGGGCGGGGTGTGGGTCGGGGTGGAGTCCGACACGGACGGCACCCGGGTGGCGGTCATGGCCCCCGACCGGGTCGGCCTCCTGGCGGATGCCGCTGCGGTGCTGGCGCTCCAGCGGGTGCCGGTGCACTCCGCCCGCGCCTGGTCCCAGGAGGGCCGCACCGGTCCGGTCGGGGTGTCCGTCTGGGAGGTGTCGACCCCCGACCTGGACCCGAGGGTGCTGCGCGAGCGGCTCGTCGCCCTCGCCGAGGGGCGCATCGACGTAGGCGCGCGGCTGGCTCGGCCGGCTCCGGGCCGGCTCGAGCCGCTGGTCGCCGTACGCTCCGAAGCGTCCCGCTCGGCCACGGTGCTGGAGGTCCGGACCGACGACCGACCCGGGGTGGTCCACCGGGTGTGCGCCACCTTGGCGGCGCTGGACCTCTCGGTCCGCTCCGCCCATGTCGCCACGGTGGGGCCCCAGGCGGTGGACGTCTTCTACGTCCAGGAGAGCGGTGCTGGACGGCTCTCCGACGAGCGCGCCTCCGAGGCGGCCCACGCCGTCCGGCGCGCGCTGTCCCCCATCGAGGGCGAGGCAGCGCGGGCCACCAAGTAGGCTGGACCGACCGCTTACACGCGCCACCACAAGGACTGACTCGACGTTGTTCGCCACACTTTCTGACCGGCTCGCCGACACCTTCAAGAATCTCCGCGGCAAGGGGAAGCTGTCCGAGGCCGACATCGACGCCACTGCGCGCGACATCCGCATCGCACTGCTCGAGGCCGACGTGGCGCTGCCCGTCGTCAAGGAGTTCGTGGCCGCGGTCAAGGAACGCGCCCGTGGCGAGGAGGTCAGCCAGGCGCTGAACCCCGCCCAGCAGATCATCAAGATCGTCAACGAGGAGCTCGCCGCCATCCTCGGTGGCGAGACCCGTCGCCTCCGCTTCGCCAAGACCGGCCCGACGGTCATCATGCTGGCCGGGCTGCAGGGCGCCGGCAAGACGACGCTGGCCGCCAAGCTCGCGCTGTGGCTCAAGGACCAGGGCAAGACCCCCATGCTCGTCGCGGCCGACCTGCAGCGTCCCAACGCCGTCCAGCAGCTCCAGGTCAACGGTGAGCGCGTCGGCGTACCCGTCTTCGCGCCCGAGCCCGGCAACGGCGTCGGCAGCCCCGTCGAAGTGGCTCGCGCCTCGATCGAGGAGGCCAAGCGCAAGCTGCACGACGTGGTCATCATCGACACCGCCGGGCGCCTCGGCGTCGACGCCGAGCTGATGAAGCAGGCAGCCGACATCCGCGATGCGGTCCAGCCCGACGAGGTGCTGTTCGTCGTCGACGCGATGATCGGCCAGGACGCCGTCACGACCGCGCAGCTGTTCCTCGACGGGGTGGGCTACGACGGGGTCGTGCTCACCAAGCTCGATGGTGACGCCCGCGGTGGCGCGGCGCTGTCGATCGCCAGCCTCACCGGCCGGCCGGTCATGTTCGCCTCGGCGGGCGAGAAGATGACCGACTTCGACCTCTTCCACCCCGACCGAATGGCCTCGCGCATCCTCGACATGGGCGACATGCTCACCCTGATCGAGCAGGCCGAGAAGACCTTCGAT
>NZ_JAOPXV010000162.1 GCF_025964975.1 Nocardioides sp.
TTCGCAGCAGGCGTCCTTGCTCGTGGTGGGGTCGCGTGGCCTGAACGCGTTCACCGGCATGCTGCTCGGTTCGGTGAGCCACGAGGTCCTGCACCGCGCCCAGTGCCCGGTCGTGGTGGTGCGCTGAGCGCCGAGATCCTGCCGGGCGTGCCTGCACCCCCACCCGGCCGCTCGACCAGGTGACAGTGGTCGGGCGAACCCTTTGCTGTCCGCCCAGGGCGGGCGGGCCGAAGCTCTGATCATGAAAGGACCCACCATGCTGGTGCTCGAGGTCATGAGTAGTCCCGTCGTCACAGTCCGCACCGACGCGAGCTTGAAGGCTGCGATCGCACTGCTGGAGCGTCACGATGTCTCGGCGATGCCGGTGGTCAACATGGACGGACAGATCGTCGGGGTGGTCAGCGAGGCGGACGTCATCCGGGAGCTCGTCGTCCCGGACCAGCGCACCTTTGAGAGCCCCGTCCCCATGACCGCAGCGCTCTTCGCGCAATCGGTGGCTGACGTCATGACCACCCACCCGATCACCGTCACCCCCGAGACCGACCTAGCGGTAGCCACGGAACTCATGACCAGCTCTGCCATCAAGAGCCTTCCGGTGGTGGACCAGGGGCGGGTGGTGGGCATGGTCAGTCGACGCGACGTGATCCGCGTCCTCGCCAAGCCCGACGAACTGATCGAGGGCGAGATCGACGACCTCTTCCGGCAGGTTGGCCACGACTGGCTGGTCGATGTCACGGACGGTCTCGTCGCTGTGGACGGCCCCACAGGGGCGTCTGAACAACGGCTGGCCGAGGCGCTCGCGCGCACAGTGCCGGGCGTGGTGGCACTGCGCTTCGAGCGCGGCCCCATCTGACCCGACCAGGTCGTCCGCTCGTGTGCCTGATGGGTCTACACCGCGGGTCGTTGGCCTTGGTGGGAGCATCACCAGGTCTATGCCGACCCCAGCTCGTCTTAGTCCCAGGCGCCGAGGTCGGTGTGCAGGCCAATATCCGTCGGCCCATGAGGACGCACCTCAGCCACCGAGGGTGGCGACCAGGACTGCCTTGATGGTGTGCATTCGGTTCTCGGCCTGGTCGAAGACGATGGAGTGTCGTGACTCGAAGACGTCGTCGGTCACCTCTAGTGCGTCCATGCCGGTCTGCTGGAAGAGGTCCTCCCCGACCTTGGTGTGCCGGTCGTGGAAGCCCGGAAGGCAGTGCATGAACTTGACCTTGGGGTTTCCAGTCGCCTTCACGACGTCCATGTTGACCTGGTAGGGCTTGAGCAGGTTGATGCGTTCGGCCCACACGTCCTTCGGCTCGCCCATCGACACCCACACGTCGGTGTAGAGGAAGTCGACGCCGGCGACCCCCTCCCGCACGTCCTCGGTGTGGAGGATGCGGGCGCCGGTCTCCTCCGCGATCCGCTGTGCCTCGATGATCACGCTGCTGGGGTTCCAGAGCGAGCGGGGAGCCACGATGCGGACGTCCATGCCCATCATCGCGCCGGCCACCAGGAGGGAGTTGCCCACGTTGTTGTGGGCGTCGCCGAGGTAGGCGAAGGCGATGTCCTCGTCGTGCTTGCCGGCGTGCTCACGCATGGTGAGCATGTCGCAGAGCATCTGGGTGGGGTGCCACTCGTCGGTCAGGCCGTTCCAGACAGGGACGCCGGCGTATGCGGCGAGGGTCTCGACGTTGGTCTGCGCCGATCCGCGGTACTCGATGCCGTCGTACATACGGCCGAGCACCCGAGCCGTGTCCTCCATGGACTCCTTGTGCCCGATCTGCGAGCCGGCCGGGTCCAGGTAGGTCACTCGCGCACCCTGGTCGAAAGCGGCCACCTCGAAGGCGCACCGGGTGCGTGTGGAGGTCTTCTCGAAGATCAGGGCGATGTTCTTGCGGCTCAGGCGCGGCTGCTCGGAGCCGGCGTACTTGGCCACCTTGAGCTCGGCTGCGAGGTCCAGCAGGAACTTCCACTCCTTGGGTGTGAAGTCGAGCTCCTTGACGAAGCTGCGGTTCCTCAGGTTGAAGGCCATGGTGCTCAGATCCCTTCTCGTTCGATGGGGCAGGTCATGCAGCGGGGTCCTCCGCGGCCCCGACCGAGTTCGTTGCCCTGGATAGTCACCACTTCCACACCGTTCTTGCGGAGGTGGGTGTTGGTGGTGACGTTGCGCTCGTAGGCGACGACTACTCCTGGTCGCACTGCGAGCACGTTGCAGCCGTCGTCCCACTGCTCGCGCTCGGCGGCGTGGACGTCCCGGGTGGCGGTGAGGACGTTGATGGACGGAATCCCGAGCGCGTCGGCAATCGCTCGGTGCATGTCCTCGGCCGCGTGGGCAGCCACCTTGAGCTCGTGGGGACCGTCGCCCGGCTCGATGGTGTACGAGGGCAGCATTCCCATTCCGACGTACTTCGTGAAGGTGTCCTCGCTGATCATCGTCATGACGGTGTCGAGGTGCATGAACGCCCGCTGCTGGGGCATCGAGAGAGCAACCACCTTGGTGGCGCTGCCGGCATCGAAGAGACGGCGGGCCAGTCGTTCGACTCCTTGTGGAGTAGTGCGCTCGCTCATGCCGACGAGCACGGCTCCGCGTCCGAGGACGAGGATGTCGCCTCCCTCGGTGGTGGCAGGACCGTTGACCGAGCCTTCCGCCCACACGTCGAACGACTCGTCGGCGAAGTGCGGGTGCCAGCGATAGATGGCCTCGTAGTTGATGGTCTCGCGCATCCGGGCGCGCTTGCGCATCGCGCTGATGGAGACGCCGTCGAAGATCCAGGCGGACGTGTCGCGAGTGAAGAGGTGGTTGGGCAGTGGTGACAGCAGCAGGTCGTCGATGCCCAGCGCCTGCACCACCAAGGACGGTGGCTCCGGCACGCGCTCGAGCAGCTCGCGCTTCGTCATACCGCCGATGAGGAAGGTGGTGAGCTCGGCGTCGCTCATCGCGCCGAAGGCATGGTGGAGGCTGTCGAGGGCCATCGGGCCGTAGACGAGCTCGTCGAGCGACTCGGTGAGGATGAACTTCTTCGCCTCCGGGATCGCCAGTGTCTCCGCTAGCAGGCGGTCGAGGAGGTGCACCCGTACGCCGAGCTCGCGCAACGTTTCTGCGAACGCATCGTGCTCGTGCTTTGCGTGCTTGACCCACAGGACGTCGTCGAAGAGGTATTCGTCATGGTTGGTCGGCGTGAGCCGCTTCAGCTCGAGGTCTGGCCTGTGCAGGATGGCCTGCTTGAGCTGGCCGACCTCGGAGTCCACGTGCAGCGTCATCAACTGTTTCCCTTCATCAGGGTCCTTCTCATCGTCGCCGGGAGAAAGGGCCGCCGAGAGGGCCGAACGGCCTTCCTTCGGTGGACCAGCGGCCCTGTCTCGGCGACGCGGCTGGGGCGAAGAGTCGGGGTGAGGGGGTACGGCCTCCTCGTGAACAAGGAGGCACCAGATGAAGCAGGTGATGGACCGCACCCGAGCGGTTCCGGCTCGAGCGCCGGACGACGCATCCGCAGGTCCTCGCGTGGGACTTGCGCTGCCCGCACTGACGGCACTGGTCGTGGGCTCGATGATCGGAAGCGGCATCTTCGCGCTTCCCTCCCAGATGGCCGGTAGTGCTTCTGCGGGACCGTTGCTGATCGGCTGGCTCATCACCGGC
Organism: Nocardioides sp.; assembly: GCF_025964975.1. Classification (GTDB taxonomy): domain Bacteria; phylum Actinomycetota; class Actinomycetes; order Propionibacteriales; family Nocardioidaceae; genus Nocardioides. The sequence continues at coordinate 3,620 of NZ_JAOPXV010000162.1, forward strand.
GTCGGCATGCTCACGCTGGCGTTCGTGTTCCAGTCGCTCGCGCAGCGCAAGCCCGACGTCGACGGCGGGGTGTACGGCTACGCCCGGGAGGGGTTCGGCCCGTACGTCGGCTTCACGGCCGCCTGGGGTTACTGGATCAGCGCCTGGGTCGGCAACGTCGCCTATCTGGTCCTGCTCATGTCCACCCTCGGCTACTGGTTCTCCGGCTTCGAAGGCGGGACCACTGTGGCAGCCATCGTCGGCGCCTCGATCCTGCTGTGGTTGGTCCACGCGTTGACTCTCAGCGGCGTGCGCAACGCAGCCTTCGTCAATGTGGTCGTGACGATCGCAAAGGTCGTACCGATCCTGACCTTCATCGCTATCGCCGTCGTGGGCTTCCGTGCGGACGTGTTCGCCGCGGACTCCTGGGGTGATGGCGCCGGCCTCGGCAGCACGATGGACCAGGTCAAGAACATGATGCTGATCACGGTGTGGGTCTTCATCGGCATCGAGGGTGCCGCGGTCTACTCCCAGAAGGCGCGCACCCGCAAGGACGTCGGTCGCGCCACGATCATTGGTTTTGTCGGAGTGCTGGCGCTGTTGCTGGCGGTGAACCTGCTGTCGTACGGGCTGATGGCTCAGGCCGAGATCGACGGGTTGGCCGACCCGTCCATGGCCGGACTCCTCGAGAACGAGGTCGGCGCGTGGGGAGCGGGATTCATCTCAGCGGGTCTGGTCGTGTCGTTGCTCGGTGCCCTGCTCGCGTGGGTGCTGCTCGCCGTCGAGATTCTGCGGCTGCCCTCCCAGGATCACGTGCTCCCCGCCGCGCTGGCCAAGGAGAACCGGCACGGAGCCCCAGCTGGCGCACTGTGGCTGACCAACATCTGCGTGCAGGCGATGCTGTTGTGGACGCTGGTGAACGAGAACACCTACACCGATCTCGTCTACCTGGCCACCTCGCTGATCCTGCTCCCCTACCTGTGGTCCGCGGCCTACCAGTTGAAGCTGGCCTTGCTCGGTGAGACCTACGGCCATGGTCAGGGTCGCACCCGCGACCTCGTGGTCGGTGCGCTGAGCCTCACGTACGCCGTGTGGCTCGTCTACGCAGGCGGCTGGCAGTACCTCCTGATAGCTGCACTGTTCTACTTCGTCGGCACCGCCCTGTTCGTATGGGGCCGCAAGGAGAGCGGGCAGCCTGCGTTCACCGGGGGAGTCGAGAAGGTCCTCGTCGCGGTGGTGGCTGCTGTGTCTGTCGTGGCAGTGGTGGGTCTCCTACAGGGCTTCGTGTCCGTCTGAGGAAGCACCGCAACGCCGGAGTTGGTCGGACTGTCGACCGGCTCTGGCCGTGCGCGGAATGGAGGGTGGCCGGGGCGTGACGTCGCCACCGGCCGGCTCCCCGCCTAGGGTGAACGCAGGACAGGGGGCTCGATGATCGAGCAGGTCAGATTGCGTGACGGCACCAACGCGTTCGTCCTACCTCTGGAGCGCACCGACAAGGCGACCCTGGCCGCGGAGTACGAGACCTTGGCCCCTGAGTCGCAACGGCGGAGGTTCCTCGCGCCGGTGCTGCACTTGACGGACAGCATGCTGGAGCACCTTGTTGACGACGTCGACGGGATCGACCACATAGCCCTGGTGCTGTGCGTCGAGGCAAGTCCAGGCGTGTACGACCCCGTGGCACTGGCACGCATGGTGCGCTATGTGGATGTCCCGGACGCTGCCGATCTCGCCGTCACCGTCAAGGACGAGTGGCAAGGGTGCGGCGTCGCGACCACGTTGCTCGAGCTGTTGATGCGCGAGCGACCCACCGGCGTGGACCGGATCGTGACCGAGGTCTTCAGCGACAACCGTGCCTCCCTGGCGATGCTCCACCGCCTCGGCCGCACCTTCGTGGATGACCTGGGAGGCGGGCTGACCGAGGTCACCGTCGATCTGCACCCGCGAACTTCTCGATTGCCCCGGAAGTCAGCGCCACCGCGCGATGGAGCCGATCAGGACCCCCGTGAGCGGATGCCGGCTGCTGTCGGTGTCACTGGGGTGCCTGCGCTGTTGCGCGACCCGGCCCACCGGCATGCTCTGCGCACGCGCGACAAGATCTGTCCCTGGTTCAGCTGACGGGGAGCCGCGAGGGCGCGTCTCAGCGCGCGTGGGGTAGTCGAACGCGTGCGCGGGTTTCGATGGGTGCGTCGCTCGGCTCGTGGTCGCCGTAGGGGCCGCTGGGACACAAGTCGTAGGTGTCACCAGGGGTGGGGTCGAGCCAGCCGATGTCGGATACTTGGACGATCTGCTCGTGGCAGAAGCGACAGTTGTCGTGTGGGAGCAGGTCGCCGTCGACGATGTGAGTGAACCTCTTCATGACTTCCACGCTGTCGCAGTAGCGTCCCGCGCAGTAGTGCCGGCCGGAACCAGTTGCGGAGTCGAAGGTCCCGGGTGCCAGACCCCGGACCGTCACTGGCCGGTCATCTTGATGACCTGATGTTCCGTCGACCGCCCAGCAACTGTGATGCCATCACCGCGGCCTGGGTGCGACGCTCAAGGCCGAGCTTGGCCAAGATCTTGGAGACGTAGTTCTTGACCGTCTTCTCGGCCAGGAGCATCTCCTCGCCGATCTGCCGGTTGGTCAGGCCTTCGGAGATGTGACTGAGAAGCGTGAGCTCCTGTTCGGTCAGGGTCGCCAGTTCCGGATTGACCGCTGAGGGGTTGCGGACCCGCTCAAGCACCCGGGCCGTCAGCGCAGGGTCGATCGATGAGCTGCCGGCCGCCACCCGTCGAACGGCATCGACGAGGTCGGTGCCTTTGATCTGCTTGAGGACATAGCCGGCCGCCCCGGCCATGATGGCGGCGAAGAGCGCCTCGTCGTCGTCGAACGACGTCAGGATCAACGCCCGGATCGTCGGGTCGAGGGAGCGAACCTCGCGGCACACCTCAATCCCCGACCCGTCGGGCAGGCGCGCGTCGAGAACGGCGACATGTGGTTTGAGGACGGGGATGCGGGCAGCGGCTTCGATCGCGGAGCCGGACTCGCCGACCACCTCGATGTCCTTCTCACTCTCCAGCAGTGTGCGCAGACCTCTGCGGACTATCTCGTGGTCATCGAGAAGGTAGACGCGAATCCGGGTGGTCATGCTCCCCTCCAGCCTCGTGGCGGAAGCCACACGTCCATGATGGCGGGGTCCCCTGGGTAGCAGTCAGGGCCGAAAGTCCCTCCGGACCCGAGCATGACCCTTCCGAACAGACCGGTGACGTTCTGCGATTCGTAGGGGACGTTCGGCCCTGCTCGAGGGGGCGGCCGGGTGGTTACGTGGTGAGTGGACGGGGGGGCCCGCCCCCGCCGGAGGAGACATGCGATGACGCAGCCGATCAGGGCCGCCCTTGTCCCCACGATGAGAGGCAGCTGATGAGGATCGTAGTCGCCTTGGGTGGCAACGCACTGCTGCGTCGTGGCGAGAGCCCGGAGTCCGCTATCCAGCTCGAGCACGTCGCGGAGGCCTCGCCAGCGCTTGCGAAGGCCGCGACGGATCACCAACTGGTGCTGGTCCACGGCAATGGCCCGCAGGTGGGCATGCTGGCCTTGGAGAGCGCCGCCGATCCGTCGATCTCGCGCCCCTACCCCTTCAGCGACCTGGTGGCTGAGACACAAGGAGTCATCGGCTACTGGCTGCAACAGGGACTGGCCAATGCAGGCCTGACGACTCCGGTCGTCACCCTCGTGACCCAGACCCTCGTGGAGGCAGACGACCCGTCCTTCGGTGACCCGACCAAGTTCGTCGGCACCGCCTACGACGAGGAACGCGCACATCAGCTCGCCGACGCCAACGGCTGGACCGTGCGACCTGACGGGCCCGCCTGGCGCCGGGTGGTCGCATCCCCACTGCCGCAACGGATCATCGAGCTCGAGACCGCTCGAACACTGCTGGAGGGCGGGACGACGGTCGTCCTTGCCGGCGGAGGTGGCGTGCCGGTCGTCGAAACAGCGCACGGGCTCGCCGGAGTCGAGGCGGTGGTCGACAAGGACCATGTCGCGGCTCTCATCGCGGCCGAGCTGCAGGCCGACCTGTTGATCCTGCTGACCGACGTGGACGGGGTGATGGCCGATTACGGCACGCTGCAGCAGCGGGTCATGGGCGAGGTCACGGCAGACGAGCTCCTGGCCCTCAGCTTCCCAGCCGGATCCATGGGCCCCAAGGTTGCAGCCGCGTGCCACTTCGTCCAGACAACGGGCAAGCATGCCGCGATCGGCGCCTTGGCCGCCGCCGGTGACGTCATCGGCGGAGCCGCAGGAACCCAGATCCGCGGGACGTGACCCCCGCACAGGAGGGCGTTCGATCACGCAACAACAGGCACGACGACAGCACCAGGGAAGTAGCGCCGATGATGACGTCCGGTACGACGACGGTCCGACCACCAGACGAGTCGACGGAGTCCGCGGGGGAGCGCGACAAGATTGCAGCCCGAGCCATCGGGCTCACCAAGACGTATGGCGACGGCCAGGCGCGCGTGACCGCCCTCGACCACGTCGACGTCGAGTTCGCCAGCGGGCGGCTCACGGCGATCATGGGGCCGTCGGGCTCGGGGAAGTCAACCCTGATGCACTGCATGGCGGCTCTCGACACCCCCACAGCGGGACGCGTGATCATCGACGGGGTCGACATCACCCACCTCAAGGACAAGGCCCTCACCCGACTGCGCCGCGACCGGCTCGGGTTCGTCTTCCAGGCCTACAACCTGATCCCCACCCTGACCGCACACGAGAACATCACGCTGCCCATGGACATCGCTGGGGCCAACGTCGAGTCCGGCTGGTTCGACACCGTCATCGACACCCTCGGGATCCGGGACCGACTGACGCACCGACCGGACGAGCTGTCCGGAGGCCAGCAGCAGCGAGTGGCCTGCGCGCGGGCACTGCTCGGGCGACCCGCGATCGTCTTCGCCGACGAACCCACCGGCAACCTCGACTCTCGGGCCAGCGCCGAGATCCTGTCGTTCCTGCGCGCCTCGGTCGACGACTTCGGTCAGACCATCGTGATGGTGACCCACGATCCTTCGGCCGCTTCGTATGCGGACCGGGTCATCTTCCTCGTCGACGGCCGCATCGTGCACGACATCGCCGACCCGACAATGCCCGTCGTACTTGCCTACATCCAGGAGCTTGACCAACCGCGAGTGGAGGTGTGACATGCGCCGCGTGACCCTCCGCGGACTCCAGGGACACCTGGTCCGTCTGCTGCTGACTGCCGCCGCTGTCATGCTCGGCGTCTCGTTCGTCACCGGCACCTTCGTGCTGCGGGACAGCTTCGACCGAGCCCTCACGGGTCTCGTCGCAGGCTCTACAGCGGGTCTTGACGTGTCTGTCCGGGGCACCAGGATCGGAGGCGGCGACGGCACCCGAGCACCGGTGTCGCTGGAGCTCGTCGACACGCTGTCTGCGGTCCCGGGCGTCGCGCGAGTCACGCCCGATCTCCAGGGCGTCGCCATCATCGCGGGCAGCGATGGCAATGCCGTTCGCACCAACGGGGCGCCGGGCCTCGGGTTCGCCTTCGCCGACGACGACCCCGCCTTCAAGCTCATTGCGGGCCGTGGTCCGACCCATGCCGATGAGGTCGTGGTCGAGACGGTCACCCTGGACAAGGCGGGGCTCGGAGTGGGCGACCGGACCCGGGCCGTCATTGGAGCCACGACCCGCCCGGTGACCATCACCGGGGAGGTCGAGTTCGGAGTCCTCTTCGGCGCCACGGCGGTGCTCGTGGATCAGGCGACGGCGGTCCGCGAGTTCGCGCCCGACGGAACTGTCGCCTCGATCACCATCGGCGCCCAACCTGGGGTGAGCCAAGGCGAGCTCGCGACAGCGGTCGCTGATGTACTGCCTGACGCCACAGAGGCGGTCACCGGAGCCGCAGTCAACGCAGAGCACGAGTCCGCCGTACAACAAGGACTTGGGTACGCGACCACGTTCCTGCTCGTCTTCGCGGGCGTCGCCCTGTTCGTCGGCGCCTTCATCATCGCCAACACCTTCACGATGTTGATCGGCCAGCGCGCCCGCGAGCTGGCGTTGCTGCGCGCCCTCGGTGCGTCTCGCAACCAGGTCCTGGGATCGGTCATGGGAGAGGCTGCGGTGGTCGGAGTGGTGGGCTCGGTGCTGGGCATGGGACTCGGCATCCTCGTGGCCCACGGGGCCAAGGCGGCGATCCGTGCCTTGCTGGGAGTCGACATCGGCAGCGATCTCCCCGTGACGTCCGCGACGCTGCTCATCAGCTTGGCCGTAGGCACGCTTGTCACCATGGTCTCGGCGATCCTGCCGGCGCGTCGAGCTGCCCGTACGGCGCCGGTAGCAGCGATGCGGGCAGACACCCCCATCGCGCAGAAGGGACTACGCCGTCGAGGTACGGCGGGCGGGGTCCTCCTGCTGGTGGGCGCCGGCGTCCTTGGCTCCAGCGTCGCGCGTGACGACGTCCCGTGGGTGCTGGCGGGCATCGGGTCCTTCGTTGCGGTGATCGGAATGCTGGTCGGAGCGCCACTCTTCACGCGACCGGTGGTCCGGGTCGTGGCGTGGCCGTTCGTCGTCGTGAGCGGGGTCGTGGCCCGTCTGGCGCGACAGAACGCGCTCCGGGTGCCGCGGCGGACGGCGGCGACGGCCAGTGCACTGATGATCGGACTTGCGCTTGTCGCAGGCATCTCGGTGTTGGCCCAGAGCGTGAAGGCCAGCGTGACCGAGGGGGTGAGCAACGAGCTCACGTCCGACTTCGTGCTGACCGTGAGCGGCGGAGTGTCCACTGTGCCGCCCACCGTCGCCGAGGACGCACGCACGCTTGCTCAGGCGGGGTCCGTCGCCGCGGTCAGCCTCGTGCCCGTGACGATCGGGGACTTCAGCACGCCCGCTGCTGCCGTCGAGGCCGGGCCGATCTCCGAAAACTTCAGGATCTCCATGTCCGAGGGCCGGCTGGCCTCGCTGAAGGACGATCACGTGCTGGTGGACCACAGCACGGCTGCCACCCAGGGCTGGCGGGTGGGCGACACGCTGATCGCTACCGTCGGGACCCTGGGCAAACATGAGCTCGTCATCGGCGCCATCTACAAGGACAGTCAGGCGTTCAGCTCGCACGTCATCGTCGATCGAGGCCTTTACGAGGCAGCCGTGCCGCTGGGACTACGCGTCGACCGCGAGATCTTCATCACCGCTGCGCCGGGAGCTGACCAGACTGAGCTGCGTGCTGCGCTGCTCGACATCGTTCGCCCGTACCTCGTGGTATCGGTGCAAGACAAGGACGAGTTCGCGAAGGCGGAAGGCGGCGCCATCGACAACCTGCTCAACCTGCTGTACGTGCTGTTGTTCTTCAGCGTCGTCATCGCCGTGCTAGGGATCGTGAACACGTTGGCTCTCTCGGTCCTCGAGCGGACCCGCGAGATCGGCCTGCTCCGCGCCATCGGCCTGCAGCGGCGCCAGCTCGGCGCCATGATCACCATCGAGGCGATCGCGACGGCCGTCTTCGGCGCCGTACTCGGCACGGTCCTCGGCCTGGGCCTTGGTGTCGCCCTCCAGCGCGGTCTCGAGTCACAAGGACTCAACACCCTCGGGATCCCGTGGGGGCTCATCGTGATCATGTTGATGGCGTCGGTCCTGGTGGGGGTCCTGGCAGCTGTTGCGCCCGCCATCCGGTCCACCCGCCTCGTCATCCTCGGGGCGATCAACCGTGTCTGACACCCCACGACCCAGGTGTCGCGCTAGTACTCGTCGACCTCGGGGTCCTCGGTCAGCTTGTCCCGGTCGTCGGCAGAGGAAGCACGGTCCTCTTTCGCGTGCTCTCGGTCCAAGGCTGCATGACGCCGGCTGGGATTCTCACTGCCATATGAATCGTCGGTTGCCGGCGCACGAACGAACGCTGCAAGATCTGCTGCTTGATCGCGTTGCAACGACACGCCGTCCCGGTCGTCAGCGTCAACGTCGCGCTGATCAGCCGCTGCAAGGATCTCACTCGTAGCATCCAGCCGCTCGGCGAGCACCTCCTCACGCCGCGAAACATCATCCTCGCGTCTTGACACGGCACCCTCGCGTCGCGATACGGCGTTCTCGCGACCAGCCAATCCGTCCCCCATGTGGGCCAGTGTGTTCCCCGCACTCGGATAGCGCCAGTCATCGTCTCGCCGCGGAATCTTCGCCACCTCTCCTGCAGAGAAGCGACGACCCGTGCCACCAGGGCCCGGAGCAGTAAGGAACACCGAGCTAGGGACGTTGGACCCTTACGAGTCGGACGGTGGAGGTCGAGGCTGAACAGACGATCAGGATCAGCGTGCACGGCTCACCGGCTCGACGCCGACCAACGCTGGCCGGTACCTCACAACCACCGGAGACACCCATGACCGTGACCAATGACAGCTCCACTGCTGCGGCAGCACGCCCGCTGGCGGTTGGGCCACTCACCCCGGAAGCGCTCCGCCTGTTGGACGCGTACCGGCGAGCTGCGAACTACCTGTCCGTGGGGCAGATCTACCTCTTGGCGAACCCGATGCTGCGCGAGCCCCTCCTCCTCGAGCAGGTGAAGCCACGGTTGTTGGGCCACTGGGGCACCACCCCGGGGGTGCGCGTGGTAAACGTTGTCGACATCATGCGGCTGGAGCCGGACATCGAGCACCCCCACGGCCTGCCTGACACCCAGTTCGATGCACTCTTCACGGCCGATCGCCAGGTCGTCTTCGCCTACCACGGTTACCCGTCACTGATCCATCGCCTCGCCTACCGGCGTACCAACCACGCCAACATCCACGTGCGTGGTTTCAAGGAGGAGGGGACCACCACCACGCCGGTCGACATCCTCATGCTCAACGACCTCGATCGCTTCCATCTGGTCATCGACGTCATCGACGTCATCGACCGCGTGCCCTCCCTCGGCGCATCCGCGGGGCACCTGAGGCAGCGCATGGTCGACGAGCGCCTCCGGGCTCGCGCCTACACCCGCGCTCATGGCAAGGACGACCCGGCGATCACCGACTGGACGTGGCCGTACGGCGGAGGGGCCCTGTCATGACAGGACGCTCAGGGGTCATGACGAGCCTGCCAGCACCGGACAGCCTGGAGGGCACCACCGAGGCGCCCTACCACCTGGGGCTTCTACCGTGCTCTCACCGCAAGGACTTGGCTCCATGGCGAGAGCCCGTGAGCAGATGACCGTCCGCGCCACCAGTCGCCGTTGGGCGGAGCTCCTCGGACAGGTCGGCGATGTCCTCAGTGACGTGCCGGCTTTCCTGACGGCCCCGCTCTATCGGCGATGGCACCTGCGCTGGGGTGCGACTGCGGCCGAGGTCAGCGCGTCGTTCCCTGGCGACGCCCTGGTGCCGGGCGCGCAGTTCCGGGCGACCAGGGCTATCAGGATCGAAGCCCCGCCCGAAGCTGTCTGGCCGTGGCTGGTGCAGGTCGGTTGCTCCCGCGCCGGCTGGTACAGCAACGATCTGTTGGACAATCTCGCGCGTCCCAGCGCGACCATGATCGTTCCCGAGCTACAGGTTCTTGATGTCGGGCAGTGGGTGCCGATGTCCCCGACACCAACTGAACGCACAGCGCTCAAGGTCCACTCCTTCGCCGCCAACGAGTGGTTGCTGTGGACGAAGGCCGACAGCACGTGGTCCTGGATGCTGACGCCTACGGACAACGGAACCCGGCTCGTCACCCGTATACGCGCGAGATATGACTGGCGCCATCCTCTGACGGCGGCCCTGAGCGTGCTGCTGATGGAGTTCGGGGACTTCGCCATGATCCGTCGGATGTTGCGCGGCATCAAGGTGCGTGCTGAAGCGTCGCGTGGCCGCGACCACGCGGTCTGCCAAGACCCAGAGCATCCAGTGTGATGGTCGTGCAACGGTTGCTCGAAGGTGTCCGAACTCGATCCACGGCCGCCTTCATCGTTCTTGCCTTCGGGTTCAGCTGGGCCGTCTGGCTGCCGCAGCTGGCGGCAATACAGGGCTGGCTGCCGATGAGTCCTTGGTCGGGACTCCACCTGTTGGGAGCGCTCGGACCCGCGGCGGCAGCCATGGTGGTGGTTGGTTGCACCGAAGGCCGGGCAGGGCTGCGCTCCCTGGGTCGCCGACTGATTGCTCGGAGAGGACGGCGCCGGGCCTGGACGTTTGCCCTGACCGTGCCTCCCCTGTTGCTCGGGGTCGCGATTCCTCTGTCGATGTTGGCCGGCGACAGCTCGTGGTCACAACTGAACTGGTCGGCGTTCGGGAGTTCGACCGAGTTCCCCGCGCTCCCGCTCGCCTTCTGGTGGGTCGTCGACCTGGGGTTCTACGGTGTCGGAGAGGAGCTGGGCTGGCGCGGCTTACTCCAACCACGTCTGGAGCGGCGCCACTCGACCGTTGCTTCGGCCGGGCTGGTGAGCCTGCCCTGGGCGGCTCGGCACCTCCCCCTGTTCGGATCACCCCCAGCTACCGCGCGATGCCGCTCGTCGGCTTCCTAGGGTTCGCCGCCAGCATCTGGGTCGCTTCCTGGGTCTTCGCCTGGCTGCTGCACTGGGGCGGGGGAGCCTGTTCGTCGTCGCGGTCTTCCATGCGTGGTTCGACATCGTCACCACCTCACCTCTGGGTCCGCAGGCGCTGCCCATGATGATGGGCGCTGCGATCACTGTTCTTGGGCGGGTGCTGCTTCGCCGCATGTTCTTGGAGCAGCCCGTCGACAAGGCGGCCGCAAGAAGGCGGGGCTGTCGTGACCCACGCCACGTGATCCCCACTTCTCCTCTCGCTGAGGGTCGGGCGCAATGAGGCGTGTCGAGCTGCCTGCGGCGAGTCAGCCGACCAGTTGGATCATCCAGGCAGGCTCACACGCTCGACTGGGGCTGCGTCCGGGCGGCCAACCCACGGCCTGCATCCCAACCGGGCGCTCGACCGTTCGGTGGCGGTTGCACAGTGCCGAGGTCGTGACCACTGCTGGCCAGCAGCCACGCGGTCAAGGAGTTGGAGTTCCACATCTCCCCGGCTTCCTGCTCGTCGCGTCCCCAAGTCGCGGTGGGAAAGCTGTGGACCAGGTCCAGCACGCGCTGCGCTCGGACTCGATCAGCACTGAGGCGGGCGGGACTGTCCACCGCATCGGCCACATCGGGGATCATCCCGCCGGCCCAGCAACGGACCTCGTACCGGAACAAGCGAAAGCGCTCGAGCCGGCGGATGCCGACAGGCCCCTCACACACGACGCCCCTGACATCTGCCTCGTCGCCCCAGACCGGCGTCATCTCGATCACGTGACGGACCCCATCGAGGTGAGTCTCCAACGCGGAGTGGTAGAGGTCGCATCGTCGGCGGCCCTCCCGACGAGCGACGATCGCCTCGAAGGCGATCCCGCTCCAGCGCACCAATCGGGAGGCTTCGCCTGCCCCGAGTGGCAACCAGAACAGGTCGACGCTCGCCGCCTCGGGCGTCATACCGTGGCCGGGACCGTGACGTAGTCGAAGACAAGGCGGGCCGGGACCTTGCCGGACAGCACCTCTGCGATCGCGTCGTTCACGTCGTAGATGTTCCTGGTCTCGGTGACCACCCGGGTCCTGCCGGTCGCGTGCAGGGCGAAGACCTCTGCAAGGTCCTGGCGGGTTCCGACGATGGATCCGATGATCGTGATCCCCTTGAGCACGGTCTCGAAAATCGGAATCACCATCGCGCCGTCATCCGCAGGCAGACCCACGCAGACCAACCGACCGCCTCGTCGAAGCGAGGCGAAGGCTTGCTCGAAGACGCGGGGAGAGGCTGCCAGCACCACTGCGACGTCCAGTCCGCCGAGGGCCTGGATGGCGGCGACGGGGTCGACGACGGCGGAGTCGACGAGGTGCTCGGCACCGAGGTCAGCAGCGAGGTCGAGCTTGGCCCGTTCGATGTCGACGGCAACCACCGTCCCACCCATGATCCGGGCGTACTGGACCGCGAGGTGGCCCAGGCCGCCGATGCCAAAGATCCCGACCTGCTCGGTGGGCTTCACCTGGGCGACCTTGCATGCCTTGTATGTCGTCACCCCGGCACAGCTCAGGGGCGCGGCGTCGATCGAGGTGATGCCATCAGGCACCGGAACGGCGTACGCGGCACTGGCGACGGCGTACTCTGCGAACGCCCCGTCGATCGAGTACCCGCTGTTCTGCTGCATCTCGCACAGGGTCTCGCGACCGTCGACGCAGTACCTGCACGCGCCGCATGCCGACCCCAGCCACGCGATGGAGACTCGCTCGCCCACAGTCCGACCGGTGACCCCAGCACCCAGCTTCTCGATGATGCCGATGCCCTCATGTCCAGGGACGAACGGCAGCGAGGGCTTGACGGGCCATTCGCCTCGGGCCGCATGGATATCGGTGTGGCACAGGCCGCAGGCTTCGAGTCGGACCAGGATCTGGCCGGGCCCCGGCTCGGGGATGTCGCGTTCGCCGACCTCGAGCACTTCGGAGAACGACGTGACGACTGCGGCTTTCATGATGAGCCTTCCGTTGGTCGCTGACCCGGTGCGGCTGGTGCCCAAGTGAGCAGGCCTGCACTGTCAGGCGACACCTTCATCGTCCTGTGACGACGCGCGTGAGGGTAGAGCCATGGGTCGTGCCCAGAGGGGACCTTCGGCACCGCTGGAGCGCCTGGAGTCCGTGTTCGATCGCGTTGCTCGTCCGGGCTGGACGGCGAACGTGAGGTCATCGACGACGACCTGGTGCCGGTAGGTCTTGGTGACGCGTTCGAACTCAAACTCTTACATCGACGGACGCTCTGTCGTCGGCCATGCGGGGTGGTCGTGGCCGGGTCAGCAGGGACAAGCCCATGCCCGCGAATGCGAGGTCCCGCACCCCTGCGCACAGGGTCTGAGCGGCGTCCGGCAAGGGTGAGGCGACGGCGACGAGGACCACGCCGACGATCAGGAGCACCCCGGTCCAACGTGGCAGCACGCCGGCTCGGATGACGGCTGCCCCAAAGGCGGAGCCAGCCAACACCATCAGCAGTCCATGCGCCGTGACCCAGGGCCCGAGGTCTCCCACGAGGGACTGCCAGTCCGGTGAGCGGTCCACGAGCGCCAACATCACGGTGCCGGTGAAGAAGACGTAGGCGTAGGCGTAGCCGACCGCGCCGACGAGACCGAGCAGCCCGATGCGCGGCCGCTGGACGGCGTACAGCCCTACGACGAAGAGCGGGATGGCGGCCTCGGAGAGGGAGGTGAGCACGAGCTGCGGTCTCGTGAAGCCACCGTGGAGCAGTTCCAGCGCGTCGGAGACGAAGTAGAGGCCCGAGAACGCGACGGCGGCAACGCCGATGGCCTGTGCCAAGGGGGTCGACGCCGCCAGGCGGTCGATCATTGCGTTTCGACGAGGGTCGTTCTCCCGGCGGACCGGGCGGTGGACCGTCGGAGGGTTAGGCATGAGCGCCGACGTCGTTGCGGATCGTGCGGATGACGGCGCGCAGCACGTAGGCCACGAACGGGCGAATCAGCCACCAGTAACGCGACATCTGCGCGCGGGATACGGGATCGGTGGTTGCCGTGCGGCACTCGTAGCTCAGGATCGACCGGTTGGGACCGTCGGGGCGCACCAACAGGTGGCAGGCGATCTTGCCCCACCCTGGCTCGTCAAAGGAAGCAAACTGTTCCGCGGCGATGTCGTGCCACTGGATGTCGGGCTTCCAGAACGTGCCCACAGCGCCGAACACGACCTCTCGACCGGGCACCTCGCCGAGGAGCAGCCAGCCTGGCAATGCGCCAGGATCTCTTGCGAGCATCAGCGATGGCGGCGTCGCGACAGGACGACCGGTCAGTCGGCTCGGCAGACCGCGTGCGGTCATCATGGCAGTGACCAGCAGTGACTGGGTGGTCATGAAGTCGAAGTTCTTCGCGGCCGCGAAGACGGTGACGGTGTCGGCGTCGACGACGAGATGCTCGGTGAGCACCACGTCGTACGTCGGTAGGTGTGCGTCAAGGAGGTCAAGGGTGTCGCGAGGCGGAACCTCGCTGATGACCAACGTAGTGACCATGTCTTCCATCGCTTCACGAACCCATCCGGGACTGATGTCGATCGCCGTTCGGCACCTTCACTCGACTCTTCCATCACACCGCGTCGTTCATGCTGTTGCCAGTGCCAGGCAGCCCTGCTGAGGGGACGTTGTCCCCTCCAACTTGCGAGGGACGACGCCTAGCGTCGATGGCAGGAAGCGCGTAGACCACGACGGGCACGAAACAGATGATCTCCATGACGGCAACGTTCCGCTGGTTTTTGGTCGCCGTCTTCGCGAGCCACGGGCTGATCCATCTTCTTGGCGTGGTCACAGGCTTCGGGTGGGCCGACGTCGCCCAGCTCACGAAACCGATCGGCGTCGTAGGAGGCGTGGTCTGGCTGGTCGCCGCCGTGCTCGTCCTGACCGCCACTGTGTTCCTTGCGATGGGAGTGCCTACATGGCGGTGGGCCGCAGCCCTCGGTGCTGCTGTCATCTCGCAGATCGCCATCGCAACCTCCTGGCAAGATGCGCGGGCCGGGACCATCGTGAACCTCATCCTGGTCATGTCAGCCGGGTACGGCTTCGCTGCGGGGCGACCGTCCAGTTCCAAGCCCGATACTAAGAACGTGCCGCCCAGGCGCTCGCCGACGTCAGTGAAGCGCCGGCTGCGCGAAGTAGGGAGCAAAGTAGTGAGTTGATCCGGGAACTGCCTGCTGGCACCGAATCCCAGCCTGGATTGCACCCCCGGCAGGATTCGAACCTGCGACCTAGAGATTAGAAGGCTCTTGCTCTATCCAGCTGAGCTACGGGGGCCGGTGGCGGGAGACACGGTGGTCCGACGACATGAGGCTCGTGAGAGGTCGTCCGACCGGTCTCCAGTCCGCGAGCCAGTATGCCGCAGCCGTCCCGGTCACAAGTCCGGGGACTCGACCGACGGGCATCTGAGAAGGCTGGGCGTCGCCGTACCGGCCTCACCGGACGGTCGAACGGACCAAACGCCCGCCCAGTCGACCCCGCCCCGCTCTGGACCGAGGGCGGCAGCCACCGTTGGGTCCGTACACGGCCCCGGCCGCAGCGACTGCGCGGACTCGCATCCGCAGCTCATCTCGCCCGCCGCGAACTCACACACCCCTCCGGGGGAGGTTCGTTGCCCCAGCGCTCGGGCGCCCCTAGGTTCGAGGACGGCTCGCGCGACGGGTTCTCCCGTCCGGCCCAACGAGAGGAGTCCGCAATGTCCTTGTGGGCCAAGTTGAAGGACGCCATCACGACCGACGACGCCGAGGCCGCCGAAGAGGCACGCAAGGAGGCCGAGGCCGCCCAGGCGGAGGCTGACAAGGCGAAGGTCGAGGCCCAGGCGCGCGCCGACGAGGCACGACGCAAGGCCGACGAAGCCGCCGAGAAGGCCGGCCTGCCGTCCGCCACCGCGGAGGAGAAGGCTCAAGCAGACACCGCGCGCCAGGAGGCCGAGGCCGAGGCACAGGCCGCCCAGGACGCTCAGTTCGAGGCCGACCGGAAGGCCGAGGAGAAGGCCCAGAAGGCGATCGACAAGGCCAACGCCCGTCGCGAGAAGAAGCAGGAAGCCCGAGAGGAGCGTCAGGAGGAGCGCCAGGGGGCCCGGCAGGAGGCCCGCCGGGAAGCAGCCGCCGACGAGGTCTACACGGTCAAGTCCGGCGACACCCTGTCCGGCATCGGCCAGCGCTTCGGCGTCGACTGGCACGTCCTCGCGCGGGTCAACAACATCGACAACGCGGACCTGATCTTCCCGGGACAAAAGGTCAAGATCCCCAAGAAGTGACCTGACGTATGAGGACGAGGGCCGTGACCGGGAGGTCACGGCCCTCTCTCGTCCGGCGAGGACCGGGGAGAGGGTCAGGACGACCCTGAGGCGCGGAGTGCCAGCAGGGCGATGTCGTCGCGCGGGTGGTGACGCTGGAACTCGAGCACCTGGTCGAGCACCCGGTCGATCAGGTCGGGCAGGGTGGCGGGTGCGGCCAGCGCTTCCAGCAGGCGCTCCTCCCCGAACAGCTCTCCGTCGCGCCGGGCCTCGGGGACCCCGTCGGTGTAGAGGAACAGCGACTCGCCCCTCCCGAGATGCATCGTGGACTCGCTGAAGTGCGCGGGGTCGAAGGCACCGACGATCATGCCGGGCTCACCGAAGGTTTCTGGCGGTGCCCCCGGGCGAAGCAGCAGCGGCAGCGGATGGCCGCCCGAGCTTGCCGTGACCTCCCAGCCCTCCTCGTCCCTGTGCACACGAAGCATGCCCAGCGTGCAGAACCGGTCCGGGTCCGACGACAGCAGGACCGAGTTGAGCTTGTGCAGCAGGTCCCGCGGAGACCTTTCGGTCACCGCCAGGGACCGGACCGTGTGGCGGACCAGCGACGTGACGACCGCCGCCTCGACGCCCTTGCCGCAGACGTCGCCCAGCACGACGGTCCAGTCCCCTTCGGCGATCTGGAACACGTCGTAGAAGTCGCCGCCCACCTCGTCGCCCGCCCCGGCGGGCCGGTAGGCGGCAGCGACCTCCAGACCCGGGATCGTGGGTGACGTCGGCGGGATGAGCGTCTGCTGGAGTGCCTTGGCCAGCTGTACGGCGTGTCGCTCGGACTCCTCGGCCTGGCGCTTGGCCAGCAACAGTTCCTGCTCGTAGCGACGGCGCTCCGTGGCGTCGAAGACCGCCACCCGGACGACCCGCGGCTCACCCTCCGGGCCGCGATCGAGCACCGCGTTGACGAGGACCGGCAGGCGAGCACCGTCCGCGGTCACCACCTCGAGCGCGATCTCCTTGACCTGTCCCAGGACGAGCAGCATCGGAGCGAGGTGCGTCTCGTGGTAGATCCTGCCGCCGGGCGTCAGGAGATCGACCAGCCGGCGCTGGCCGACCAGCTCCTCGGCGACGAAGCCGGTCCACGTCATGAAGGTCTCGTTGACCTTGACGATGGTCCCGTCCGGTGTGGTGGAGAGGTAGCCGCAGGGCGCCTTCTCGTACAGCGCGGCCGGGTCGTCGCCGAGGAGGGCCTGCTGGAACGCGGACGTGGCGTCGGGGGCCGCCACTCAGCGACCCTCGGCGAAGAACGTCTCCATGGCCCTGATGACCTCGTCCGGAGCGCTGAGGTTGGGACAGTGACCGCTCGAATCCAGCACCGCCAAGGAGCTGCCCGGGATGGCAGCCGCGACGTATTGCCCCACGGCCATCGGCGCGATCATGTCGTCACGTGACTGCATCACCAACGTGGGGACCGAGACCAGCGGCAGGTCTGCCCGGTTGTCGGAGAGGAACGTGGCCCGGGCGAAGCGTTCCGCGATGTCCGGGTCGGCGCGGCAGAAGCTCTGGGTCAGCTCCGCGCCGAGCTCGGGGCTGTCCGGCGTGCCCATGATGGCCGGGGCGATCGCGCTGGACCAGCCGAGGTAGTTGCTGGACAGCGCTGCCAGCATGTCGTCGATGTCGGCCCGGTCGAAGCCGCCGGTGTAGCCGTCGTCGTTGATGTAGCGAGGTGAGGGCCCCACGAGCACCAGGGCAGCGAACACCTCGGGTGCTCGGAGATGGGCCAGGACGCCGATCATGGCCGACACGGAGTGACCGACGAACACCACGTCGTGCAGGTCCAGCTCGGTGCAGATCCGCACCACGTCGTCGGCATAGCCCTCGAGCGAGGCATACCGCTCCGCGTCGTACGGCGCCTGAGCCCCACCAGCGCCGACATGGTCGAAGAGGACCACCCGGTGGCTGCTCTCGAAGTGCGGGGCTACGTAGCGCCACATGTTCTGGTCGCAGCCGAACCCGTGCGCGAACAACAACACGCGACCACCGGGCAGACCAGCGTCGACCACGTTGTGCGCGCGGGTGACATTCACGCGGTCACAATACGGTGGGGGCTGCCGAGTCCGCCGCATCGATGACGTCGCGAGCCGGTTGCGACTGCACCGTCTTCGTGATCGTGAAGACGCGGTCCAGCGCGGTGATCTGGAAGAGCCGCAGGATGCGTTCGTTGGAGCACACGATGCCCAGGGACCCGTTGAAGGCCTGAGCCTTGCGTCGGGCTCCCACGAGCGCTCCAAAGCCCAGGGAGTCGAAGAAGCTCGTCTCGTCCATCTCGATGAGGATGTGGACCTGACCCTGGATCAGCAGCTCGTTGAGCACCTCGCGGAAGGTGTCCACAGTGCTGAGGTCGATCTCCCCGCGGGGAGTCACGACTGTGTAGCCGTGGGCAAACCGCGTCGCGACCTCGAGGTTCATGTCCGGCACGCGCACACACTAAACGGGTGGCCGTGAGGATGTGCGCGTTTGGTCGCGCTTTCACCCTTTGGTGTGAACAACTGCCTCGGCCTCAAGGGACCTGCGGCTCCTCGAGCTGCATCTCAGCGACGATCATCGAGGCGCCACCGGTGCCTACGGACGCAGTGAGAGCGAGCCGGACCTCCATCTCGGTCCCGTCGCCACACCGAGCCGGTACGACGACGGCGAGCCCGAGCAGGGGGCTCCGGTCGGTGAACTGGTGGAGGGTGAGCCCCGCGAGGTGTGTCTGGTGATGACACGCCGGGATGAGCTCCGCCAGCCTCCTGCCCATCAGCGCGGAGTGGCTTTCGTACTTCAGGAGAGATACGGCTGCCGGGCTCGCCGCGATGATCAGGCCACTACGGTTTGCGCCGATCAAGGCACTGGAAGCGGCGTTGACGGCCGCGACGTCCCAGGTCGCGGCCTCCTCGGTGGTCGGGTCCACGGATCCGGTCGGCGTTGCCCAGGGTCGCGGCGGTTCGCCCTCGGCCTGCTCACGGACCTGGTCACACATCCACCGACGAAAGGCGTCGAACTCGGGCTGGGACGGTGGCGCCAGCAGTCGGCCCGCGTGTGCCAGGGACAGGGCTGAGTCCAGCTGCTTGTCCAGGGTCTCGAAGTGCGGCACCGAGTCCTGAGGCACCACCACGTGCACCTTGACCGTCGTCGGCTCCGGGACGCCATCGCGCGGATCAGGCTCCGGGTCGCGCTCCTTCGTGCCCACCTGCTCCTCAAGGATTGCCAGGGCGTCCATCGCGGCCGCGTGTGCCTCGAGCTCGTCACTCGCCGCTACGTCGATCCCGAGGAGCAACAGGTCGCGCAGGAGGGACTTCGCGTGCTCCTGCCAGGCCTCGTGCATCAGGGCGGGCATATTGAGCAGCTCCACGGTCACGTCGTTGCCTCGCCGGCCGACGGCGGAGCCGTTGAGCTCAGTACCCGAGATCTCCGGGTCGTGCGGCCCTTCGGCGCGGACGCTCAGCCCCAGCTGGAACCAGAAGATCTTGCCGTCCGGCCGCGTCTCGACACCCCACTGGTCCGTCAGCTCGGCCACGAGGCGAAGACCTCGCCCCGTCATCGCCAGTGAGTCGTAGGAGGCCACGACGGGCAGGTGGGTGCTGGAGTCTGCGACCTCGACCCGAAGACCGTCCTCGTCGAGGGAGGCCGCCAGCTCTATGTCGGCACCCGTGTGCACGATGGCGTTGGTGACGACTTCGCTCACCACGAGCTCGGCGGTCTCCACCAGGGGCTCGAGAGGGGTGCCCTGAAGGTGCTCTCGGACCAAGCGGCGGGCACGGCCGACACTGGAGGGATGGGCGGGCAGTTCTTCGCGCATTTCGCCTTCCTGAACGGGGCGATCTGGTGGCAGGGGTCGTTGACCAGCCTCACACGGTAGTACGCCGTGCCAGGAGCACAACCACCTCGTAGTGGGTGGTGTGCGGGAACATGTCCAGCACCCTGGCCTCGACGGGCACCCACGACGGCATCCTCGACAGGTCCTGTGCGAGCGACTCGGCGTTGCACGACGAATAGATGACATGGCCGACATCTGAGGTCTCGAGCCACTCCGCGAGGTCCGGTCCGATGCCCCGACGCGGGGGATTCGCGATCACGACGTCGGGCGTCGTGGACTGCGACCGGGCCCAGGAGGTGGCGTCGTCCGCGATGAAGGTGACGCCTTCGGGTGCTGTCTGCCGGGCGGCGGCGACGGCCTCGGTCGAGACCTCCACGCCGGTGATCGACCGGCCGGGCGCCGTACAGGCAAGGGCGAAGCCGCCGACCCCGCAGTAGAAGTCCCAGACGGACGAGGGGGCGATGGCTGCGACCCAGTCGCGGGCCTGGGCGTAGAGCGCTGCCGCGACGTGGACGTTGGTCTGGAAGAAGCCCTGCGGCCGCAGGGCGAGCTCGAGCCCGGCGATCCGCATCGGCAGCACCGACTGGTCGGTCAGCACGATCTCGCGCTCACCCTCGAGCACGGCGGCGTGGATTGGTTGGACGTTGAGCGAGACGACTCGGAGAAGAGGGATCTCGGAGAGCAGCCAGGGCAGGTGCTTGCGGATCCGTGCCTCGTCGGCCGTCGAGCGGACCACCAGCCGCAGCATCAGCTCGCCGTCGGGGGACTCGGTCATCAGCACGTGCTTGAGCTCGCCGGTGCGTCCGCTGACGGAGTACGGCGCCAAGCCAACCCTCGTGATGAAGCGGGCCACGAGCTCGAGGGCTGCGGTCAGGCGCGGGGAGTGGAGGCTGCAGTCGCGCAGGTCGACACCACGATGAGCGGCGTCCAGGATCCCGAGCGTCGGCAGCTCGATCGTGCCGCCGACGACCATCTTGGCCTTGTTGCGGAACCCTGCGTCCGGTCCGGCGATGGTCGGGTGCCAGACGGGACTCGGCACCAGAGACCGGGCGTGCGCCTCCTTGTCGCTCAGCTGCCGCGCGCGCGGGACCTCCAGCAGCGAGCACGAGCGGCACCGCAGGTCGTCGAAGTGGCGACACTCCACTAGCGACGGGCGCCCATCCACTCCTCCACCTCGGCGGAGGTGCGGGGGAGCGCGGCGGACAGGTTGAGCCAGCCGTCCTCGGTGACGACGATGTCGTCCTCGATCCGGATGCCGATGCCCCTCAGCTCCTCGGGGACCAGCAGGTCGTCCTCCTGGAAGTACAGGCCCGGCTCCACGGTCAGCACCATGCCCGCCTCGAGGTTGCCCTTGGGATAGATGCCGACCGAGGCGCTCCCACAGTCGTGCACGTCCATCCCCAGCATGTGCGAGGTGCCGTGCAGGGTCCACCGGGCGTACAGCTTGGACTCGGGGTCGAGCGCCTCCTCGGCCGAGACGGGGAGCAGTCCCATGTCCGCGAGGCCGTGCGCGAGGACCTCCATCGCCGCGTGGTGGGCAGCGAGGAATGCAGCGCCCGGACGGATGGCCTCGATGCCGGCCTGTTGGGCGTTGTGGACGAGGTCGTAGAGCTCGCGCTGCAGCGGGGTGAAGGTGCTGTCAACGGGGAGGGTGCGCGTGACGTCGGCGGTGTAGAGGTTGCGCCCCTCGACACCCATGTCGAGGAGCACCAGCTCGCCGGGACGGATCGGACCGGTGTTGTCGATCCAGTGCAGCGTCGTCGCGTGGGCCCCGCCACCGACGATGGAGTCGTAGCCGATGTCGTTGCCCATCGCGCGGGCGCGACGGAAGAAGGTGCCCTCGATCCACCGCTCGCCGAACTCCAGCACCCGGTCCCACTCGCGCACCGAGTCCTCGAAGCCGAGCGTGGTGATGTCACAGGCCTCGGTCAGCTCGCCGATCTCCCATTCGTCCTTGATCAGCCGGAGCTCGGACACGACGCGGGTGAAGTCGGTGTCCAGGGTCTCGTCGGCGGCGACCAGGGCGTCGATCCGGGCGTCATGACCGCGGTGGACCCGGGTCTTGCCACCGCCCTGCAGCCGGGCCGGCAGGTCGTCCAGGTGACGGACCTCCAGGCCGAGGCTGTCCGACATCTCGCCGAGCGAGGGACGTCGGCCGGCCCACAGCTCGCCGTACTGACGGTCCCGGAAGAACTCGTCGGTCTCCCGCGAGGCACGCGGCCGGGCATAGAGGACGGATTCGCCATCCTCGACCACCAGCGCTGCGTCGCTGGTCTGGTTGCCGGAGAAGTAGGTGTGGGCGGTGTCGGGCCGGAAGCGGTAGTCGGTGTCGTTGGCGCGCGCCTTGTAGGTGCCGGCCGGCAGCACGAGGCGCTCCCCTGGGAACATCTCGGCCAGCCGCGCGCGGCGCGCCTCGGCGTACTCCGCCACCGGATGCGTGGGTAGGTCGATCTCGCGCTCTCCCCACCCGGTGCGCATGAAGGCGGCGTAGGCCTCCGGCACGGCCGGATCGTGGGACTCGGTCCTGGGAGCGCTGCTCCGGGGCCCCGGCGGTGGCTGGGTCTGCTCGTTCACGTCGCCACTGTACGCCGCAGAGCCGGTCTGGCCCCCCGCTCCGTTAGGCTCCCGGCATGCCCATCCGCCGTCGCGACAGTGTTGCGTTCACCGTGATCGTGACCGTCCTCGTGCTGCTCGGCGCGCTCGTGATGGCCGTGGTGATCGGGCTGTCCGGCGCCTCGGACACGTTGATCCTCGCGGCACTGTTGGCGGCACTGCCCGTCGGTCCGCTGGTGGGTTGCTTCATGTGGTTGGACCGCTACGAGCCGGAACCGCGCTCGTTGCTGGTGGGCGGGCTGCTGTGGGGCGCCTTCGTGGCCACCGCCGCAGCGCTGCTCTTCCAGGGCATCGGCGTCGCAGGCGGCGCGACCGACGAGCAGAGCCTCTCCTTCCTGGCCCCGGTCACCGAGGAGGCGACCAAGGGCGCCTTCCTGGTGCTGCTGCTGTGGTGGCGACGCCACGAGCTCGACGGCATCCTCGACGGGATCGTCTATGCCGGCATGGTCGGCATCGGCTTCGCGTTCACCGAGAACATCCTGTACCTCGCGGCTGCCTACAACGGGACCGACGGTCTCGGGCCGGGCGGCACCGACGCACTCACCGGCACCTTCGTCATCCGTTGTCTGCTGAGCCCCTTCGCCCACCCCTTGTTCACCGCCTTCATCGGGATCGGGGTCGGCATCGCCGTGACCTCACGCAAGGGTGTCGTCCGGCTCCTCGCGCCCGTCGGCGGTTACGCCCTGGCCGTCTTCACGCACTCCCTGTGGAACTCTTCGACCCTGGGCGGGGCAGGCAACTTCTTCTACGTCTACGGCACGATGATGTTCCCGGCGTTCCTGGGGCTCATCGCGTTCGCGCTGTACCGCCGGCGCTCCGAGAAGGGCATGATGGCCGCCGCTCTGACGGACGCGTCCCGACGCGGGTTGATCCCTGCCACCGACATCCCCTGGCTGGTCGACCTGCGTGCCCGGCGCCGCGCCCGCCAGTTCGCCAAGCAGGTGGGCGGTCAACCGGCCGAGCGGGCGATGCGCGAATACCAGGCGGCGGCGATCGAGCTCGCCTACCTGCACCACCGATACCTGCGCGGCACCGCGCCGCGTGACTTTGCCGAACGCGGCCAGGAGCACGTCCTCGCCCTGAACACCGTACGGCCCTACATCTCCTTCCCCGGACAGGTGGTTCCGACCCGATGAGCGAGTCACAGCCGGAGAAGGACTCACGACCGGGCGGCGACAGCAGCACCCAGATGCTGACGGCGCTGGTCCGCATGCGCAGCGCGCTCCAGGAGGTGCGCCTGCCACTGGAGCTGCCGAGCGCCCTTGAGCAGCGTGACGCCCAACGCGAGATGGTCGACCAGCTCGAGGACTACGTGATCCCGCGCCTGATGACGATCGAGGCGCCGCTGCTGACCGTCGTCGGGGGCTCCACCGGGGCTGGGAAGTCGACCTTGGTCAACTCCCTCGTCGGCACCCGGGTGACCCAGCCCGGCGTGCTGCGACCGACCACCCGTTCGCCCGTGCTCGTGCACAACCCGGCCGACGCCGAGTGGTTCGGCCAGGACCGACTCCTTCCGGATCTCGAGCGCGTGACCACGGCGACCAACGACCCCGAAGCGCTCCAGCTCGTCGCGTCGGACGCAGTGCCCGTCGGTCTGGCGATCCTCGATGCGCCGGACATCGACTCCGTGGAGGAGCGCAACCGCGTGCTCGCGGCCCAGCTGCTCGCCGCGGCCGACCTCTGGCTGTTCGTGACGTCCGCTGCGCGCTACGCGGACCAGGTGCCGTGGGACTTCCTGCGCAAGGCCGCCGAGCGGTCCGCCGCAGTGGCCATCGTCCTGGACCGGACACCGCCCGACGCCATCGAGACGGTCTCGACCCACCTCGCCCGCATGCTCGCCAGCCGTGGGCTCAAGGACTCGCCCCTCTTCACCGTCGTCGAGGGCGACGTGAACGAGGACGGGCTGCTGCCCGCCGCGAATGTCGCCGAGATCCGGGGCTGGCTGGGATCGCTGGCAGCAGATGCCGAGGCCCGCTCCGGGGTGGTCAAGCAGACGCTCGACGGCGCCGTCCGCACCCTGGCACGCCGCACCCACTCGGTCGCCGACGCCGCCACCGAGCAGGTCGACGCCGTACGCCGGCTGCGCAGCGACGCCAACGCCGCCTACGACAAGGCAGTCGTGGAGATCGCCGAGGCCTCGGCCGACGGCACCCTGCTGCGTGGCGAGGTGCTGGCCCGCTGGCAGGAGTTCGTCGGCACCGGGGAGCTGCTCAGGTCGTTGGAGACCCGGGTCGGCTGGCTCCGCGACCGGGTCGTCAACGCGATCAAGGGCAAGCCCCAGCAGGCCGAGCGGGTGACCGTCGCCGTGGAGTCCGGCCTGGAGACCCTGATCCTCGAGCACGCCGAGGCCGCCGCCGAGCGCGCTGAGGCCTCGTGGCAGTCCACCGTTTCAGGGCAGACCCTGCTGGCCGATGCGGGCGAGGACCTCGGGCGCGCGTCTCGCGACTTCCGCCGCAGGGCCGAGCGTGCCGTACGCGACTGGCAGTCCGACGTGCTGGAGATGGTGCGCACCGAGGGTGCCGACAAGCGCTCGACGGCACGCTTCCTGGCCTTCGGCGTCAACGGCCTGTCGGTGGCCCTGATGGTCGTGGTGTTCGCCCACACCGCCGGAGTGACGGGCGCCGAGGCGGGCATCGCCGGCGGCTCGGCCGTGCTCGGACAGAAGCTGCTCGAAGCGGTCTTCGGGGACCAGGCGGTGCGGACCCTCGCCGAACGAGCCCGCCAGGACCTCGAGGCCAAGGTCTCCGAGCTCCTCGGTGCCGAGCGCCAGCGCTACCTCGACCTCCTCGACAGCCTGAACATCTCGCCCGAGGCGCCGGAGAAGCTGCGCGAGGCCTCACGTCGCGTGGATGATCTTCGTTTCGCCGCCAAGGGTGGCAGCGGCACCACGGGGGCGTCCGACGCATAAGGTGTGTCACATACGCACCACTGTGAACAGAGGGAGACCATGACGTCCTTGCTCGAGGGGGCCAAGAGGCTCGTCTCGCGGAGCTCTGACATCGGTGCACGGGTCCAGGGTCTCGAGCAGGCCGTCGACAACGCCGAGGGGCGGGTCGACTCCGACGTCGTCAAGGACGCCCGCGCCGTTGTCCTGCGGGCTGCCGGTCGGCTGAAGCTCTCCGCGGAGCACACCGTCGTGGCGCTCGCCGGGGCCACCGGGTCCGGCAAGTCGTCGACGTTCAACGCACTGACCGAGCTCGAGCTGTCGGCCGTGGGTGTCCGCCGGCCCACGACGTCGTGGGCCACTGCCTGCGTGTGGGGCCAGGAGGGCGGCGAGGAGCTGCTCGAGTGGCTGGGGATCCCCGCACGCCACCAGGTGACGCGTGACTCCATGCTGTCGACGGGCAAGGAGGACAACGCCCTGCAGGGGGTCGTGCTGCTCGACCTGCCCGACCACGACTCGACCGAGGTCTCGCACCACCTCGAGGTCGACCGGCTGGTGCGCCTGGCCGACATGTTCGTGTGGGTGCTCGATCCGCAGAAGTACGCCGACGCCGCGATCCACGATCGCTATCTCGCCCCGCTCGCGTCCCACAAGGACGTGATGCTGGTGGTGCTCAACCACATCGACACCGTCCCGGAGGCGCGCCGGGAGGGGATGATCGCCGATGTCCGCCGCCTGCTGGAGGCCGACGGGTTGGACGGGGTCCCGGTCCTCGGGATCAGTGCTCGCCACGACTGGGGCATCGACGAGCTGAAGAAGCAGATCGCCAAGCGGGTGGCGGAGAAGAAGGCGACGCGAACGCGGCTGGCGGCCGACGTGCGCGCCGCAGCCGAGCGACTGCAGGCGGTCTCGGGGACGTCGTCGGTGCGCTCGCTGTCCAAGGAACGCGTGGCGGCGCTGGACGACGCGTTCGCCGACGCTGCCGGAGTCCCGACTGTCGTCAAGGCCGTGGAGGACTCGACCCGCATCCGGGCCAACCGGGCGACCGGGTGGCCGGTGACCGCGTGGTTCTCCAAGTTCAAGCCGGACCCGCTCAAGCGGCTGCATCTCGACCTCGGTGCCGCCGGCAAGCAGCTCACCGGTGCGGCACGCACGTCCGTGCCCCAGGCGACCGGCGTGCAGAAGGCGCGGGTGGACACCGAGGTGCGCGCGCTGGCCGACCAGGTGTCGGAGGACATGGGGCAGCCGTGGGCCACCGCCATCC
>NZ_JAOPXV010000167.1 GCF_025964975.1 Nocardioides sp.
GGGTACGGCCGGCGGCGAGGTCTGCTTCGAAGGCACCGTCGACGGCCTGCGAGCCAGTGACACGACCACCGGACGCCACCTCGACGACCGAGCCGCGATGAAGGAGCAGGTGCGGGCTGCCTCGGACCAGCTCGCGGTGAAGAAGGCGACAACCCACAACCTGAAGAACGTCAGCGTCGACATCCCGCTGGGTGTGCTGTGCGTGATCACCGGGGTGGCGGGGTCGGGCAAGAGCTCCCTGATCAGTGGCTCGGTGGCCGGTCGCGACGAGGTGGTCGTGGTCGACCAGGGGGCGATCAAGGGCTCGCGGCGCAGCAACCCGGCGACGTACACCGGGATGCTCGAGCCGATCCGCAAGGCCTTCGCGAAGGCCAACGGGGTGAAGCCCGCGCTCTTCAGCTCCAACTCCGAGGGCGCCTGCCCCACCTGCAACGGCGCCGGCGTGATCTTCACCGAGCTCGGGGTGATGACCACCTTCGAGTCGCCGTGCGAGGAGTGCGAGGGCAAGCGCTTCCGGGCTGCCGTGCTCGACTACACGCTGGGCGGCAAGAACATCGCCGAGGTCCTGGCCATGTCGGTCACCGAGGCCACGGCGTTCTTCGACGAGGGAGAGGCCCGGACCCCGGCTGCGCACAAGGTGCTGGACAGGCTCTCCGACGTGGGCCTGGGCTATCTCTGCCTCGGACAGCCGCTGACGACCCTGTCAGGCGGTGAGCGGCAACGACTCAAGCTGGCGACGCAGATGGCCGAGAAGGGGGACATCTACATTCTCGACGAACCCACGACCGGGCTTCACCTGGCCGACGTGGCCAACCTGCTCGGCCTGCTGGACCGGCTGGTCGACTCGGGCAAGTCCGTCATCGTCATCGAGCACCACCAGGCAGTCATGGCCCACGCAGACTGGATCGTCGACCTCGGTCCGGGTGCCGGCCACGACGGGGGCACCATCGTGTTCGAGGGCACGCCCGCAGAGCTGGTCGCCAGCAGGTCGACGCTCACCGGTGAGCACCTGGCGGCATACGTCGGGGCCTGACTCCGCCAGGGTCGGGCTGGCTAGAGGCCCTGGTGGCTGAACAACGGCTCGTCCGCCACCTCGCGGCCCTCACGAGGAAGGCACACCCGCATCGTCGTTCCCTTCCCCGGCTCGCTCTCGACCTCGATCGTGCCGTCGTGCGCGGCTACGATCGCGTGGGCGATCGACAGCCCGAGCCCGGAGCCCTGGATCGCGTTGTCGGTCGCGGAGGACGCCCGGAAGAAGCGGCTGAAGAGCTGGTCCTGCTCGTCGAGAGCAATGCCGATACCGGTGTCTGACACGGTGATCAGCGCTGCCTTCTCCTCGGCTCGCAGCGTCACGTCGACCCGACCGCCGTCGGGGGTGAACTTGATGGAGTTGCCCACGAGGTTGACCAGCACGCGTTCGACCTCGTGCGCATCGGCGACCAGGATCACGGGGGAGTCCGGGATGTCCATGACCAGCTCCACCGAGCGGCTGAGCAGCTGGGTCTCGTGCAGCACGCACACCGCCCGCACCACGGCGCCCAGGTCGGTGGGAGCCCGTTGGAGCACCAACGCGCCGGCCTCCACCTGCGAGAGCGTGAGCAGGTCCTCGACCAGCCGGATCAAGCGGTGGCCGTTGCGTGCGATCCGGGCAACGACCTGCCTCTGCTCGCTGGGCAGGTCTCCCAGCGTGCCGTCGTGGAGGAGCTCGACGTAGCCGATGATGCTGGTGATGGGGGTGCGAAGCTCATGACTGACGTTGGACACGAGCTCCTGCTTCACTCGGTCGACGTCACGCAGCCTGGCGACGGAAGCGTGCTCCCGATCGAGCGCCCGCCGCAGCGCGACATCGGCCGCATGCCGCTCCGTGGTGTCGTCGCCCACGCCCAGGAAGCCGACGATCTCCCCGTCGTCGTCGGCGACTGAAGTGAGGCTGAGGGAGATGACGAGCTGCCTCCCGTCGTTGGTCACGAACTTCCAGTCCCATGGTTCGGGAGACGCTGCCATGGCCATCGCCAGGCTACGGAAGTCGTCCTCCGACAGGCCGAGACGGCGGGCGTGCCGGGCGACCTCCTCGGCCGGCGAGAGCTTGGTGACGGGTTGGCCCAGCACGTCGTCGGCGTCATAGCCGAGCATCAGCTCAGCACCCCGATTGAAGCGGGTGATGAGTCCCTTCGAGTCGGCGCTGATGATGAGGGTGCGGTGGGCCGACTCGAACAAGCGCTCCATCGTCGATGCCGCCTGCGTAGCGCTGAGGGTGACTCGCTGCAGCCGAGCGACACTGCCGGAGATCGGGATCGTGACGTACGCACAAGCGACCAGGAAGACGTAGAGCAGGATGGGACCGGCGATCTCCCCTCTTCCGCCCTCCAACGCCAGAGGTCCGCGTCCCAGGAAGGTCAGCAGGTAGGCGACCACGGACACCAGCAGCAACTGGTTGTGGGCCACACGCGGTGAGCCCCGGTTGGCGCCCCAGCTCAGCGCGGCCGGGACGACGAACAACACGGGGAGGGTGCTGACAGGGCCGAAGACAAGCGCCACGACCACGAGCAGCAAGCCCCACTGTGCCCACTGCTCGGCCTTCGGCGCCGTCCCGGTCCGAGACGCCCGGTCCAGCACCGGGAGTACGGCGAGCTGGGCAGCCAGCGAGCTGAGGAAGGACATCGCCCCCGTCAGCAGCGCGTCACGCGGCTCGACCTGCGCCAGGGCGAACAGACCGCCGAGGGTGCCGCAGACGAGCGCGCCCGCAGCGGTCGCGAGGATGAGACGTTGCTCCCCCCTGTGTGTGCTGATCTCGAAGGTTCGGTCACCGCGCGTGAGCAGGAACCACACCAGCAGGGCCGGCACAGTGATGGTGATGCTGCCCGCGATGCCGAGGAGCGGCGACACGTCGTAGGTGCGGGTGAGTGCGGCGACGATGACGACTGTCTCGACGAGCAACGTCCACCACAGCCAACGGCGGCCCAGATAGACGACCAGGGCGACGGCGAACCCGACAGCGGGGAAGCCCCCGAACGACCGGTAGTCCAGCCCTTCCAGGGACAACGGGACCACGATCATCATCAGGCACAGCGCCACCACCAGCGCACGCTTGCGCGACCAATCGGTCGTCATGGCTCTCCGTTCCTCGAGACTCATGATGAAGCATGGGTGGGGTTGTCGAGGCCGAACCCGCGGTTGAGTCCGATCCGCTCTGCAGCAAGCCGCCTCGAATGACCGGCGCCGCGCGCCCTGTTCGACGCGACCCGGCACCTACGACGAGGCGCTGCTCGCCCGGAGACGGACCGACGTCGCGGCGGCGGCCAACGCGGCTGCCATCCGGCCCCCGTGGCCGCTTTCCAGCTGCTCCAGGATGACCTCTGCACCGAGGTCGAGGTTGCGCGCCAGCCGGTCCAGCGGGAAGTCCCGCGCTTCCAGGACGGTCGCGAGCCAGTCGACCTGGCGGTCCAGGTCCACCCCACCGTCCACTGCCCCGGCACCCCAGAACAGGAGGTGCTGGTTGTCGTGGACGCACCAGGCGATGCCGGCGTCGCCGTACCGCTCCGCCTCGTCGGGGAACTCGTCGCGGTAGCGGCGGCAGATCTCCTCGGCCAGGGGGATCAGATCCACCACCGTGTCTCCCAGGCGGGCCTCGGTGGGCGGGGGAGTGCCCGAGGGCGGATCGGGACGGCGATTGCCGTCCCTCACTGCGCGACCACGTCGTAGGTGTGCATCTGCTCCAGCCGTTCGAGGGTGATCGCCTCTGCAAGCTCGGCAGGGATGCGTGCGTGGGACGTCTTGTGGTCGTCGCTTCGCATGTAGGCCTTGAAGGCGTCCCGGTCCGTCCACCGGGAGACCATCAGAACCTCTGCCGGGTCACGGTCCGAGCGCCACACCTGCAGGTCGATGAACCCCTCGTGGGACTCCACCAGGCCGGCGCGCACCTGGAAGGCGGCGACGAGCTCGTCGGACCTGGACGGTTCCACACTGAGCCGGGACACGGATACGTACACCCGTCGGACCCTAGTGGAGAAGGAGCCCCAGTCGGCGTAGCCAGTACTGGGCCCGCTCGTTGGACCCCTGACACGTACTCCGCGAGAGGACCCACCGGACATGCGCCGCTTCATCGCCACCGCCGCCATCAGCATCGTCACCGCCGCGTCACCGGCGCTCGCCGGTCCCTCCGCCGCGGCTGCGACGGTCACCACGACGGACGGCTGCGTGGTGAGCGTGCCGGATCCGGGAACGACGGCGCCCGTCGAGATCTGCTACACCCTGTTCCGGCCCGCCGACGCCACCCAGGACGCGCCGGTGCCGATGGTGCTCTCCAGCCACGGGTGGGGCGGTAGCCGCACGACGGACCCCGCCGCGCTCTCCTACCTGACCGATGCAGGGTTCGGGGTGCTCAGCTTCGACCAGCGCGGCTTCGGCGACAGCGGGGGACAGGCGTACATCGAGAACCCCGACGTCGAGGGCGAGGACGTCCAGCGCATCATCGACCTCGTCGCAGTGCAGGAGTGGGTGAAGAAGCAGCGCCCCGGGGACCCGGTCCTGGGCGCGATCGGCGGCTCGTACGGCGGCGGATACCAGTTCGTCGGCGCCTTCAGCGAGATCCGGGAGACCGGCAGCACCCGATTCGACGCGCTGGTCCCGGAGATCACCTGGTACAGCCTGACGGAGAGTCTGTTCCCCCAGGGCGTCCCGCGCACCGCGTGGGCGTCGGCCCTCACCGCCGCCGCGCTGCCCTCGGACGCGCTCCCGCCGATCGTGCACCGAGGTTTCGCGGAGGCATCCGCGACCGGGAACGTACCGCCGTACCTCCATGACTTCCTGGACAAGAACGGGCCGGAGGGGCACGTACGACAGGGTCGGCGACTCAACATCCCGGTCCTCTTCGGACAGGGCGCGACCGACAACCTCTTCCCCCTGGAGCAGGGCCTGAAGAACTTCCAGCGCGCGCTGACCGACAAGGCGCGCGCCCGGAGCGTCTTCGTGGGCTACAACGGCGGCCACACCCTGCCCGCCGTGCTGCCCGGCGGGACGAACTCCGGACTGCCGCTCCCGACGTCGCAGGACGCGTGCTCGCCGCGTCTGGGCAGCCCGAACTTCGCCGACCTCGGGCTCCGGTTCCTGAAACAGAACCTGCAGGGCAAGAAGACCGGCCTCAGTGGTTTCGGCCAGTTCCACTTGACCACCGCCGCCGGCCGGTGCGTCAGCGTCGCGTCGGTCGCGCCGACCACCGAGGTGGCCCTCGGCGACGTCATCACCACGGTCGGGGTCGGCGCTCCGGTCGCCTACCCGGTCGCCCGGGGTCCGATCAGTATCGCGGGTTCGCCCAGCCTGAACGCCGCCATCAGCACCGTCGGACTCGACAACCGGGCGTTCCTGGCGCTGTCGGTCGGCACCAGTCCGGCGGACGCGAAGATCGTGCAGAACAACATGCTGCCGATCCGGGAGCAGGGGATCGTGCTCAACAAGCCGCGCACCGGTGTCGAGCTGCCGTCCGTGGCGGTCGACGTCCCCGCCGGCCAGACCTTGTTCCTGACCGTCTCGCCCATCTCGGACATGTCGGCGGGCTTCGGCAGCCGCGTGGTCGGCGCCATGACGCTGCGGGACGTCGAGCTGCACCTACCGGTGACGAACAACTGAGTCGCTCGGGGGCTGGTGCCCCGCTCTGAGTCCCGTACGGGCGTCTGATCAGACGGTGACGATGCCTTCGTGCTCGGTGCGCGCGGACTCCAGGACGGAGCGCCACGAAGCGGCAGGACGACGGCGGATGAGGGCACGACGCTCACGCTCGGTCATACCGCCCCAGACACCCCA
>NZ_JAOPXV010000201.1 GCF_025964975.1 Nocardioides sp.
ACGAGAAAGCGTCTCACCCGTGGATTGGCGTCACGGCGTTCGGCGGTGGCCCTGATGGCATCAGGGGGGTT
Source organism: Nocardioides sp. (assembly GCF_025964975.1). GTDB lineage: Bacteria > Actinomycetota > Actinomycetes > Propionibacteriales > Nocardioidaceae > Nocardioides. Next base: position 72 of record NZ_JAOPXV010000201.1, read on the forward strand.
GGTGGCCGGTGCAGCACTGACCGCCCTCGGCCCTCTCGGTGCCGAGGCCTCCAGCCACCGCGAGGCGCCGATGATCGCCGGCACCCCGCAGTACGACAACACCGACGTCTACGCGTTCCGCAGCCCGGAGCGTCAGGGCTCGGTCACGCTCGTCGCCAACTGGTCCCCGTTCTCGGAGCCCGCCGGCGGTCCGAACTTCTACCCGTTCGCGAACGACGCCCGCCACGAGATCCACATCGACAACGATGGGGACGCCAAGGCCGACGTCACCTTCCGGTGGACCTTCAAGGACCACTACAAGTCCAAGGACACGTTCCTGTCCAGCACGGGCCCGGTCACGTCGCTCAAGGACAAGAACCTGAACTTCTTCCAGACCTACCGGCTGGAGCGGATCAAGGGCCACAAGACCAAGGTCCTCGTGAAGTCGGCCCGCGTGGCGCCCTCCGACGCCGGCAAGGCAGCGATGCCGAACTACGTCGACCTGCGCAACCAGGCCACCCGGACGTTCGGGAAGGTCAAGTCGTTCGCCGGTCAGGCCGAGGACCCGTTCTTCCTCGACCTGCGGGTCTTCGACCTGCTCTACGGCGGTGACCTCTCCGAGGTCGGCGACGACACGCTGGCCGGCTTCAACGTCAACTCGGTCGCGCTCCAGGTGCCCAAGCGCTGGCTCGCGAAGAAGGGCAACTCCAAGAAGAACCCGATCGTCGGGGTCTGGTCGACGACCAACAAGAGAACCGCTGGCGGCAAGTTCGTCCAGGTCTCACGCCTCGGCATGCCGTTGGTCAACGAGGTCGTCCTCCCGATCGCGGTCAAGGACGCGTTCAACGCCTCGCAGCCCACCTCGGACGTCGCGGCACTGAAGTACGTGACCAACCCAGAGCTGCCGAAGCTCATCGAGTCGGTCTACGGCATCGATGCGCCCAAGACACCTCGCAACGACCTGGTGTCGGTCTTCCTCACCGGTGTCAAGGGCCTCAACATGCCCAAGGGCAAGATGACGCCCAGCGAGCAGCTGCGTCTCAACATGAACACCCCTGTTACCGCCAACCCCAACCGGCTCGGCGTGATCGGCGGAGATGTCCAGGGATACCCGAACGGCCGCAGGCTCGGTGACGACGTCATCGACATCTCGCTGCAGGTCGTCGAGGGCGAGCTCGTCGGCAGTGCCAACGACCTCGGTGACGGCGTGGACGGCAACGACGCCGCCTTCGGCGACACGTTCCCCTACCTGGCCCTCCCGGTCAGCGGCAGCGACGCCGCCCCGCACCCGGGCTCCGGTCCGGACGCGAAGCAGTCGTCTGCCACGAAGGTGCTCGGCGTCGAGGCTGGTCGCACCACCTCGATGGCAGCGATCGGTCTGGGCCTCTTCGCCCTGATCGCCGGCATCGGCGGCGCCACGCGTCGTCGCAAGGTCTGACACCATTGATCGGCCCGGTCACGCGGCATCCCGCCCCGTGGCCGGGCCGGCACCAGGCAACTCCCAGAAGGGACCAGCGACATGCGCAGAAGCCTGACCGTGCTCGGCATCGGCCTGGTCCTCGGCGTCTCCGGTGGCATCGGCGTTGCCACCACGTCCGAGCCCCCGCCTGCGTCCACCAACCCCTCGATCGCCCGCGTCGTGCCTGACTCGGGCAGCGATCTGACGGCGACCATCACTTCCCTGCAGGACACCCTGCGCCGGCTGCCGAAGGACCACGTCTCGTGGGCAAATCTGTCGCTGGCCTATGTCGAACAGGCTCGCATCACCGGCCTCGCGTCCTACTACGAGAAGGCTGACGAGGCCGCGGCGCGCTCCCTGAGCATCGAGCCGGACGAGAACTTCCCCGCCCTGGGCGCCCGCGGCGCGATCGCTGCTGCCCGCCACGACTTCGCCGCCGCCCTCGCTGATGCTGACCGCGCCCTCGCCATCAACCCCCGTGACCTCACGGCCCTGGCCGTCCGGATCGATGCCCTCACCGAGCTCGGGCGCTACACCGAGCAGCTGCGCGCCGTACGTGCCGCCGACCGCCTCCGGCCGAGCACCACCATTGCCGCCCGCTACGCCTATGCCTACGAGCTGCGCGGTGACCTCGACCTGTCCGGCGACGTGCTCCAGCGTGCTGCAGAGTCGGGCTCGCTCGCGGACAAGGCCTACCCGCTGACGCTGCGAGCCGACATCCTGCGCAAGCAGGGCCGTCTGCAGGCCGCAGGTCGTGACCTGGCGACAGTCCGACAGGTCCTGCCCACCTACCTCCCCGCCCTGATCTCCTCGGCCCGCCTGAAGACGGCCCGCGGCGACCTCGAAGGCGCTGTCGCGACCTGGCAGAGCGTGGTGGCCCAGCAACCCCTGCCCGAGTACCTCACCGAGCTCGGTGAGCTGCTCCAGTATCTCGGTCGGACCGACGAGGCAAAGGCCCAGTTCGCTGTCGTCCGCACGACCATCGAGCTCCTCAACGCGAACGGGGTCGGCACCGACCTCGAGACGGCACTCTTCGAAGCCGACCACGGATCCGCGAAACGTGCCCTCACCCAGGCCCGCGCAGAGTGGGACCGCCGCACGAGCGTGCACGTCGCGGACGCGCTCGCCTGGGCGCTGCACCGGACGGGCCGCGACGCCGAGGCGCTGCCGATCACGCGTGCCGCGACCCGGCTCGGCACGCCTGAGGCGAGGTTCTGGATCCACCGTGGGACGATCGAGGCGGCCCTGGGGATGACGGCGGAGGCCCGCATGCACCTGAAGCGCGGCCTTGCCACCGACCCCGGCATGTCGCCGCTGCAGCGTGCCGAGGCCCGCGCCGTCCTGAGGTCTCTCGAGGCCCGGCGATGACACGAGCGCTGCGCGTCCTCGTGGCCCTCGGGGCGATCGCCCTCTGCCTCTTCGTGACGGCCGCTCCCGCTTCCGCCCACCCGCTGGGCAACTTCACCGTCAACCGCTACACCGGCATCCTGGTCTCCTCCCACGGCATCGGGGTCGACCACGTGATCGACCTGGCCGAGATCCCCACGGCGCAGCTCGGGGACGCCATCGACGACCTCCCCGCGCTGGCCGCGAGCCAGTGCGAGACCACCGGTCGCGGCTTGGACCTCGAGGTCTCGGGCGCCGCCGTACCGCTGTCCCTCGACAGTGCAGCCGCGACGACCGCGGCTGGTCAGGGCGGTCTCCCCGTCACTCGCATCAGTTGCAGGTACACGGGCGAGGTGTCCGTCGATGCGGGCGCCGTCACCCTCCAGGACCGCACGGCCCCGGGGTCGGTGGGCTGGCGCGAGATCACCGCTGTGGGCAACGCGATGACGCTGACGAGCTCGGACGTGCCGGACGAGAGCACGAGCGAGCGGCTCACCGCCTACCCTGAGGACCTGCTGCAGTCGCCCCTCGACGTCACCTCCGCGACGTTGGTCGTGTCCCCCGGCGGGCCGGCCGGCGCACTGCCGGGGAGCGGCGACACCGGCGCCAGCGCCACGGACGGCGGCTGGTTGTCGTCGCGAGCAACCGCGCTGCTGAGCGACAACGGACTGCTCGCCGCCGGTCTCTCGATCCTCGCGGCGCTTGCCCTGGGGGCCTCGCACGCACTGTCGCCGGGCCACGGCAAGACGGTCATGGCGTTCTACCTGTCCCAGCGGGGCGACTCGTCCCTCCGCTCGGCGCTCTCCGTCGGGAGTGCCGTCACTGCCGCCCACACCGGGACGGTGCTGCTGCTGGGTCTGCTGGTCTCGCTCAGCACTGCCTTGGTGCCGGCCCGCCTCTACCCCTGGTTGACGCTGGCCACCGGACTGCTGATCCTGGGCCTCGGGCTCTACCTGCTCGTGCAGCTGCGTTCGAACGAGGGAGGTCACGGGCACGGCCATGGCCACGGCCACGGCCACGGCCACGCGCCCGACCATCCTCCTACCGATGCCCACCACGATCACGGTCGGACAGCCGAGCCCCGCGTGTTCGGCGCGGTGACGATCGCCGACGCTCCGCCGACCACCCGCACCGAGGTGACTCCCGGGCGCGGCGGAGTCTGGGTGATGGGCCTGGTGGGTGGGCTGGTGCCCAGTCCATCAGCGCTGTTGCTCCTGCTGGCCGCGGTGGCCCTGGGCCGTGCCTGGTTCGGAGTGGTGCTGGTGCTTGCCTTCGGCATCGGGATGGCGTTCTCGCTGGCCGCCGTCGGCCTGCTGGCGCGTGGGCTGGTCCTGCGTCTCGAAGGCCTGGCCCTGCGACGGGGCTACCTGGGCGGACAGGTCCGCACCTTCCTGCGCTACGGAGCCATGGTCGGCATCTGCGCGGTCGGCCTCGGCGTGATCGTCCGCGCCGTCCTGCAGCTGTGAGCCGGATGTGTGCGCCACATTTCTTTTGCCGAGGGTCCAATCCGTTGACGGGGTTCGCGCCGAACTGAGGTTGTTGCACACGGAGTGCAACAAGGATCCGGAGGTTGCGATGCATGTCCCCGACGGTTTTCTCGACGCGCCGACGTCGCTGGTGACGGCCACCGTAGCTGCAGCGGGCATCGGCGTCGCGCTCAAGGGCGCCCGCCGCGAGCTCGATGACCGCACGGCCCCACTTGCCGGTCTCGTCGCCACCTTCGTCTTCGCCACGCAGATGCTCAACTTCCCGGTCGCCGGGGGAACCAGTGGGCACCTCATGGGGGGTGCCCTCGCTGCCGTCCTTGTCGGCCCCTACGCCGGGCTGCTCTGTCTGACCGTGGTCCTGGTCGTGCAGTCCCTGTTGTTCGCCGACGGCGGCATCACTGCGTTGGGCACCAACGTCGTGCTGATGGGGCTCCTGACCGTGGTCGGCGGATACGCCGTCTTCCGCGCCGCCCAGCTCGCGCTGCCGAAGCGTCTGTCCATGGTCGCACCGGCCGCCGCCCTCGGCGCGATCGCCTCGGTGGTGCTGAGCGCCGCCGCCTTCGTGCTCCTCTACGCCGTCGGCGGGGTCGTCCCGATCCCCTTCGACACGCTGCTGACGGCGATGCTCGGCGTACACGTATTCATCGGTGTCGGCGAAGCGGTCATCACCTTCCTGGTGGTGTCCAGCGTCGTCGCGGTCCGCCCCGACCTCGTCCACGGTGCCCGCCGGGTGCTGGCCGTCCGGGAGCTCGAGACCCGGCTGGTGTCGTCGTGAGGACGGTCTCGGACCGCACCGTCCTCGTAGTGGGCCTGCTGGTGGCCCTCACTCTGGCCGGCGTCGTCAGCTTCTATGCCTCCGGCAGCCCTGACGGGCTCAACCGAGTCGCCGCCGACCTGGGCTTCGCCGAGACCCAACAAGCGTCCGCGACCCAGGGCGGTCCGCTGGCGGGCTATGAGACAGCTGGCATCGACAACAGCCGGTGGTCCTCAGGCGTGGCCGGGGTGCTGGGGTGCCTGCTGGTGCTGGGTTGCTCGTGGCTCCTCTTCGGCGCACGCGGGCGCGACGCAGTCCTCGCACGAACGGAGGGCGAGTGACATGGGCGCCCCGCACGGACACCGGCTCCACTTCCAGGGCCACTCCCCGGTGCACCAGGCACCCGCGCACCTGAAGATCGCCTTCCTGGTCTCGTTCATGCTGGTCGTGGTCGCGACCCCGGTGCCGTGGCTCGCCGCATTTGCGGCGTACGCCGCTGTGCTTGCCGTGCTCGTCGCGCTGTCCGGCGTCCCCGCGCTCTACCTCGCCCGGCGGCTGGTCATCGAGACCCCGGTCCTGGCGTTTGCGGTGCTGCTCCCCTTCATCGCCACCGGCCCGACGGTGGACCTCCTCGGGCTGTCGCTCAGCCGGCCCGGTCTGGTCGCCGGGGGCGGCCTGGTCGTGAAGGCGACGCTGGGCGTCCTGGCCAGCCTGCTGCTCGCCGCCACGACGGAGCCGCGCGACCTCCTGGCCGGCCTGGAACGCCTGCGGGTGCCCAGCCAGCTCGTCCAGATCATGGGCTTCATGGTGCGCTACCTCGACGTCGTCTCCGACGAGCTCCGCCGGATGAAGACCGCGCGGGAGTCCCGCGGGTTCACCGCTCGCGACCCGCGCCACTGGCCGGTGATCGGACGTTCGGCCGGAGCCCTCTTCATCCGTTCCTTCGAGCGCGGCGAGCGGGTGCACCTCGCGATGATCTCCCGCGGGTACGACGGGACGGTGCGCCGATGACCACCCCCGTCCTCGACCTACAGTCGGTCGCCTTCGCCTATCCCGATGGCCACCAAGCGCTCTTCGGCGTCGACCTGCACGTGCACCGCGGCGAACGCGTTGCCGTCCTGGGGCCCAACGGAGCGGGCAAGACCACGCTCGTCCTGCACCTCAACGGCATCCTGCTGCCCGGCCGCGGCACCGTGAGCGTGTCCGGCCTGCCGGTGGTCAAGGAGAACCTCGCGGAGATCCGTCGTCGCGTCGGTATCGTCTTCCAGGACCCCGACGACCAGCTCTTCATGGGCAGCGTTCGCGAGGACGTCGCCTTCGGCCCGCGCAACCTCGGGATCCGGGGAGCCGAGCTCGACCGGCGGGTCATGTCCGCCCTCGACATGGTCGGGATGGCCGACTTCGCGGACCGCCCGCCCCATCACCTCTCGTTCGGTCAACGGCGGCGCGTGGCCGTGGCCACGGTGCTGGTCATGGAGCCCGAGATCATCGTGCTCGACGAACCCAGCTCCAACCTGGATCCCGCGTCCCGGCGCGAGCTCGCCGATGTCCTGACCGCTCTGGACGTGACCTTGATGATGGTCACCCACGACCTGCCCTACGCCCTGCAGCTGTGCCCCCGCGCGGTGGTGCTCTCCGACGGCATCGTCGCGGCACAGGGTCGGACCCTGGACATCCTGACCGACGACGCGCTGATGAAGTCCCACCGCCTCGAGCTGCCCTACGGCTTCGATCCGCACACCTGCTGAGGCTCTCCCACTCGGCCAGCGCCGAGTGGACCGCTGAGGAGTGCCAGACTCTCCCGGTGCTCCCCCCGCTCGAGATCGTGCGTCGGCTCCGGCCCATCTCGCTCATCTCCCCCCGCTCCGTGCACGCCTTCGGCGCTGGCAGTCACCCGTTGCCGATGCCGGCGCCGTACGCCGCAGCCGTCCTCGACCTCGGCCGCGAGCGTCCCGCCTCCATCGCCTTCCGGCTGGGCGAGCACGCACTGGCGGCCGTCTGGGACGGCCAGCGCGTCGCCATCACCGTCACGCTGGGGAAGGTCACCTCGACGCACCGCAGCCGCCGGCACGGCGCCTGCGTGCAGGCACCCACGCGCCTGGCCCTGAACCTGACGGGCACCCACCTCACGGCGCTCACCGAAGAGGCAGGGGCCTGGGTGGCCCGCGCACGACTCGACCTCCATGACCTCGCCGACCTCGTCGACGCCCATGACGAGGGTCTGCTCGCCGGCCTGCGAGTGGAGTCCGCCGGCGCGTTCACCGCAGGTCGCTTCGGTCAGCTCGGCCTGCGCGACGTCCGCCTCGTCACCACTCGTGACGGGCAGCCCGTGCGCGACGGCAGCCGGCTCCTGCTCAGCGCGACGTCGGCCGGACCCGGGTTCTTCGACACCGCCCACACCTCCGTCTGGACGCTCGATCCCGACTCCCTCGAGCTGGAGCATGGAAGCGACCTCTACTTCCGGAGACCCGACAAGCGTGGGGTGTACGGCGACCACGCCACCCACGTCGTCCGCGACGGCGACGGCTGGCTGGTCGCAACGAGCACGTGGGGTGACTTCGGCGAGAGGGACCCGAAGCGTTCCGTTCGAGCCACGATCGCGCGGACGTCGGTGGACGTACTGACGGGAGCGCACGTCCTCGACACCACCGAGCTCCCGCTGCCCACCGACGGCTTCACCTCCGTCGGGGTCTGGGACCCCCACCTCGTCCACACCGGCAAGGAGTGGCTGGTCGGCTACGCCAGCGCCCGGAAGTTCTTCCGGTTCCACCCGGCGCTCGCCGGCGGGCCGTCACTGGACCGGTTGACGTTGCGCGGTGCCGCCACGGACCGGCGCGCCACCGAAGGCTCGACGCTGCTGCGGATCGGGGACGACTGGCGAGTGCTGGCCAGCGACGGCCGCGACGGCCGGCGCGGCCACCGGGCGGGCTATCCGGTCTTTGACCTGGCCATGCAGCAGGTGGGTGCGCTTGCTGCGGCGTACCCGACCAATTTGCCGTGGCCGACGCTGGCCGAGACCGACCAGGGGTGGCTCATGATCACCTTCAACGGTCGACCGGCCACAGGGCCGCTGGTCGGCTATGGGACCCATGGCGACGTCGTTGTGCAACGAGAGGTGGGCCGCGTCTACCCTTGACGTGTGACGGGGGCCACCACCCTTGGCCCTCGTGAAGCTGGTCGCACACCCCCGCGGCCGTCCATCTCAACTCATGAGGACAACACCCATGTCTGTAGACGTCTTCGAGCTCGGCCACGAACACGAACAAGTGGTCTTCGCCAACGACGAGGCCACTGGTCTCCGCGCGATCATCGCGATCCACTCGACCGCCCTCGGCCCGGCTCTCGGCGGCACCCGCTTCTACCCCTACGCGTCCACGGATGCCGCGATCGAGGATGCTCTCAACCTCTCGCGTGGGATGTCCTACAAGAACGCCCTCGCCGGTCTCGACCTCGGCGGCGGCAAGGCCGTCATCATCGGTGACCCGGCCACCCTCAAGTCCGAGCCGCTGCTGCGCGCCTACGGACGCTTCGTCCAGTCGCTCAACGGTCGCTACTTCACGGCCTGCGACGTCGGCACGTACTCCGAGGACATGGACCACATCGCCCGCGAGTGCGACTTCGTCACCGGTCGCACCGTCGCGCACGGCGGGGCCGGCGACAGCTCGGTGCTCACTGCGTTCGGCACCTTCCAGGGCATGCGCGCGGCCGCCGCGGAGTCGTGGGGCGAGCCCACCCTGGCGGGACGTACGGTCGGAGTCGCAGGCATCGGCAAGGTCGGGCGTCACCTCGTGGGCCACCTGATCGAGGACGGCGCGACCGTGGTCGTGACCGACGTCCACCAACCGGCCATCGAGCGCATCCGCGACGAGTACCCGCAGGTCCGCGTCTGCGACTCCACCGAGGAGCTGGTGGCCTCCGAGCTCGACGTCTACGCCCCGTGTGCCCTGGGTGGCGCGATCAACGACGAGGTCGTCGAGACGCTGTCGGCGCGGATCGTCTGCGGCGCGGCCAACAACCAGCTGGCCCACCCGGGCATCGAGAAGCGCCTCGAAGAGCGCGGGATCCTCTACGCGCCCGACTACTGCGTGAACTCCGGCGGCGTCATCCAGGTCGCCGACGAGCTGGAGGGGTTCTCCTTCGAGCGCGCGCAGCAGCGCGCCGCGGGCATCTTCGAGACCACCCAGGCAGTCTTCGAGCTCGCGCGCGCAGACGGTGTCCCCCCGGCGATCGCTGCGGACCGGCTCGCTGAGCGTCGCATGCACGAGGTCGGCCGCCTGCGCGGGATCTTCCTCGGCTGAGACGACGGTCAGCCGGATGGCGCGGGACGCGCCGTCCGGTTGACGCTCAGCAGCTCGGCTCACCTGCAGGCAGGGAGGACGATCAGTCGCGTGAGGGCTCGATGACGTCAGACCACTTCTCGAGCACCTCAGGATCGATCTGCTCTTCTCGCTTGCCACTGTCGCCGTGCAACTCACTGGCGAGCGCCCCGAAGTCCGTCTCGTGAGTGCGGTACTTCAGGTCGCGTGCGACCTTCGTCTGCTTGGCTTTGGCTCGGCCGCGCCCCATAGGGTCAGCCCCCTCGCAAATCGGCCGGGGCAACGAGGCGCCCGGACTGTCCATAAGATTATCTCGTAGGCACAACGCTACCTGTTACCTGGGTGTTCCCGCACGTCGGGGGAGATGTTGGGCCGAGAAGTCGCGGAATCACCGCTCAGCGGTGAGCTCCGACGAGGGTGACCCGACCCTCGCCCCCGACCGAGACCTCGCCGGCGACCCAGGCGGGGATCCCGTGACCGGCCAGGACCTCGATCGCGGTGTCGACGGCATCCGCTCCGAGCATCGCGACCATGCCGACGCCGCAGTTGAGGGTGGACTCCAGGTCGTCGCGCGAGACGTTGCCGACCTCGCCCACCAGGGAGAAGATCGGGGGAAGGCTCCAGGTGCTGCGATCGATCGAGACACCGAGCTCGACCGGCAGCACGCGCTCGAGGTTGGCAGCCATGCCGCCACCTGTCACGTGCGACATCGCGTGCACGCGGTCGTCCCGGGCGAGGTCCAGGCAGGCCTTGGCGTAGATCCTGGTCGGCTCGAGCAGCTCCTCCCCCAGCGTGCGCCCCAGCACGTCGACGTCGCGGTCCAGCGCCCAGCCGGCGGTGTTCAGCAGGACGTGCCGGACCAGGGAGTAGCCGTTGGAGTGCAACCCGCTCGAGCCCATGGCAAGAACGACGTCACCCGGACGGACGCGGCCGGGACCGAGCAGCCGGTCGGCCTCGACGACTCCCGTCGCGGCACCGGCGACGTCGTAGTCGTCCGGGTCCAGCAGCCCGGGGTGCTCGGCGGTCTCGCCTCCGATGAGGGCACACCCGGCGACCACGCACGCCTCGGCGATGCCCTTGACGATCGCCGCGATGCGCTCGGGGACCACCCGGCCGGTCGCGATGTAGTCGGTCATGAAGAGCGGCTCGGCGCCACACACGACGAGGTCGTCGACGACCATCCCGACGAGGTCGAACCCGATCGTGTCGTGGACGTCCATCCGCTGGGCGATGGCCACCTTGGTGCCGACGCCGTCGGTCGAGGTGGCGAGGAGGGGCCGCTCGAACCTCGTCAGGGCGCTGGCGTCGAACAGCCCCGCGAACCCGCCGATGCCGCCGATCATCTCGGGCCGACGAGCCTTGTCCACCCAGCCCTTCATCAGGTCGATGGCACGGTCGGCAGCCTCGATCGAGACTCCGGCGGCGGCGTACGCACCGTTGCTGCCGGACACGGGCTCGGTCATGTCACTTCTCCACTCGCAGTTGGGCGGCTCGGGCGTGTGGGGCCCGGGGCTCACGGGTTGTTCAGGACCGGCAGCGCCGTGTTGTTGACCGGCATCTCGAGGAGGTGCTTGCCGAGGCGGTCGCTCTCGGGGAGCTCGATCGGGTAGACGCCGTCGAAGCAGGCACGGCACAGGTCGGGCTTGGGCACCGACGTTGCTTCCACGAGGTCCTCCATGTCGATGTAACCGAGGGAGTCGGCGTCGATGGACCGGCAGATCTCGTCGACGGTGAGTCCGTTGGCGATCAGCTCCGCAGGGGTCGCGAAGTCGATGCCGTAGAAGCAGGGCCACTTCACCGGCGGGGAGGAGATCCGCACGTGCACCTCGCGCGCTCCCGCCTCGCGCAGCATCCGGATCAGTGAGCGCTGGGTGTTGCCGCGCACGATGGAGTCGTCGACGACCACGAGGCGCTTGCCCTCGATGACGTCGCGGAGCGGGTTGAGCTTCAGCCGGATCCCGAGCTGACGGATGGTCTGGCTCGGCTGGATGAAGGTGCGACCGACGTAGGAGTTCTTCACCAGCCCCACGCCGTAGGGGATGCCGGACGCCTCGGCGTAGCCGATGGCCGACGGGGTGCCCGACTCGGGGACCGGGATGACGAGGTCGGCGTCGGCCGGGAACGCCTTGGCCAGCTTGCGGCCGATCTCGACGCGCACGCTGTGGACCCGCTGGCCGGTCATCATGGTGTCGGGGCGGGCGAGGTAGACGAACTCGAAGAGGCAGTGCTTGGGCGCCGCTTCCGCGAAACGCTGCGTGCGCAGGCCGTCCTCGTCGACGGCGATCAGCTCGCCCGGCTCGATCTCGCGGATGAAGGACGCGCCGACGATGTCGAGGGCTGCGGTCTCCGAGGCCACGACCCAGCCGCGCTCGAGCCGGCCCAGGACGAGGGGGCGAATGCCTTGCGGGTCGCGTGCGGCGTACAAGGTGTGCTCGTCCATCCAGATGAACGAGTAGGCGCCCTTGATCTGCGGGAGCAGCTCGGCGGCACGCTCCTCGACCGTCTGGCCGGGGTGGTGCGCCAGCAGCTGGGTGACCACGGAGGTGTCGTTGGTGCTGGCGGGCTGCTTGCGCAGCTGGAGGTCGAGGTGCCCGTCGGCCTCGCCGTCGGTGACCATCTGCGCCAGGTCGGCTGTGTTGATGAGGTTGCCGTTGTGGGCCAGGGCGATCGACCCGGTGGCCGTGGGGTGGAACGTGGGCTGGGCGTTGTGCCAGGTGCTGGCCCCGGTCGTGGAGTAACGGGCGTGACCGACCGCGAGGTGGCCCTTCAGCGACTCCAGGGTCGACTCGTCGAAGACCTGGGAGACCAGACCCATGTCCTTGTAGACGAGGATCTGGCGGCCGTTGCTGACCGCGATCCCGGCGGACTCCTGGCCGCGGTGCTGCAGCGCGTAGAGCCCGTAGTAGGTGAGTTTGGCGACGTCCTCGCCGGGGGCCCAGACACCGAAGACACCACAGGCGTCCTGCGGGCCGAGGTCGTGGGGGTCGAGAGCCGTGGTCAGACGGCCGTCGCCGCCCTTGCGCTGCGGGGAGGCCATGGGCACGGGGAGCAGTCTACGGCGACCACGGCCACACGTCCGCATCCAGCCGCGCCGCGGGCACCTCAGGCGTCGAGGTGCCCGGGACTGGGCTACGAGGCTGCGACTGCACTGCGCTTTTCGGCCCGGGGCCTGTCAGCCGAGCCGCTCGATGCTCTTGAAGGACGTGTCGGACTGCGGGTCGCGCCCACGGTCGTGGCCTGCACCGCCGACGAGCATGTCCACGCCCTACCCGCCACGCAGGTCGTCCTCACCCTCGCCACCGCGGAGCCGGTCCGTAGTCCGCGGGCTGGTCGGCCATCACGGTGCACGTGCCGACGGAGTGGAAGAAGACCTCGAGGCCGCAGAGCCGGCGCCTGCGCCGTAGCCACCCGCGCTCTGGCTGCCGCCCCCGCCCGCTCCGTTCTAGGGCCCCTCACTGGCACCGTCCTCCCCGACGGGACCGCCGCCGTCGCCCCCGCCGCTGAACGAGTTCCAAGCCCCCGGCGCCACCGGCCACGAGCACCCGGTCAGCCAGTCCGTAGGAGCCGGTCCGCACGTCCACGGCCCCGTTGCCGCCACTGCCGCATGCATTGATGGTGCACCCGAAGCCGTCGGTCCCACCCGCTCCTCCGCCGTTCCATCCGCCGGTGGCCCGGTGTCCCAACGGATCGCTGGCCATCCCGCCGTCCTCGCCGCGGCCGCCGACGTTGATCTGCAGGACCTGCCCCGGAGTGACCGCGAGGTCAGCTGTCGTGCGGCCTCCCCCGCCGCCCCCTGTTGCGGAGGCCATTTCGATCCGCAAGGTGTGCGTACCTGATGGCACGGTGAAGTAGTCGGCCTGTCCGCCGATGTTGTTGGCGCTGCGGTTGTAGTAGGTGCACTTGACCTGGCCAGGGATCGCGGCGACGGCGACATCCTGGTCGCCGGCCTCGCCGCACGTCCGCGTCGGGATCGCCGCTGACGCGGGAGCCACGGTGGCAGCGACGCTCACCACCGTCGCCATCCCGGCTACCACCGAGAACGCCATCGCTGCAGCCATGCGGCGACACAGACGGACACGGCTTGGTCGAGCAGTCGAACCAGACACATGGACCCCTAGATCAAGCGTCCTCGGCTGAAAGGTCTGGTCCGCCTCGCGCCCCCGAGTATCTGCGACACCGAAGAGATCGACAGCGGAAGAGCAAGCCTGTGTATCGCTCGTGGAGAAGCACACCATCGGTGTGCGGAACTGTGTCGAGTGGGTGGATCAACCCACCCCTGGGACCACGGAGGTCGGCACGACGTAGGCAGGTCGCGCTCCGGGGCGCAGGGATCGCGTTCAGGTCCGTCCCAATCGCCGCGAGCTGCCGTCGTCGTGCAGGCTCAGCGGTCCAGCTGGCCGAGGTTGCGGAGCAACAACGCCTCGGCGAGCACGACCTTCTCGAACTCGGCGAGGTGGAGGCCTTCGTTGGCGCCGTGGGCCCGGGTGTCGGGGTCCTCGACGCCGGTGACAAGCACGCTGGCCTTCGGGAAGGTCTCGAGGAATTCCGCGATGAACGGGATCGAGCCGCCGACCCCCATGTCGACCGGCGCCGTGCCGTCCCAGGCCTCGGCGAAGGCGGCCCGCGCGGCGTCGTACGCCGGTCCGGTCGCGTCGATCTGGGTGGCCTCACCCGTGTCGACGACCGTGGTGGTCAGGGTGGCGCCCCACGGGACGTGCTTCTCGAGGTGGTCCTGCAGGCAGGTGACCGCGTTGGCGGTGGTGTCGCCGGGGGCGACGCGCAGGCTGATCCGGCACCGCGCCATCGGGACGAGGGTGTTGGAGGCGCCGTCGACCTTGGGGGCGTCGAAGCCGGTGATGCTGAGGGCCGGCTTGGTCCACAGCCGCTCGACGGCCGAGCCGGTGCCGATCCACTGGACGCCCTCGGCTGCGCCGGACTCGGCACGCAGCCGCGCCTCGGGGTAGTCGACGTCGGCCGCCGGCCCGCTGTGCAGGCCCTCGATGAGCAGGTTGCCCTCGTCGTCGTTCAGGCTGGCGATCAGTCGGCTCAGCGCCATGATCGAGTCGGGGACGAGACCGCCCCACATGCCCGAGTGCACCGCGTGGGTCAGGGTCCGCACGCCGACGTCCATGCGGACCAGGCCGCGCAGGCTGGTGGTGAGCGCGGGCTCGCCGATGTCCCAGTTGCCTGAGTCTGCGATGACGATGACGTCAGCCTCGAGGCGGTCCTTGTAGGTGTTGAGCAGCTCGACGAGGGTGTCGGAGCCGACCTCCTCCTCGCCCTCGATGAACATGACGAGGTTGACGGGCAGGTCGTCGCCGAAGATGCGCACGGCTCCGAGGTGGGCCGCGATGCCGGCCTTGTCGTCGGCCGCGCCCCGGCCGTACAGGCGGTCACCACGTTCGGTCGGCTCGAAGGGGGGCGAGTCCCAGTCGGCGTGGTCGTTCTCCGGTTGTACGTCGTGGTGGGCGTACAGCAGCACCGTGGGGGCACCCTCGGGCCCGGCCTTCTTGGCGATGACCGCCGGCGGAGCGCCCTCGAAGGCGCGGACGATCTCGGTCTCGAAGCCCTCGGCTGCGAACAGCGCCTCGGTGGCCTCGGCGCTCCGCTCCACCTCCGCGGCGCGGGCCGGGTCGGCACTGACAGACTCGATGCGGACCAGGTCCTCGAGGTCTTGTCGGATCCCGGGGAGAACGTCTGCGAGGCGAGCACGGATGTCGATCGTCATGCTGCGCACCCTAGTCGGCGCCACGTCCGGCGCCCGTGGCGACCATGTCGACAACGACCGCGCGGTAGCGCTCGGCTGAGGCGAACGCGTCCACCGGATCCGCTGAGGGCCACCGGACCGAGGCCTGCGAGCCGAAGCTGGCGTAGCCGGTGTCCTGCCCCTGGCTCGGCCCGTCCCTTGCCGGTTGACTACGCCTCGTCCCGCCAGGCGTCGGGGCGCCGCTCCAGCGTGGTGTGCCGCTCGAGGTCGGTGAACCCGAGTCGTCGGTAGATGCGGATGGCGTCACCGTCGTGGTCGGCAGCGATCACCAGCCGCTGGACCCGGAGCTGGTCGACCGCGTGACGGCCAGCAGCGTGGACGACGGCTGCGGCCAGTCCCCGGCGCCGGTGGTCGGTGTGGGTCTCGACGCTCTGGAACCTGGCGACGCCGGCATGGGTGAGGAAGATGCCCGCGGTCGAGACCAGCTCGTCGTGGACGAAGGCGCCGAACCGCTGGCCGATCCGGCGAGTGGCAAGCCCGCGCTCCTGGTCGTTCCTCCTGCGGGCGAACTCCATGAACGTCGCCTCGCTGGTCTGCGCGTAAAGACGGTGACTGAGCCGCGCGCGCTTCTCCCAGTCGTCGTCGGACTCCAAAGGCCGCACGACGACGTCGTCGGCCAGCGCCGGCGGATCGACCAGCTCGGCTGCCGTCAGCACGACACCGGTGTTGACCTCCAACCCGGCCTCGACGAACGGGCGCAGGGCCTCCGTCATGTCCTCGATGCCATCGACCCCGATGGCCACGTGCTCGGCGAGCGGGAACTCGGTGTGGAAGGCGCCGACGACCTCACGCTCACCGCCGAGGACGGGCAGGGCCTTGAGGAGCAAGAAGTTGCCCCAGAAGTAGGTCGGGTTGGCCGGTGTCCGGACCACGAGGTGGGTGCCGCGGTCCTCGATCTCGCTGCCGGTCATCTGCAGCAGGCGCAGGTCGGTGCGGAAGCCCAGCGAGCGGATGTCCATTCAGTCCTCGATCTTGTTCGTGGTCTCGGTGACCGCGGGCGGGGTGTCTTCGCGGGTGGACAGGGGCAGGTACGCCGACAGGTCGGTGCGCTCGCCGCTGGCGGTGATGCGGCCCCTGGTGAGGGCGTCGGCCCACGTCAGCTCGCCGGTGGCCAGCGCGATCCACGTCGTGGGGTCGGTCTCGATGACCGCGGGCGGGGTCCCGCGGGTGTGTCGCGCTCCTTCGATGACCTGCGCGGCGGCGTACGGCGGGACGCGCACCTCGACGGACCGGCCGGGCGCACGCTCGACCAGGACGGCCAGGAAGTGCTTGGTCAGCAGCTTGTCGTCGGCCGCGGTCCTGTGCTCGAGCGCCTGCGCCACCGCGGACGGTGCTGCAGGACGTAGACGAACGGGCACTGCTGCACCCTAGCCACCGGGCCTACGCTGCTCCGCATGAGTGTGGAGTCCGCGTCGGCGCACCAGTCGAAGTCGCCGTCGCTGCAGCAGCTTTCGGCTGGCGCCGTGCACTCGACCGTCGCCCAGCTCAGTCGCCGCGTCTCGGCGCGCTTCCCCGAGCGCCGGCTGGTCGGCGTGGCCGAGGAGCTCATGCAGCTCGTCGAGGACGTCGAGGTCCGCATGGCGACGACGCGGGGGCGCCTGAGCCGGGTCCGGATGATCTCCCGTGTCTTGGTGGCCCTCGTCGTGGTCGCCACCGTCGCTGCACTGTCCCTGGCGCTGCGTGACGTCGGGCGCGTGGACAGCTCGGTCACCTGGTTGCCGCTGATCGAGAGCGCGATCAACGACCTCGTGTTCGCCGCAATCGCGATCTTTTTCCTCCACACCCTGCCCAACCGGATCGAACGCGGGCAGCTGCTCGACCTTCTCCACCGGTTGCGGTCGCTGGCGCACATCGTCGACATGCACCAGTTGACCAAGGACCCCGAGCGGTTGCGCGACGACTTCGTGCCGACGCCTGCCTCGCCGCGTCTCGACCTCGACCGGGCGGGGATGGAGCACTACTTCGGCTACTGCTCCGAGCTCCTGAGCCTGATCGGCAAGGCTGCTGCGCTGTGCGCGGAGGAGTCGCGTGATCCCGTCGTGCTCGACACGGTGAGCACGATCGAGCGGCTGACCACGGCCCTGTCGGGCAAGATCTGGCAGAAGATCAGCCTGCTGCCGAGCTAGGAGTCGATGGTCTCTAGAAGGGCCACGACCGCCTGCCAGGCGTCGGTGCCGGGGTTGATCAGGTCGAAGTGGCCCCCGGTCACCTCGACCAGCTCGGCGGTCGCGCCGGCCTCGGTCGCGGCCCGGACGTAGTCCTGGGACTGGGTGATGGGGACATTCTCGTCGTCCGGCGCGTGCAGGCACCAGACGGGGACGTCGAGCGGCACCTGGCGCATCGGATCGGCCAGGTCGTAGGACGGATCCTTCGGGTCGCTCTCCATGAGGGACTCGACGGCGCCGCCGCCGAGGTCCTGCCCGTATGCCGACGAGAGGTCCACGACCCCCGCCTGGGACAGCACCTGGGTGACCTCCACCCCCCCTGCCCACCGCTCGAATCGCTGGCGAGCGGCGGCCCAGGTGGCGAGGTGCCCGCCGGCGGAGTGACCGAGGGTGATCACCGGCCCTTCGCCCTCGGCGAGGTTGATGGCCGCGTGGATGTCGTCGAAGGTCTCCGGGAAGCCGCCGCCGTTGCCGACGCGGCGATACTCGACGTTGAGGGCCGTCCAGCCCCGGGCCGAGAGGTCGACGGCCAGGGACACGCCGAGCTCGGCGCCGTACGACGCCTGCCAGAAGCCCCCGTGGATGACCACGACCGTCCCGCGGCTGGTGCCGTCGGCGTCGTAGCGGTCGACCCACTGGGAAGGGTCCTCGCCGTAGCTCAGCCGAGTCGCGCTGGGCAGGGTGGCGCTGGTCGGTCGGTCGTCGTCGGTCGGCATGGGTTCCCCTCCGGGGGTCTCGTCACCAGCGCAGGCCGCAGCCAGCGGGAGCAGTCCAGCGGCTGTCAGAGCAGCGCGTCGCGTCATGGCAGCCATCGCAGGCGACCCTACCGACCGCGGCCCGCTCGCGGGTCAGCCGAGCGCCGCGGGCAGCGTCGCCGCCCACGCCGCCTTCGCCTCGGCGACCTCGAGGCTGAACTGGCCCTGGACGTCGATCCGCGTGCCGCCGGTGCGGCCGAGGGGGGTCAGCGGGACGGAGTGCTGCTGCGCCACGGCCTCGAGCCTGTCGGCGTCGTCATCGGTCACGGTGACGACGGCGCGGGCGACGGACTCGGCGAAGAGGGCCACGAACGGGTCGCCGTCGCCCACGTCAGCGACCGAGACCGACACCCCGATCCCGTTGCGGAAGCACGACTCAGCCAGCGCCTGGGCCAGGCCACCGTCGGAGAGGTCGTGGGCGCTGGTGATGACGGAGTCTCGCGAGGCGTCGGCCAGCAGCTCGGCCAGCGCGCGCTCCGCAGAGAGGTCGACCTGCGGCGGACGGCCGCCGAGGTGGGCGTGCATGACGTGCGCCCACTCCGAGCCGGACAGCTCCGCCCTGGTCTCGCCGAGCAGGAAGACCCGCTCACCCTCGGCGACGAAGCCCGTGGGGATGCGCTGGGTGACGTCGTCAATGACGCCGAGGACCGCCACGACCGGGGTGGGCAGGATGGCCGTTTCGCCTGTCTGGTTGTAGAGGCTGACGTTGCCGCCGGTCACCGGGATGCCGAGCTCGATACAGGCGTCCTTGAGCCCGCGGCACGCCTCGGCGAACTGCCACATCACGTCGGGATCCTCGGGAGAGCCGAAGTTGAGGCAGTCCGAGATGGCCAGCGGCCGCGCGCCGCCGGTGGCCACGTTGCGGTAGGACTCCGACAGGGCGAGCTGCGCACCGGCGTAGGGGTCGAGCTTGGCGAAGCGGCCGTTGCAGTCGGTGGCGACCGAGACACCCAGGTTGGTGTCGACGTCGACGCGGATCATCCCGCTGTCGTTGGGCTGTGAGAGGACCGTGTTGCCGCGGACGTAGCGGTCGTACTGGTCGGTGATCCAGGACTTGTCGCAGAGGTTGGGGCTGGCGACGAGGCGGAGCAGGGTGTCGCGCAGCTCGTCGCCGCTCGAGGGCCGGGGCAGCGCCTCCGCGTCGTCGGCCTGCAGGGCGTCCTGCCACGACGGGCGGGCGAACGGCCGCTCGTAGGTGGGACCGTCGTGAGCGACGCTTCGCGGGGGTACGTCGACGACACGCTCACCGTGCCAGTCGATGTGCAGGCGACCGGTGTCGGTGACCTCGCCCACGACCACCGCCTCGACCTCCCACTTCTCGCAGATCGCGAGGAAGGCGTCGACGTCGGCAGGCTCGACCACCGCCATCATCCGCTCCTGCGACTCGCTCATGAGGATCTCTTCGGGAGCCAGCGTGGAGTCCCGCAGCGGCACCCGGTCGAGCTCGACGTGCATGCCGCCGTCGCCGGCGCTGGCCAGCTCGGACGTCGCGCACGAGAGGCCGGCACCACCGAGGTCCTGGATGCCGGCGACCAGGCCCGCAGCGAAGATCTCGAGCGTGCACTCGATGAGCAGCTTCTCCATGAAGGGGTCGCCGACCTGGACGCTGGGCCGCTTGGCGGGCCCGCTCGACCCGTCGGCGCTCGTGTCGAAGGTCTCGGAGGCCAGCACGGAGACGCCACCGATGCCGTCGCCGCCGGTGCGGGCGCCGTACAGGATGACCTGGTTGCCGACACCGGACGCCTTGGCGAGATGCAGGTCCTCGTGGCGCAGGACGCCGATGCACAGAGCATTGACGAGCGGGTTGCCGAGGTAGGACTCGTCGAAGACGGCCTCACCTCCGATGTTCGGTAGCCCCAGGCAGTTGCCGTAGCCGCCCACGCCGGCCACGATCCCGGGCAGCACCCGCAGGGTGTCCGGGGCGTCGAGCGGGCCGAAGCGGAGCGGGTCCATCACCGCGACCGGCCGGGCGCCCATGGCCAGGATGTCGCGGACGATGCCGCCCACCCCGGTGGCCGCGCCCTGGTAGGGCTCGACGTAGGACGGGTGGTTGTGCGACTCGACCTTGAAGGTGACCGCGTAGCCCTGGCCGATGTCGAGGACGCCGGCGTTCTCGCCGATGCCCGCCAGCATCTTGCCGACCGGCGTCTCCTGCGGGATCTCGGAGAACTGCTTGAGGTGCACCTTGGACGACTTGTAGGAGCAGTGCTCGCTCCACATGACGCTGTACATCGCCAGCTCGCTACTGGTGGGCCGGCGGCCCAGGATCCCGCGGATCTCGGCGTATTCGTCCGCCTTGAGCCCGAGGTCGGCCCACGGCTGCTCCCGCTCCGGATCCGACGCCGCCACTGCCACGGTGTCGAGGGTGGTGGTGCGGCTGCTGGCTTCGGCCTGCTGGGTCTCGGACACGGACGCCAATCTACCGAGCACCACAGGGGCACTCGATCGCGCATCCGCGTGTGGGACGGGCGGCCAGCTCCAGGACTGTCGATCGCGTGACGAGTGTGACTGGTGGGACGTACGCTGTCGCTTCGGACCCCACCTTCCCCAGCCTCCGGAGTCACGACCATGCGCCGTCTGGCCATCGCCTCGAGCACCGCCGTGCTCGCCCTCGCCGTCACCACGTCCAGCTTGTTGATCACGAACTCGAGCGACTCGCCGACCGCGGTCGCCGCCCTTTCCGGCGCTGCGGAGCGCCTGGCCGACGTCGCGGCCTCGACGCCGGGCGAGTTCACCGGCCGCGGTTTCGACCAGTGCGTGGCTCCCAACCAGGCCGCCATGGACGCATGGGTCACCCATTCCCCGTTCCGCGCGGTGGGGATCTACATCTCGGGGGACTCCCGCGCCTGCCGCGTCCAGCCCAACCTGTCGCCGACCTGGGTCGCAACGCAGGTCTCCCGTGGTTGGCGGCTGCTCCCCATCGCCCTGGGTCCGCAGGCCTCCTGCCTGGACCGCTTCCCGCGCTACAAGGACGACTTCAAGATCAACCCCGACCCGGCCGGGAGCTATGCGGCCGCGCGCGCCCAAGGGGTCGTCGAGGCCGACAAGAACGCCGCCGACGCAGCCGCGCTGGGCATCGGCCCGGGCAGCACGCTCTGGTACGACCTCGAGGCCTTCGACCTGACGAACACCCGCTGCCGCGAGTCCGCCCTCACCTTCACCAGCGGCTGGGTGACCCGGATCAAGGAGCTCGGCCATGTCGCCGGCTTCTACTCCAGCGCGAGCTCGGGCATCAAGATGCTCGACGACGCACGCGTGCAGCGCCCCGGGCAGTTCGCGCTGCCGGACCGCATCTGGATCGCGCGCTGGGACGGGGTCGCCAACACGTCCACGACGTACATCAGCGAGGACGGCTGGCGCCCGGGAAACCGGATGAAGCAGTACCGCGGCGGTCACAACGAGACCTGGGGTGGCGTCACCATCAACATCGACAGCAACTACCTGGAGCTGAGTGGCTCGGGCGGCGCGCCACCGCCCGCTCCCGCACCCACGCCGGCTCCGGTGTCGGCACCCGTGGCCGAGGTCCACTGCGGCGGCACCCGGATCGACTTCCCCGCCTACTACACGCTTCGGCCAGGCGCGGCCAGCGCCTCCCGCACGAGCGCGCTGCAGTGCCTGCTCAAGGAGAAGAAGCGCTACGTCGGCAAGATCGACGGCATCTACGACCGGCAGACCCGCCGGGCCGCCGGCGCGTGGATGCGGTCGCGCGACTTCACCCCGACCAGCACGTGGCGCCGCAAGCACTGGGTCGCGCTGCTGGCCGGCCAGGAGC
>NZ_JAOPXV010000207.1 GCF_025964975.1 Nocardioides sp.
GACTTCGCAGGCGCGGCGGGTGTCCTGCTCGGCCCGCATCGCGGCCAGCACCTCGGCCGGGGAGTCCGGCAGAGTCGCGGTGGTGGCGGTCGCTGTCATAGGTCAACTCAAGCAGGGACCACCGACAATGCGTTGGTCGCTGCTCTGGCTCCGTCTGCTCCGAGGGCGATGCCTAAGACCCAGAAGACGCGCCTTCAGTGCCGAGTCTGCGGTCACCTCACGACAGGGGCCGGCGTCCGCAGTCACATCAAGAACATCGGCCACGACGACTGGGAGACGGTCATCGTCAGTGTCGAAGGCAAGGTCACGCCCGCACAGACACAGGCATAGCCATAAGAACTCGCCAGAAGCGCCTCTGGCGCCTCCGAACAGCGAGTCTGCGGGTATCCCTATCCCTTGGCTTTCGGTGGCGCGGCTGACTTCTTGGCGGCGGTCTTCTTGCTGGCCGTCGTCTTGGCAGGAACCTTTTTGGCGGGAACCTTGGAGTCCACCGCTTCGGTGGGCGCGGGCGGGAGCGCTACGGGCTTTTTGGGTTCGATCGGCTCGGCTTCGCACCAGATCTGCTCATGAGCGTCGCGGAGAGCTCGCGAGGCGACTTGGCCGAGCGTCGTCATTGTGCTGACCTTCTTGCCGATCGCACCGAGCGATGCACCGAGCATCAAGACCCCGCCGTCCTCAGCGGGGATGAGGTAGCGGTCGTGGAGGTCCGCCGTCTTGCGAATCTCGATGGAGCGACCGTCCCGGAGTGAGGCAATGCCTGTCGCAAGCAGGTCGTATTCGGCCGCCTTCAAGCGGCTCCCGACGAGCACCCGAACGATGTTGTCGAATTCCGCTACGTCCATCAACTGATCAAGACGGAAGTATGGCTCCACCAGCAGCGCATTCTTGACCGTCGAGAGGCCGCTGAGCGCCTGGGCGTAAGCGAACGGATTGTCGGGGTTCAACACGATCTCAAAGACGTCGGCGGTGGTCTCCTCGAGGGCAGGAGAGTTCAGAGCCTTGAGGAGTGCCCGTCCTGCCGGAGTCAACTCGACGGCCTCAGCGGTGTCATCGTTGATCCAGGACAGGCGCGCCAGGTACTGACAGAAGGTCTCATCGGCCACCCGTTGGATGTCAAACACCGACGACAGCGATGAGCGCGTCGAAGTCAACACAGCAAAGATTCCGGCCTCTTCGCTGAACTGCTGCTCAGGGTTGTCCGCGAACGCGTTGACCATCTGACGACGAGGCCGGACCCCATGCCTGTTGAGCGCATCTACGTACGCGAGAACTCGATGGGTGTCCTCATCCACAACCTGCATGCGCACTTGCTGCCGGATGCCACCGACAGTTGTTCCGGTTGGATGCTCTCCGCTCGCCTAAATTGTCCTGGAACGCCCAAATATCCCGCGTCCGAGGAGATGGTCGGACGCGGGATCGCCGAGTGCGGGCGGGCAGTCCTGCGCCGTCACTCTTTGCTGGATGAGAGGATGCGCCGCGTGGCTCAACTGACCTTCTGGACCGGCACGATGGACGCTGGCAAGTCGACCCTCGCGTTGCAGACGAACCACAACCACGCCGCACGCGGTCGGGTCGGTCGCATCTTCACGTCGCATGACCGGACCGGTGGAGCGCACATCTCCTCGCGCCTTGGATTGACGCACGACGCACTGGAGGTCACGCCCGACTTCGACTTCTGGCGCTACACCGTCGACGCCCTGACTCGCGGGTCGCGCATCGACTACTTCATCTGTGACGAGGCGCAGTTCTACTCACCGGAACAGGTCGAGGCGCTCGCGAAGGTCGCCGACGAGTTGCAGATCGACGTCTTCTGCTTCGGCATCCTCACCGACTTCCGAACGCGCCTCTTTCCCGGCTCTGCTCGACTGGTGGAACTGGCGGACCGGACCGAGGTCCTTCAAGTCGAGGCGCTGTGCTGGTGCGGCAAGCGGGCGACCCACAACGCACGCACCGAGAACGGTGTCATGGTTCGAGAGGGCGAAGTAGTCGTCGTCGGTG
The DNA here is from genome assembly GCF_025964975.1 of Nocardioides sp. Lineage (GTDB taxonomy): Bacteria > Actinomycetota > Actinomycetes > Propionibacteriales > Nocardioidaceae > Nocardioides. The sequence continues at coordinate 1,999 of NZ_JAOPXV010000207.1, forward strand.
ACGTTGAAGCCGCGGACGAGCCGCACGCTGACGTAGCCTACGAAGTCCTCTGTCGACAGCACCACCGCCGAGGCCTCACCGCCGCAAGGGCCAAGGCCGTCAGTCTCGCCCCTGAGCCGCTTCCGTTCGGCTGACACCGGCTGTCGGTGTCTCCGCGTACGGTGCTGTCTCGTGAAAGAATTCTTCAACGGCCTGCTGGCGCTAGCGGTGTTGGGTGCTACATGCGTCGGGCTTGCTCTTGGGGCAGGAGTGGTTTGCTATGGCTCTTTGACGGAGTTAACCCGACCGTCGCCGCTGCCATCGTGGCGGCTACTGCCACGACGCTTGTGTCCGTCCTGGGTGTGACGCTCGGTCGCTACCTTGAGCGACGACACCAGATCGACCTTGAACTGCGGCAGCGGAAGGTCCGATGTACACGGAGTTCGTCGAAGGCCTCTTGAGCATCTTTTCGTCATCGGCTGAATCCGACGAGACGGATAGCGAAGACGCTCAGGCCACCGAGGTTTCACCTGACCTTCTGCAGTTCTTCAAGAAGATCACCCCGCAGCTCATGATCTGGGCCTCCAACGACGTAGTGGTCAAGTGGTCCCGATTCCGCCGGGGCGGCGACAAGCACCCGCCCATGGAGTACATGTTCATGATGGAGGAACTGCTGACAGCGATTCGCAAGGATCTCGGTCACTCTGGGGCCATCACCAAGGGCGACTTGCTAGGTCTCTACGTCAACGACATTGACGAGCACCTGCCCAGCAAGAAATAAGTTTACCTACTGGTACCGAGTCCATCGTGCCGGTGAAGAATTGCAGTTCAGCCACGAGGCGGGATCCTTTCACATGCTCCGGGTGCCGCCTCGCATCGTCTGCTCTGCTCGTCCCCGGACACGGCGCTACGGTGGGCGACGTGAGCTCACAGCTGATCCGGGCCGCCGAGCTGGCCTCGTCCCTCGGCCGCGTGACCGTCCTGGACGTGCGTTACCGCATGGGTGGACCGCCCGGTCGTGAGGAGTACGCCGCAGGCCACATCACCGGCGCGGCGTACGTCGATCTCGACACGGAGCTCGCGGACGCACCAGGCAACCCGATCGACGACCGCGGGCGGCATCCGCTCCCGGACCCGGCTGTGTTCGTGGCGGCGATGCGACGGGCTGGGGTCAGCAAGGACGGGCCGGTCGCGGTGTACGACGACTGGCAGGGCCGCGCAGCGGCCCGAGCCTGGTGGCTGCTCCGCCACTACGGGCACCGGAACGTGCGGGTGCTCGATGGGGGATGGAGCGCCTGGCTGGGTGCGGGCGGGGAGGTGGAGGCGGGCGAGCCGACAACCCGCGGCGGCGACTTCGCCGGGACGCCCGGATCGATGCCGGTCGTCGATGCTGGCGGCCTGCTCGCCGTCGACGTGGTCGTGGACGCCCGCGCTCCCGAGCGCTACCGCGGCGAGGTGGAACCGATCGACCCGGTCGCGGGGCACGCACCCGGTGCGGTCAACGTGGACACCGGGCGCAACCTCGGCCAGGACGGACGCTTCCGCGACGCCGCGGAGCTCCGCGTCCTTTATGGGGGCGTTGGGGCCACCCAGGGCGCGGACGTCGCGGCCTATTGCGGCTCCGGCGTCACCGCGACGCACGACCTCCTCGCCCTGGAGGTGGCCGGGATCCGGGCCGCGCTCTTCCCCGCCGGCTGGTCGGGGTGGGTCGCCGACCCGGCCCGTGAGGTCGAACGCGGATGAGGATCCGGATCGAGGCTCACACGCTGCCGGGTCGCAACCCGGGCAGTCACCGTGACGTGCAGGTCGTGCAGGGCAAGCGTGGCGAGCGGTTCATCTACCTCACCTGGCTCGAGGGTCCGGACGCGACGATGTTCCGGCGGGCCAAGCTGATGCTGGCAGGCGCGCCCGAAGCACCCTCGGTCACGGCGCACGTCAACCTCACCGACGAGTGGGGACTGCCGCGGTGCGCGCGGTTGTCCACCTCCGGGGTGGAGTGGTCCCGAGGCCCCGGCTGACCTCGAACGCGCCTGAGGGTGCCCGACTGGTTGGGAGGTCGAGCAGGGAAAAAGTAGTTGAAAGGTAGTTGGACCCACCCATGTAGGCGGCCAGGACTGCAAAGCGCGTACGCCGCCGACAGGCCCGATCTATGGTCAGCGCCTCAGCGCCTGTCGACTCACGACCTGGCCGCTCTCATCGGAGATCCCTTGAAATCCTCTCTGCACCGCCCCGGCGGTGTCCTTCTCGCCGGCGCGCTCGTTGCCAGCGTCTTCGCCTGCATGCCTGCCGCCCACGCCGTCGGCGGCGGCATCGGTGGCACCGTCAACGGACCCAACGGATCCATGCAGCCCCTGGACGGCATCGACGTCACCGTCTACGAGCAGGTTGCGGCTGAGTGGGATTGGGTCGGTGCGACGTCCACGGACTTCCAGGGCCACTACAGCATCCCGCTGCCGTCGGGCACCTACCTCGTCGAGTTCAACGACTCAGCCACCGGGGACTACCTGGGGGAGTACTACAACAACGCAGCCACGATGGAGCAGGCCGAGCCGATCCCGATCGTCGACGTTTTCAGGCAGATCGACGTCGGTCTGGCCGTCGCCGGCCACATCACCGGCACGGTGACGGGTCCCGGCACGCCGGCACCCGCCCTCGAGGGTATCGACGTGGCTGCCCTCGAGAAGGTCGCGAACGGCCCCGACGACTTCTACTGGAGCGCCGTGAAGTACGCCTCCACCGACGTCTCCGGCAACTACGACCTCGGCGCGCTGCCGACCGGTACCTACCGGGTCGAGTTCGGGGACCGCCTCAACCCCAACCCCTACGCCTCCGAGTTCTACAACGACCAGGCCTCCGCGACCACGGCGCAGGACATTGCGGTCGTCGCCGGGGAGATCGACGGCGGCATCGACGCCGTGCTCGCCCCCGAGTCGACCATCTCCGGCACCGTCACGGACGCCGCTGACCAGCCGATCGACGGGACCCTGGTGCTGGTGTACGAGCGGGCCAACGGCGCGTGGGAACGCATCGACCAGGTCAGGACCAACGGGTCGGGCGGCTACACCCTGAGCCACCTCCCGCGTGGCACGTACCGGGTCGAGTTCGAGTTCGAGACGCCGGACGGCGACTACCTCTCCGAGGCGTACAACAACAAGCGGTACCTCACCGGAGCCGACGACATCGTCGTCGCAGAGGACCAGGACGTCCTCAATATCGACGCGAAGCTGATCGCCGGCGAGCACGCGCCGGTCCCGTTCACGATGACCGCCATGCCGGTCATCAGCGGCACCCCCCAGGTCGGGAGCACGTTGACTGTGACGGGCGGCTCGTGGACACCTGCGCCGGACGAGACCTACTTCTACTGGTTCCGCGGCGAGGAGTTCATCGAGGGTGCGTACGGCACGAGCTACGTCCCGACGGCCGCGGACGTCGGAAAGACGCTCTCCGTGCTTGTCCAGGTCTACGGCGAGGAGCGTTACGACTTCGCCAACACGGGCAACTACGGCCCCATCACGGCGGTCCCGGTCCCGGTCGTCGCTGCACCTGCTCCGGCCCCCGCACCGGTGATCTTGTTCTCGAACAAGATCGACGTCGCGGGCAACATGTTGGTCGGCTCGACGCTGAAGCTGAAGAACTACAAGGCCCTGGTGTCCGGCGCGACGATCACCCCGAAGCTGCAATGGTTCGCCGGCACCAAGAAGATCAAGAAGGCCACCAAGGCGAAGCTCACCCTCACCAAGGCGATGAAGGGCAAGAAGATCTCGGTCAAGGTCACGGCCACGGTCGGCACCACGGCCAAGACCCTCAAGGTGAAGGCCGGCAAGGTCATCTGACCATCCCCAGCTGATCGGACGCCCCCGGAGCTCCACGCACCTGCGTGAAGCTTCGGGGGCGTCTCGCGTTCGATGGACCGAGCTGCACGCGCCTGCGTGGAGCCTCAGCTGGCCTCGACCTCGTCGCCGACCCGGACGATGCCCGTCGTCTCCGGGATCAGGTTGATCGCGAACATCGTCTTGTGGTCGAACAAGCGGTGCCTGGCCAGCGTGCGGATCGGTTCCTTGCCGGTCTCGAGCGACTCGAGGTCGATGGTCGTCATCACGCACCGGTCAGTCGGTCTGGCCACGCGGAAGCGGACGTCTCCGACCTGCACACAGGTCCAGCCGTCCTCACCGAACGCCGCGTCGCCGTCAACCACGAGGTTGGGCCGGAAGCGCTCCATGGGCAGCGGGGCGGGCGGGTCCTCCCCGCGCTCGAGGGCACCTTCGATGATCCAATCGTTGAGCTGGCGCAGCGAGGACTCGGAGGCGATCGTGACCGGGTAGCCGTCGGCGTACGCCGTGAAGTCCTCGGGTCGCGAGTAGGCGGGGTCCAGGGTGCGTCGGGTGGGGTCGTCACACCAGACGAGGCGAAGGTCGTCGCGACGCAGGGACTTCTGCACCCAGGCGTCTGCCTCGAGACCGACCGGGATGCCCTCGAGCTCCTGGCTGAACACCCGCGCGCGGACACGGTGCCCAGTGGGCTGGTCGAGCTGCAAGTCCGGCATCCCTGGGGCGCGCAGCCGCAGCTCCGAGGCGACGGACGGGTCCGTGGCAGGGGTGTCGGCGACGATCGAGTACAGCGCGTGCTCCTCGCGCGCCGTGACAATCACCCCCTCGCCATCGACCACGACCCAGGCGCGGTCGGCCTCCAGGCCCCCGAGCAGCACTCGAGCGGACCCGACCGGGCGGATCGCGGTGCTCTTGACGGGGTGGATCGCGAGACCGGTCAGCAGCATGCGGTCCAGCCTAGGGGCCGGACTACCAGTGGACGCCCTTGAACATCCTGGCCAGCATGACCTGCTCGGACTCCCGGGTGCCGCCGCCCTCCGGTATCTTGCCCTTGGCCGCTGCGGAGTCCGGGAACACGTTGTAGGCCATGTTGAGGATCCGGAACGTGAGCTTGGGGGCGACCGTGTGCATGACCGCTCCGACGTTGCCCAGCGCGGTGTTGATCTCGTGGGGCCGCTCGACCATCGCCCGGATCAGGATGCCGGCGGCCTGGGCGGGGGAGATGGCGGGAAACCTGTCGTAGAGCTTGGTCGGGCTGATCATCGGAGTCCGCACGAGGGGCATGTGGATGTTGGTGAACGTGATTCCGTTGCCCACGACCTCGCTGGCCACCACGTTGGACCACGAGTCGAGGGCCGACTTGGACGCCACGTAGGCGGAGAACCGCGGTGGGTTGGTCTGCACCCCGATCGAGGAGACGTTGACGACGTGACCGGACTGCTGCTCCTGCATCTTCGGCATCAGGCCCATCACGAGCCGGATCGCGCCGAAGTAGTTGAGCTGCATGGTCCGCTCGAAGTCGTGGAAGCGGTCCTGTGACAGGCGCAACGAGCGGCGGATCGATCGCCCGGCGTTGTTGATGATGAAGTCGACCGACGGCAGCTCCGCCACCATCTGCTCGCACATCGCGTCGATGGCATCGAGGTCGGAGAGGTCGCACGCAAAGACGTAGGCCTGCCCGCCGTGCCTCTCGATCATCGCTCGGGTCTCCTCGAGCTTGTCCTTGCCGCGGGCGACCAGCACCGGGATGCCACCGGCCTGGGCGACCTTGAGCGCGGTGACGAGGCCGATGCCCGAGGAGGCGCCGGTGATGACGACGTGCTTGCCCTGGAGGGCGGCACGGTTGGCGGAGCTCGTGCCCGTCGTCGGGTCGAGGTGGTCCTCCCAGTAGCCCCACAGCGCGCGGGTGTAGGACTCCAGGTCGGGCACTGCGATGCCCGATCCGGCCAGCGCCTTCGCCGTACGCCGCGAGTCGAAGACCGCCGCGAAGTTCGTGTGTCCCAGCACCTCCGCCGGGATGCCGGCCCGGCCGATCGTCTGGTCGAGCAGCATCTGCATCGGAGCCGACCGGACGAGGGCTCCCACCATGGTCGAGGGCCGCAGCACGTGGGGGACCAGCGCCAGGGGACCCATCCTGCCGGCTCGGCGGTCGATCGGGGTGGTGAAGCGCGGGGCACCGGCGGCGGCGCAGAACAGGTTGAGCGTGTCGACCACCGGCTGGGGCTCCGGGTTGACGAGGTGGAAGGCCTCGCCGTCGCGCCCGGGCACGTGCGCAAGGTGGTCCATCGCCTTGGCGACGTAGTCGACCGGGACGACGTTGGTGTCGCCCAGGTCGACGCCCACCAGCGAGAGCCAGGCCGGCAGGTTGTCGCGCAGCAGCTTGAGCAGCGGGAAGAAGTAGTAGGGCCCGTCGACCTTGTCCATCGCCCCGGTCTCCGAGTGGCCGACCACGATCGCCGGCCGGTAGACGCGCCACGGGACCGTCGCGCGGTCGCGGACGAGCGCCTCGGACTCGAACTTCGTGCGGTGGTAGGGGGAAGGGAGGTGCTGGCCCTCTGCGAACATCGTCTCGTCGAAGGCTCCGCGGAAGTCACCGGCCACGGCCACGCTCGAGACGTGGTGGAAGCAGCCCGCGCCGACCTGCTCGGCCAGGCCGAGCGCGTGCCGGGTGCCCTCGACGTTCATCGCGTCGTTGGCGTCGGCGTCGGCGGTCATGTCGTAGATCGCCGCGAGATGGAAGAAGTGATCGATCCGGCCGCGGTGGGCCTTGACCCACTTCGGGTCGACCCCGAGACCGTCCTGCCCGAGGTCACCGACGACCGGGATCACCCGGTCGGTCGCCCAGTGCTCGACCAGTGCGTCGAGACGAGCCTTCGAGCCCGACCGCACGAGGACGAAGATGTCACCCTCGCGGTGATCGAGGAGCTCCTCGACGAGGTGGCGGCCGATGAAACCGGTGGCACCGGTGAGGAAGTATGACATCCCCGGACACTAGTGTCCCGGCGCCCGCCTGACGAGGCGCTAGTCGCTCGGACCGCCGAACATGATCTCGTCCCAGCTCGGCACCGACGCGCGGCCACGGCCCTTCCGGGCCGGCCGACGGGCCGCCGGCTCGTCCGCAGCCGGGTCGCTCGACGCTGAGTCCGCCGCAGTGCCGCTGTGAGGTTCCTCGGCCGTCTCGGCGTCGTCGGACGATGACTCGTCTGCACGATCGGCGCGAAGGCCCGCCTCGGTCAGGTCCAGGGTGGTCTCGGTCGGACTCACCTCAGCCTCGTCTTCGTGCCCCGGGTCGTCGTGCCCCGGGTCGTCGCGCTCGGCGGCGGCGAGCCCGATGGCGTCCTCGCCCAGCGGCAGCTCGTCAGCCGGGACTGCGTTGAGTCGGCGCGACCGCGCCTGCTGGAGGTCGTCGCGCGACGACTTGGTCGCCGCGGAGGCGACCTCCTCGCCGACCAGCCAGCGAGCGTCGGCGTCCTCGGAGGTGACGAAGCTGCCGCGGAGGTCGAAGGCGAACGTCGCAGTCCCTCGGCGCTGCGGGGTGTTGAAGGAGCCCGCGAGCGTCCAGCGGCCGTCCTCACGCCGCCACGAGTCCCACTCGACCTGCGAGGGGTCGACGTTGAGGCCGCGCAGATGGGCTCCGACGGCCTCTCCCAGCGTGCGAGCACCGGTGTCGCCCGTCTTGCGACGCAGGGAGGACCCTTGCGCACGATCGGCGACGTGGGCGCGCTCGGCGATGACCGGAGCCGCAAAGGCCATGATCTTCTCGACCGTGGTCTGCGCGGCCTGGGCGACTGCCTCGGGGCTCTCGCCCGCCCGGATGCGGTTCTGGATGTCACGGGGGCGAAGAGAGCTGTCCATCTGAATCTCCAACTGGCCGATGCGGGAATGTTCGCCGCGGAGGGCGGCACGGAGCGGGGCGTCGATGTCGAGGGTGAACTCGGCTCCGTTGTCACTCACCAGCAGCAGGCGCTTGCCGTCATCGCTTCGTCCCGCAAGCGTGAGGTGCGCCATGGATGCTGCACTCCTAGCTGTGATGAGTGGAGATCTGGTGGTTCGACCCGCCATTTCCGGTCACCACGACCCTACGCCAGCGTGGGCGTGGGGGACGGCACGCGAGCGGCGTGCCTGCCGATAGCGTTCGCGGAGTGCTTCCCTTCGTCTCCGCCGTTGACTGGATCCCCGACTCGGCGGCCGCCCTGGTCGTCCTGGACCTGCTCGGGATCTTCGTCTTCGCCATCTCGGGCGCGCTGGTCGCCGTACGCCGCGACTTCGACGTGTTCGGAGTCCTCGTGCTGGCCGGCACCACCGGTCTCGGCGGCGGGTTCCTGCGGGACGTCCTGATCGGCGCGACGCCGCCCGCCGCATTGACGGACTGGCGCTACCTCACCGTGCCGGTCGCCGCAGGCGTCGTCACCTTCGTCTTCCACCCGACCCTCGGCCGTCTCGAGCCCGTGGTCAACGTCCTGGACGCCTTCGGACTGGCCCTGTTCTGCGTCACGGGGGCGTTGAAGGCGGTCGAGTACGGCCTCGGACCGGTGCCGGCGGCGCTGATGGGGATGGTGACCGGGATCGGCGGCGGCATGGTGCGCGACGTGCTGGCCAGTCGCCCCCCGGTCGTCTTCAGCGGCAGCCTCTACGCCACCCCGGCACTGCTGGGCGCCGCCATCGCGGTGGTGCTGGACCACTTCGACCAGCCCTTCGCCCTGGTCGCCCTCGCCGGCTTTGGCGTGTGCCTGGTGCTCCGGCTGCTCGCGGTGGTGCTGGACATCCGCGCTCCGAAGCCCAGGGGCCCGGCCAACGTCTAGGACGCCGTGCCTCAGTCGCCCAGCACGCTGCGCAGATAGGGGTTGGTGAACACCCGGTCCGGGTCGAGCGCGTCGCGCACGGCCAGGAACTCCCCGAAGCGTGGGTACAGCGACGACAGCTCGTCCGCGCCACGGGTGTGCATCTTGCCCCAGTGGGGGCGTCCCTCGAAGTGCCTCAGGACGTCCTCCACGCCGGTGAAGTAGTCCGTGTGGTCGGCGCCGACCGGCACGTGGAACGCGAGATACATCGACTCGCGACCCGACGCCGTGGACAGCGCGATGTCGTCAGCGGGCGTGGTGCGGACCTCGATAGGGAAGCCGATCCGCCACGTCGAGGCGTCGATGACCCGACGCACCTCACGGAGTGCCTCCACGCCCACCTCCCGCGGCACGGCGTATTCCATCTCCTTGAAGCGCACCCGTCGCGACGACGTGAAGACCCGGTGGGCGACGTCGCTGAACGTACGCTCGGACAAGGCCCGGCCCGACAGCCGGTTGAGCACGGGCACGGCCGCGGGAGCGCTGGTGCCCAGGCTCGTGATCATCCCGAACAGGGTGTTGGAGAGGAGCTCGTCGTCGAGCCAGTGCCGCCAGCGACTGAGCGGGCGGATGTCGTCGAGGTCCGTCCGCCGGTCGTTCACCTTCGCCAGTGCGTGCTCGGTGTGGGGGAACCAGTAGACGTCCACGTGGTCGTGGTCCGCGGTCAGCTCGTCGTACGTCGCAAGCGCGGTGTCCCACGTCATCGGCTGCTCGTGCGCCTCGAGGGCGAAGAGCGGCTCGACCTTCACGGTGAGCTCGGTCAGGATCCCGAGCGCCCCGAGCCCGACGCGACCGACGGCGAACACGTCGCTCGAGTCCACCCGCGACGCCGTGATCTCCTCGCCCTGGCCGGAGATGATCGTGAACCCCTCGATCTGGGCGGACAGGGAGGCGACCGTCCCGCCCGTGCCGTGGGTCCCGGTCGAGGTGGCGCCGGCCAGGGTCTGCTCGGCGATGTCACCCATGTTGTGCAGGGACAGGCCGAGGCCCGTCAGCTGCTGGTTGAGGACGTGCAGGGGGGTCCCCGCCCGCACGGTGACCGTCATCGCGTCCCGGTCGACGGCGACGATGCCGGTGAAGTGGTCGGGCCGGACCATCGTGTCGACCGGGGCGGAGATGCCGGTGAAGCTGTGGCCGGTGCCCGTCATCTTCAGCGTGCGACCGCGGGCGCGGGAGCGCTCGATCTCGTCGACGATCTCCCGCACGTGGTGGGGCGCCACGACCCGCTCGGGCGCTGCGGTCTCGGTGCCTGCCCAGTTGGTCCACGGAGCCATGCCGAGGAGCCTAGTGATGTAGGTGGCGGTCACTACGCTGACGCCATGTCTTCCTCGCACGGTCCAGACGTCTCGCCGTACGACGCGCTCGTGCTGCTCTCCTTCGGCGGGCCTGAGAAGCCGGAGGACGTGATCCCGTTCCTGGAGAACGTCACCCGGGGCCGCGGGATCCCGCGCGAGCGACTCGAGGCGGTGGGGGAGCACTACTTCCTCTTCGGCGGCCGCAGCCCGATCAACGACCAGAACCGCGCACTGCTGGCGGCGATCCGCGACGACCTCGCGGGCAACGGGATGGACCTGCCGGTCTACTGGGGCAACCGCAACTGGGACCCCTACCTCACCGAGGCGATGACGCAGATGCGCGACGACGGCATCCGACGCGCGGCGGTCCTGACCACGTCGGCCTACTCGTCCTACTCCTCGTGCCGGCAGTACCGCGAGGACCTCGCGGACGCGGTCGCCCAGGTCGAGGGGGCGCCCCGACTCGACCGGCTCCGCCAGTACTTCAACCACCCGGGCTTCATCGAACCGGTCGTCGACGCCGCCCTCACCTCCTTGGCCGAGCTGTCCGACAAGGTGCGCGACGATGCCGTGTTGGTCTTCGTCACCCACTCCATCCCCACCGAGATGGCGCGGACGAGCGGCCCCGACGGTGACGCCTACGTGCGACAGCACCTCAGCGCAGTCGAGGAGGTGAGCGCGCGGCTGCGGCACCAGACGGGACGGCGCCGGCGGCACGACCTCGTCTACTGCTCACGTTCGGGTTCGCCGAGGACCCCGTGGCTCGAGCCGGACGTGAACGACCACCTCGACGCGCTGGCGGCCACCGGGACGAAGGCCGTCGTGCTGATCCCCATCGGCTTCGTCTCCGACCACATGGAGGTCATCTACGACCTCGACATCGAGGCGCTGGCCACGGCCGAGAAGCTCGGGCTGGAGGCGGCCCGGGCCGCGACCCCGGGCGTCGACCCTCGCTTCGTCGCGATGGCGCGGGACCTGCTGCTGGAGCGTGCTGCGGCTGAGCGAGGCGAGCCGGTGCAGCCGGAGACGGTCGGGTCCATGCCGCCCTGGTCGGGTGTCTGCGCGGTGGGCTGTTGCCCCAACCCCCGAGGCGAGCGCCCGGCGCTGTGCGGACAGGACGCGTGAGCACGCGGTCCGCCCTCAGCCTCGACCTGCGCGACCTGGCGCTCGTCGTCGGCCGGGAGGCCGTGGCCCTGGCCAGGTCGATGCGGGAGAGCGGGATCGAGGTCGCCGACACCAAGACCAGCGCGGTGGACGTCGTCACCGCGGCCGACCGCAGGTGCGAGGAGCTCATCAGGCGACGGATCCTCGCCGAGCGTCCCGACGACGCGATCATGGGGGAGGAGGGCGACGACCATCCCGGCACGAGTGACGTGCGGTGGGTCATCGACCCGATCGACGGCACGGTCAACTACCTCTATGGGCTGCCCGACTGGGCCGTCTCCATCGCCGCCGAGGTCGAGGGCGAGGTGGTCGCGGGTGTCGTCATCAACGGCTCCTCGGGCGTCGAGTACGCCGCAGCGCTGGACGCCGGCGCGACGCGCGAGGGCCGGCCCATCGCCGTACGCCCGAGCCCGCCGCTGTCCGAACGCCTCGTGCTGACCGGCTTCGGCTACCGCGGGGACGTGCGTGCCCACCAGGGCGCCTGTGTGGCTGCATTGCTGCCGCACGTGCGGGACATCCGCCGGATGGGCTCCTGTGCCCTCGACCTGTGCCATGTCGCCGACGGCAGTGGCGACGCTTATGTCGAGGAGGGGCCCCAGCCGTGGGACTACAGCGCCGGCGCGCTCGTCCTGACGGAGGCCGGCGGACGGTTCGGCCTGCTGGCGGGCCGGCTGGCCGATTCCGTCCCCGGTGCCGCCTCCCGCGGGCTCGTCGCCGGGACGCCGGCGGCCGGCTGGGACAGCTTCGTCGAGGCGCTGGGCAGCGCCGGCTTCCTCGCCCGGGACGGGCGGGAATAGGGAGTACACATCTTCTGTTCACGGGTCATGACGGGACCGCCGTAGCGGCCTCCACGTCGATGGTGCACAATCTGGCGCCGACGAGCATGACGAGATCCCGCCGCAGGATCTCGTGCTGAGGGTGAGAGGGACGAAATGGCTACTGACTACGACGCGCCGCGCAAGACCGAGGAAGACCAGAGCGAAGAGAGCATCGAGGAGCTCAAGGCTCGTCGGCACGACAAGAACTCCGGCAAGGTCGACGAGGACGAGACCGAGGCGGCCGAATCCTTCGAGCTGCCCGGCGCCGACCTGTCGCACGAGGAGCTCGCTGTCGAGGTGATGCCGCGGCAGGAGGACGAGTTCACCTGCCGCAGCTGCTTCCTGGTGCACCACCGTTCGCAGCTCGCGGACGAGAAGAAGCTGGTCTGCCGCGACTGCATGTGAGTCGTGACGCGGGACGTCCTCCTCAGGTCCCCTGAGGGGCGTCCTGCTCAGGTCACCTGAGGAGGGGCGTCATCGGCGTCCCGGTCCTGCGGGCGCAGCCCGGGCGGCAGGTGACCGGTCGACCGGGCGTAGTAGTGCGCCGCCTTGCGGCCGGCGAGCATGCGGGCGACCTGGATGACCGTGCCGCTGAAGGCCGCCCATGCGACTGCCTCCCACACGTCGACGTCGGGGTCGGCCGGGTTGGCGGGCGGGTTCTTGCCCGTCGCCGCACGCCATGTGGTGTTCAGGCCTTTCCGGGCCACTGCCGCCGCGCCGAGCGCCGAGGCGAGGGAGAACGCCGTCCATACCTTGCTGCTGGATCCAGATGCCATGGCGCCACCCTATCCAGAGGATCCGGGCCGCTGCGGGCTGCTGGGGGCCGAGGCGGCCAGCGCGGCCGCGAGCCGATCGGGGTGCCGCGAGCTGATCAGCCAGTACGGCGCAGGGTCGCTCGGGTCGTGGAGGTCCACCCGCACCCCGCGCTTGACGTAGGGACGCAGGAGCAGGAACGCGCGGGCATCGGCGTCGCGCCCGGCCTGCAGACGCATGGCCTCGGGGTCGAGAGGCGTGACAGCACCGAGGTGGTCGGTCGCGATCTGTGCACGACCCGCCCGCAGCACGCCGTCACCGACGCTGACCCGCGCTGCGCCGTACGAGACGAAGAGCGCGCTCAGCACTGCCAAGGCCAGGCCGGTCACGACCCAGGCGACGGTGAGGGGGACCGCGACGACGAGGGCCAGCCACAGGGTGGCGACCATCATGGTTCCCTGCACCCACCAGCGCAGCGGCACGCTCAGCCGTTCCGCGAACTCCACGCCACAGAGCCTAGGCGGGCTCCCGGGAGCCGCCGCTGGCGGGTAGATTCCGCGGGTGCCCGACCAGCCCTCCACGGACCTCGACGTCGAGATCGTCCGCCTCGATCCATCCCTCCCGCTCCCGTCCTATGCCCACCCCGGCGACGCCGGCGCCGACCTGCACAGCACGGTGGACGTCACCCTGGCGCCGGGTGAGCGAGCACTCGTGCCGACCGGCATCTCCATCGCCCTGCCGCACGGGTTCGTCGCCCTCATCCACCCCCGCTCCGGCCTGGCGGCTCGTCACGGGCTGTCGATCGTCAACACGCCGGGGACCGTCGATGCCGGTTATCGCGGTGAGATCACGGTGCTGCTGGTCAACCACGACCGGCACCTGCCGGTGACGTTGAGGCGCGGTGACCGGGTGGCCCAGCTCCTCGTCCAACGCGTCGAGCGCGCCCGCTTCGTCGAGGTCGACGCACTCCCCGACTCCCGACGAGGTGCAGGGGGCTACGGTTCTACCGGTGGCTTCGCTCCTTTGTGAGCAGCCACAGCCCGGACCTGCAGCACCACGAATGGAGTGACTGACGTGAAGTTCCGCCGCAAGTCGGAGCCCACCTCCGAACCCGTCGCCCAGTCGAGTGCGGATGCCCCCGATGACCCGGCGGCCCCGGGGGACTCGGCCGGACCGCGCACGGACGGCCCCTTCGACGAGTCCCAGGTCCAGGACGACAGCGTCCTGCGCGTCGACCTCGGCTCGCTCCTGATCACCCCGAGTGAAGGGCGTGAGCTGCGGCTCCAGGTCGACGAGCCGAGCGGCACCGTCCAGGCCGTGATGCTGGCGGGCCCGGACGGCGCGCTCGAGCTTCAGGCCTTCGCCGCACCCCGCAACGGCGACCTGTGGGGCACGGTGCGACCGCAGATCCTCGACGACATCGTCGGACGTGGTGGTAGCGCCGAGGAGCGCGAGGGCCGCTTCGGCACCGAGCTCGTCGCTCAGATGCCGGTGCGCAAGCCCGACGGCGAAGTGGCACTGCAGCCCACCCGGATCGTCGGCATCAACGGCCAGCGCTGGATGCTGCGTGCCTCCTTCCTCGGCCGGCCGGCGGTGCAGCCCGAGGAGGCAGGGGAGTGGGAGGACGCGTTGGCGCAGGTCGTCGTACGCCGCGGCACCGGTGCGATGCCCGTAGGTGAGCCGCTGCCGGCCACGCTGCCCGAGCAGGCACGACGGGTGAAGTGACGAGGTCGTGGCCGAGAACAAGAGCCGTCTGCGGCGCAGCCTGTCGCGGTGGGCGGACAGCGGCGAGGCGCACGCGCGCGACCTGCGCGCGGCCCACGCTGCGGCCGGCGACGTGCCGATCGGAGAGGCGCCCGACCGCGAACGCGTGACCATGCGCGGCACCATCAAGACCGTGACGCTGCGACCGCGTGGCGGTGTGCCCGCGCTCGAGGCCGAGCTCGAGGACGGCAGTGGAGTCATCACGATCGTGTGGCTGGGTCGGCGGCGGATCGCGGGCATCGGTCCCGGGCGGGCGATGCGCGTCGAGGGCCGGATCGGCTCGGCCACCGGCCACCGCGTCCTGTTCAACCCGCGATACGAGTTGATCCCATGAGCAAGGCTGCGACGCCGGAGGCCCCTGCCACGGTCGAGACGGTCGAGGCCGTCGTACGCCGCCAGCTGACCGAGGCCCTCGGCGGGCGACGCGGCATGGTCGAGGCGGCCGTCCCGACGATCGCCTTCACGGTCCTGTGGCTCACCACCCGCGAGCTCAACCTCGCCCTGGCCGTGAGCCTGTCGGCGGCCGTGCTGCTCCTGATCATCCGTGTGGTCCAGCGCTCGTCGGTCCAGTTCGTGGTCAACGCGATGGTCGGCATCGGTATCGGGTGGCTGTTCGTGGCCAGGTCGGCGGCGAGTGGCGGCTCCGAGCAGGAGCAGGCGCTTGCGTACTTCCTGCCCGGCATCCTCTACAACTCGGCCTACACCGTGGTGCTGGCCCTGACCTGCCTGGTCGGTTGGCCGATCGTCGGCTTCATGGTCGGCAGCGTCACCGGCGACCCGACCGCCTGGCACCAGGACAAGCAGGTCGTGAAGCTGTGCACCCGCCTGACGTGGCTCCTCGTGCTGCCGTGCCTGCTGCGGGTAGCCCTCCAGGCTCCCATCTGGCTCGCCGGCAACTCCGGCTCGATCGATCCCGACACGGCGGTCGCCATCCTCGGGGCTCTCAAGATCGGCCTGGGGTGGCCGTTGCAGATCGCCGCGCTGGCGTCCATGGCCTGGCTCCTCACCCGCAACCAGACGCCGGTGGCTCCCGCGACCTGACCCGACCTGCGGTCCATGGTGTGGGCCGGTGGTGCCGCTGTGTGGGGCTCAGCCGCCGTGGCTGGTGGGCGACAGCAGCCGCTCGAGCTCTTCCTCGACGTCGGCCGGCACGACGAACAGCAGCTCGTCACCGGCCTCCAGCAGCTGCTCGCCGCTGGGGGTGTAGACCTGCCCGTCGCGCAAGATGGTGACCAGTGCGCAGTTGTCGGGGAAGGGCACCAGCCCGCTCGGGGTGCCGACGTAGGGCGACTCCGGCGGCAGCGTCATCTCGACGAGGTTGGCGTTGCCCTGGCGGAACGTGAAGAGACGGACCAGGTCGCCGACACTGACGGCCTCCTCGACGAGAGCCGACATGATGCGCGGGGTCGACACGTTGACGTCCACGCCCCACGCCTCGGTGAACAGCCACTCGTTGTTGGGGTGGTTGACCCGGGCGACCGTGCGCGGCACACCGAACTCGGTCTTGGCCAGCAGGGAGGTCACGAGGTTGACCTTGTCGTCCCCGGTCGCGGCGATGACCACGTCACACTTGTCGAACTGCGCCTCCTCGAGCGAGGAGAGCTCACAGGAGTCGGCCAGGAGCCACTCCGCGTCGGGGACCCGCTCGGGACGGATCGAGGCGGGGGACTTGTCGATCAGCAGCACCTGGTGACCGTTGCCGATGAGCTCGCGAGCGATGGAGCGCCCGACGGCGCCGGCTCCGGCGATGGCTACGCGCATCTCTACTGCTCCTCCGGTCCGCGGTCGAGCACGGAGTAGGCGTGCGCCGCGACCTCTTCGCGCATGACGAGGTGGAGCATGTCGCCCTCCTGGATGACGGTCTCGCTGGTCGGGATCATGCCCTCACCCAGGCGGTCGATCCAGGCGATGCGGCTGCGTGACTGCTCCTGGAAGTTGATCGTGCGCTCACCGATCCACTGTTCGGGCACCTGGATGTGGTCGAGCCGGATCGTGCCGGACGGATCGCGGAAGTCGGGCTCGGCGCCCGCGGGCAGGATGCGTCGCAGCACCTGGTCGGCGGTCCACTTCACCGTGGCGACCGTGGTGATCCCCAGCCGCTGGTAGACCTCGGCGCGGCCGGGGTCGTAGATGCGGGCCACGACCTGCTGGATCCCGAACGTCTCTCGCGCCACCCGGGCCGCGATGATGTTGGAGTTGTCACCGCTGGAGACCGCCGCGAAGGCATCAGCGCGACGGACGCCCGCCTTCTCCAGGACCTCTTGGTCGAAGCCGTAGCCGGTGACCTTGTCGCCGTTGAACGACGGACCCAGGCGACGGAACGCGTCCGGGTCGCTGTCGATGACGGCGACCGTATGGTTGCGATCCTCGAGGCTTCGGGCAAGGGTCGAACCGACCCGGCCACAGCCCATGATGACGACGTGCACGAGCGAACCGTATCCCAGCGGGTTGCCGCCACGGATGCCCGTCGAGCCGCGGGTGCGTCCGAAGCTGCTGCCCGTGACTACGCTGTCCCCTCGTGGGTGTCGGCGACGTATCGAAACGGATCCTGCTCGGACGCAAGCTCCGCAGCAGTCAGCTCGGCGAGACCCTCCTTCCCAAGCGCATCGCGCTGCCCGTGTTCGCCAGCGACGCGCTCTCCTCAGTGGCCTACGCGCCGGACGAGATCTTCATCATGCTCAGCGTGGCCGGCGCGTCGGCGTACGTCTGGAGCTGGAAGATCGGGCTGGCTGTCGCGATCGTCATGATCACCGTGGTCGCGTCCTACCGGCAGACCGTGCATGCCTACCCGTCCGGCGGCGGTGACTACGAGGTGGCGACGGTCAACCTCGGGCGCAACGCCGGCATCACCGTGGCCAGTGCCCTGCTCGTCGACTACGTGCTGACCGTCGCAGTGTCGATCTCCTCGGCTGCGCAGTACGCCGCAGGGGCGATCCCGGCCCTGATCGGCCACGAGGCAACGGCTGCCAGCGTGGCAGTGGTGTTCCTCGCGGCGCTGAACCTGCGCGGGGTCCGGGAGTCCGGGGCCTACTTCGCCGTACCGACCTATCTGTTCATGGTCGCGATCCTGGGCATGTGCGCGTACGGCCTGACCCGGCTGCTGGTGGGCGACCTGCCGCTGGCCGAGAGCGCCGACCTCACCATCGATCCTGCTCAGGGCTGGGACGGCCCGCTGACCCAGGTGGCGATGGTGATCCTGCTCGCGCGAGCCTTCTCGTCGGGGTGTGCCGCGCTGACGGGTGTCGAGGCCATCTCCAACGGGGTGCCGGCGTTCCGGCGGCCGAAGAGCAAGAACGCCGCGACCACGTTGCTCATGCTCGCGCTGATCGCGGTCACGATGATGATGAGCGTCATCGTCCTGGCCAGGCAGATGAGCATCCGCTACGTCGACCCGCACGAGATCGAGCGGCTGCGCAGTGCCGCCGGGGGAGTGCTGCCACGCGGCTACGAGCAGCACCCGGTCATCTCGCAGATCGCCGCCGGGGTCTTCGACGGCTTCCCGCCGGGGTTCTACTTCGTGATCACCGTGACCGGCATCATCCTTGTGCTGGCCGCCAACACCGCCTTCAACGGGTTCCCCGTGCTCGGCTCGATCCTCGCCCAGGACGGTCTGGCGCCGCGCTCGCTGGCTTCGCGAGGTGATCGCCTCGCCTACAGCAACGGCATCGTCTTCCTCGCGGCCATGTCGGTGCTCCTGATCGTCGTCTTCGACGCCGAGACGACCAAGCTGATCCAGCTCTACATCGTCGGTGTCTTCATCTCCTTCAACCTCAGCCAGCTCGGGATGATCCGCCACTGGACCCGCCACCTGAAGCAGACGACCGACCCGGCGATGCGACGCCGCATGATGCGCTCGCGCGCGATCAATACGTTCGGGCTGGGCATGACGGCAGTGGTGCTGGTGATCGTGCTGGCCACCAAGTTCCTCGCCGGTGCCTGGATCACGATCATCGCGATGGGCATCTTCTTCCTGATCATGAAGAGCATCGGCAACCACTACGCGATGGTCGAGGCAGAGCTCGCGGCAGATGAGCAGGACAAGGTGCTCCCGACCCGGGTGCACGCCATCGTGCTCGTCTCGCGGCTCCACAAGCCGACCCTGCGCGCCCTGGCCTTCGCGAAGGCGACGCGTCCCAACGTGCTCGAGGGCATCTACGTCTCCATCGACGCAGCGGCGACCAACCGGCTGCTGGAGGAGTGGGACGAACGCAACCTGGACACGCCGCTCAAGGTGCTCCACTCGCCCTATCGCGAAATCGTGCGACCGATCGTCGAGTACGCCCAGGAGATCCGTCGGGCCAGCCCACGCGGAGTCGTGGCGGTCTACATCCCCGAGTACGTCGTCGGTCGCTGGTGGGAACAGCTCCTGCACAACCAGACCGCCCTCCGGCTCAAGGGCCGACTCCTCTTCACGCCAGGCGTCATGGTCACCTCGGTGCCGTACCAGCTGCGGTCGTCCCAGATCGCCGAGGAGCGCGGAACGCGTGAGGACCAGCGTGTGCAGGCGGGCGACCTCCGTCGTGGCCGGGTCCTGCGCGACAACTACGAAACCGATCGAGACCGGCAGATCGACGCATGAATCGACGTCCCAGACCGCGCAAGGAGCGAGGCGACTCCCGCGTCGGCCAGCGGTTCGAGGCAGTCGTCGGACCGGTGGCGCACGGTGGACACTGCATCGTTCGGCTCCCAGCGCCCGAGTCGCGCGTGGTGTTCACCCGGCACGTCCTCCCCGGCGAGCGCGTCATCCTCGAGATCACCGAGGGCACTGACGGCGATCGCTTCTGGCGGGGTGATGCGGTCTCGGTGCTCGACCCATCGCCGGACCGCGTCGCGGCCCCGTGTCCATTCTCCGGCCCGGGCCTGTGTGGCGGCTGCGACTTCCAGCACGTCACGGTGTCTGGGCAGCGAGCGCTGAAGGCGGCCGTGGTGTCGGAGCAGCTGAGTCGGCTGGCCGGGCTCGAGCTGGACGTCGAGGTGGAGGAGGTCCCCGGGGACGAGGAGGGGTTGCGCTGGCGTACGCGCATGCAGTGGGCGACGACCGCGGACGGCCTCCGCGGGCTCCGCGCCCACCGATCACGCCGGGTCGTGCCGGTGGACGACTGCCTGATCGCGCAGGTCTCGGCGCGAGAACCTACCCCGGGCCCTGTGATCGCGGAGAACGTGCTGGGAGTGGACTTCCTCGTCGAGCCGGACGGCTTCTGGCAGGTGCACCCCGGTGCCCCCTCGGTGCTCGTCTCGACGGTCTTGTCCCTGCTCTCGCCCCAGCCCGGGGAGCGAGTGCTCGATCTCTACGCCGGGGTCGGGCTGTTCGCCCGTTTCATCGCCGACGCCGTCGGGACGGGCGCACGCGTCGTGGCGATCGAGGGGGACCGCCCCGCCTCGCAACACGCTGTGGAGAACCTCTCGACCCACGAGGGCGCCGTCGTCGAGTGCGGCTCGGTGGACCGGGTGCTCGCTGCGGCGTACGACGAGATCTTCGACCTCGTCGTCCTCGACCCGCCGCGCGAGGGCGCGAAGCGGGCCGTGGTGGAGCAGGTGGTCGCCCGAGCACCCCGCGCCGTGGCCTACGTCGCCTGTGACCCGGCCGCGCTGGCTCGCGACGTCGCCATCTTCGCCGAGCACGGCTACCGGCTGGAGACCCTGCGGGCCTTCGACCTCTTCCCGATGACGCATCACGTCGAATGCGTCGCATTGCTCACGAAAAGCGGCTCTGACCTGCGGTGATGTGATCTGGGCCCTCGGGCGTGAGTCCCGAGAACGGGCCTTAAGGCTCACTTTGGGCTCACTTTGAGTTCTCGGGCTCGGGTTGCGACGCCTCACGCGCCCTGTCGGGACGGCCTGTCGGGACGGCCTGAGGGCGCGCAGAACGGCCCGTAGACGGCTCAGAGAGCGTCCACGGACCGGGAGGTCATTCGTGACCGCCGAGGGACTCTCAAAGCCCGGGAGTCGGCCCATCGCTCGTCTCGGGCCGGGAGTAAGGCGGTCGGTGGCGGCCCGGTAGTCGGGCACAACGAGCCGTCGGTTGATGTAGTGCCTTTCGGTGACCGCCTTCGACGTGTGGCCGAGCTGGTTCATGGCGGCCTCGGCGTCGTAGACCTCGTCGATCTCGGTGGCCACGGTTCGGCGGAACGAGTGGGGCGAGACATCGCGGAGCGCGGCGAGGGCGGCGTAGTCATCGAGCAGACGGATGTGGCGCAGCCGGCCTTGGACGGTGGTGGGGAAGAGCCAGGTGCCGTTGCAAGTGATGAACACTGCGTCGAGGTCGTTGGGGGTCTGGGCAACCTTGCATCGGCGTAGCAGCGCCGCAGCCCAGTCCGGGAGCGCGATGGGGCGGATCGCGGCGTGGGTCCTGCCGTAGTCGACCCGCTTGCCTTTCGAGGTGATCTGGCCGTTCACCATCAACCACGGGAACCACCCGTCGTCGTCCCGCCGTTCGGGCGGCGGCGTCAACTCGATGTCGGACCATCGAAGGGCGAGCAGTTCGCCGATTCTCATGCCGGTGGCGATAAGCATCTCAACGATGTCGGGCAGGTCGACGCTCTTCGGACCGTTCCGCTTCTCGGCGTTGGCCCACTCGCGGATGGCGGCGCGCACGGCGTCCAGGTCCTTCACGGGGAACAGGCTTCTTCTTGTTTCGTGGCACAGGGACCGAAGGGACCGCCGTGGCCGGGTTGCCGTCATGGCCTCGTGGAAGATCGCCATGTTGAACGCGCGCACGAGGACGCTGCGAATGCGTTTGCGCAGGTCGGGAGAAACGCCGGCGCTGTCGAGCGCGGCCTGGATGATCACCGGTCGCACGTGCCGGAGTTGGTGAGCGCCGAGCGGGTGCTCCGTCTTGTCGGGGTCGAGGATCCAGCGGACGTGGGAGCGGTAGTACCCCAGAGTCTCCGCGCGTGGTCCTCCGTCCGCCTGCTCCATCTTCTTGAACCAGAGGTCGAGG
>NZ_JAOPXV010000126.1 GCF_025964975.1 Nocardioides sp.
GCTCTTCCGATCTGCCGGTGATGCGGGAGTAGGCACGCAGGGCGCGCACGCCCCCGACGCCGAGGAGGAGCTCCTGGCGCAGGCGGTGCTCGGAGTTGCCGCCGTACAGCCGGTCGGTGACGTCACGGTAGTACTGCGGGTTCTCCTCGATGTCGGAGTCGAGCAGCAGCAGGGGGACGCGGCCCACGCTCGCGACGAAGATCCGCGCCAGCAGGTCGGGGCCACCCGGCATCGAGATCGACACGATGGCGCGCGAGCCGTCGGCGTCGCGGAGCAGGTGCAGGGGCAGCTCGTCGGGGTCGAGGACCGGGTAGGTCTCCTGCTGCCAGCCTTCGCGGGACAGCGACTGCTTGAAGTAGCCGTGCCGGTAGAACAGCCCGACGCCGATCACGGGGATGCCCAGGTCGGAGGCCGCCTTGAGGTGGTCGCCCGCCAGAATTCCCAGACCACCGGAGTACTGCGGGAGCACGGCGCTGATGCCGTACTCGGGAGAGAAGTAGGCGATGGCCGCGGGGGCGTCGGCACCGGCCTTGCGGGCGTACCACCGCTCGCCGGTCAGGTAGTCCTGCAGCGAGCTGGTGGCTGCCTCCAGCTGGGCCAGGAACGACTCGTCGCGCGACAGCTCGTCGAGACGCTCGCGGCCCACGGCACCGAGCAGGCGTACGGGGTCGTGGTTGACCTCCACCCACAGCTGCGGGTCGATCGCCGCGAAGACGTCCTGCGTCTCCGGGTGCCAGGACCACCGAAGATTGCCCGCCAGGGTGGTCAGGCCGACCAGGCTCTGGGGCAGGACAGGACGGACAGTGAATCGTCGAATAGCGCGCACGAGGGACGACCGTAGACCATTTCTTGGATCGATCCAAGGAGTTCCGGGGAACGGACGGTCCAGGAATTTTCCGACGCGACGCGTAACGCGCGTCCTACTTGCGAGTTGTGCGGGCATGACCCAGCCCTCCCCCCGCCGCGCCACCGCCCTCCTGGCCGCCGGCATGTTGACGATCACCCTTGTCCCGGGACTCATGCAGCTCCCTGCCAGCAGCGCGGCCTCGACACCCGCTCCCGTGGTGGAGGTGCAGGACGTCATCACACCGGGCGACCCCGTTGCGGGACTGCAGGACTTCGCCGACCAGCAGACGGCCCAGCCGTCGCTCGTCCAGCGGCAGGCGGCGGACCAGCTCGGCGCCGTACAACTGCGGTGGAACTCGTTCGGGACCCCGGCCTCGATCCTGCCGACCGACGGCAGCCTGGGCGCCGCTCCCGGGAGCCCCGCCGACGGCGCGCGCACGTGGCTGCGCAGCAACGCCGCCGTCTTCGGGTTGACTTCGACCCAGGTCGACGGGCTGACGCTGGTGAACAGCCAGGAGCTCGCTCGGGACGATTCACGTGCAGTGCTGTTCCGGCAGGAGTTCGGCGGCCTCGCCTCGGCCGAGAACGGTCTGGTCACCGTGGGCGTCGACGAAGGCAAGGTCTTCTACGTCTCGTCGTCGCTCGTGCCGGCCACAGGCACACCCGCCGCGGCCACGCTGAGCCCCCTTGACGCCTGGCTGGCCGCGGCCTCCAGCGTCGGCCTCGGTGTCACGAGCGACAAGGTGGCCGACATCGTCACCGCGAAGTCGGGCGGCTGGACCCGCCTGGGAGTGCCAGGGTTCGCGCAGGAGCAGCAGGTCCGCCTGCGCTCCCTCCCCTTGGCGGGCGGCAGCGTCAGGCCGGTCTACGAGGCCAACGTCGTCAACGTCGCAGGCGGCGCAGCTTCGGCGTACACGGTGCTGATCGACGCGGCGACGGGCAAGGACCTGGTCCGCCGGAACCAGGTCGACAACATGGAGGACACCCAGACCTTCCAGGGAACGGTCACGTCCACCGCGTGCGCACCCCCTCACCCGTTCACCCTCACCGACGGCGCCACCCGTCAGATCAACGCCGTCGCCATCGGGTCTCCCACTGACGACTTCGTGGTCAAGATCCTCGACAAGAACGGCAACGTGCTGGCGGCCAACGACCTAGCTACCAACCCCGAGGTCGTCACCTACGCAGCAGCCTCGATCCCGCAGGACGAGTACGCCGCCCAGGTCTGTCCTTTCGATGACGCCTCCATCGTGGTCGGCCAGTACTCGCTGACGGTCAACACGACCAACACGGCCGCCCCGTCGGCCGGTTCCATCGTCCCCACCCCGCGCTGGCGCTACTTCCTGACCAACCCCACGCTCGACAACCCCACCGAGACACCAACCAACTCCGTGATCGGCTGCTGGTCCGCCCCGTCCCCGGTCGGCGAGTGCTCGACACCCCCCGGCAACCTCGAGAACATCGCGGCCTTCGGACCGTGGGACACCGTGGGCGCTGCACCGACCTTCACCACGATCGGCAACAACGCCAACACGCACGAGGCGTGGGCGAGTCCCCTCACGCCGGGTGGGACCGCGCAGGCGCCCTACTCCCCCACGCGCAGCTACACCGATGAATTCACCGACGCGTGGAACAACTCGGAGTGCGACCCGACCCAGCTCCGGCCCGGAGGCAACGACATCAACGCCTCGGTGACCGCTCTGTTCGCCAGCCACAACCGCATGCACGACTACAGCTACTACCTCGGGTTCACCGAGAAGAACTACAACATGCAGAGCGACAACGGGTCCCGCGGCGGCGTGGGGGGTGACCCCGAGATCGGCAACGCCCAGGCGGGCGCGATCAACGGCGGGGCCCCCTCCTACCTCGGGCGTGACAACGCCAACCAGGTCACCCTCCAGGACGGCACCCCCGGTATCACCAACCAGTACCTCTTCCAGCCGATCGCCGGAGCCTTCTACGCACCCTGCACCGACGGCGGGCTCGACATGGGCATCGTCGGGCACGAGTACACCCACGCGATCACCAACCGGATGGTCGGTGGCCCCGACCAGGGCCTCACCTCCGAGCAGGGTGGCGCCATGGGCGAGTCGTGGGGTGACCTGGTAGCCGGCGAATACCAGTTCAGCCACGGCTACGGCAATGGCGGGAACATCTGGGCCGTCGGGGCCTACGCCACGGGCAACCTCGAGACAGCGATCCGCGACTACGCGATCAACGACAACCCCCTGAACTTCTCGCAGTACGGCTTCGACACCACCGGCCCGGAGGTGCACGCCGACGGCGAGATCTGGAACGGGACGATGTGGGAGGTGCGGCAGGCGCTCGTCGAGAAGTACGACGCGCAATACCCCTACGCCGACAAGG
>NZ_JAOPXV010000145.1 GCF_025964975.1 Nocardioides sp.
CGTACGTCGGCCTCACCAAGCCACGTGTCATCGAGCTGTTGCTGCTGACGACCGTGCCGGTGATGTTCTTCGCCCAACGAGGGATCCCGTCGCTGGGGCTGGTGGCGGCCACCGTCGTCGGCGGCGCGCTGTCGGCCGGGTCCGCGTCGACGTACAACTGCGTCTACGACCGTGACATCGACGAGCAGATGCGCCGCACCCGGAGACGAGCACTGCCCCGGCACATCGTCACCGCGCGTTCGGCCCTGGTCTTCGCGACGATCCTGGCCGTCCTGTCCACCGTGGTGCTGGCGCTGTGGGTCAACTGGCTCAGCGCGGCGCTCTCGGTGCTGGCCAACGCCTTCTACGTCTTCGTCTACACGATGGTGCTCAAGCGGCGGACGACCCAGAACATCGTGTGGGGCGGCCTCGCGGGCTGCTTCCCGGCGCTCATCGGGTGGACGGCCGTGACCGGGGAGCTGGCCTGGACGCCGGTGATCCTCTTCCTGGTCGTCTTCTTCTGGACTCCGCCCCACACCTGGGCGCTGGCGCTGCGCTACCGCGAGGACTACTCGAACGTCGACGTCCCGATGCTGCCGGCGGTCGCGCCGGCGACCGAGGTGGGCCGGCAGATCGTGCTCTACGCCTGGGTGATGGTGGCGACGTCGCTGGCCCTGTGGCCGGTCGCCGACACGAGCCTGTTCTACCCGGTCGCCGCGGCCGTGCTCGGCGTCGTGTTCCTGGTGGAGGCCCACCGGATGTGGCAGCGCACGAAGTCCTCAGACTCGCTCAAGGAGATCAACCCGATGCGCCTGTTCCACATGTCCAACCTCTACCTCTCGCTGCTGTTCGTGGCCGTCGCCCTGGACCCGCTGCTCTTCGGCTGAGGGTGTCGGAAGCGGGTCGTCAGCACGGCCCAGGTGACCGAGGCGGAGATGAGCGCCGCTCCCAGCATGTGCACCCCGACCAGGATCTCGGGCAGGTCGGTGAAGTACTGCACGAAGCCGAGCAGGCCCTGGGCCAGCTCGAGCACGAGCAACCCGGCTGCCGCGTTGCGCACGAGGGTGGCGCCCTGTCGGTGGGCGACCACGACGAGGCCCACGGTCAGGGCGACCAGGGCGTAGACGGCGGCGGCGTGGACGTGGGACATCATTTGCGGGTCCAGCCCGGTGCGCCGCGACTCCAGGTCGCCCGAGTGCGGTCCGCTGCCGGTGACCACGGTGCCGAGGTAGAGGACGACCCAGGTTGCGCCGAATACCAACCAAGCGGGGGTTCGGAGGCGGTCGGTCGCGGGACGGGCCGGGCCCCGCAGCTCGTCGAGGAGCATCACGCAGACCCCGATGATCGCCATCGAGATGAGCAGATGGAGCGCCACGATCCACGGGTTGAGCCGGGTCAGCACCGTGACGCCGCCGAGCAGGGCCTGGGCCGGGATGCCGAGGGCGACCACCGTTGCGAGCCGCGTCGCCCGCTCACGCTCGCTGCGCCACAGCGCGAGGAACGTCGTCACCGCGATCACGACCAGGACCCAGGTGAGCATCCGGTTGCCGAACTCGATCGCCCCGTGGATGCCCAGCTCGCCGTGCACGACGTAGGACTCCTCGGTGCACCTGGGCCAGGTCGGGCAGCCGAGGCCGGACCCGGTGAGGCGTACGGCGCCACCGGTGACGACGATGCCGATGTTGGCGACGAGGTTGGCGACGGCCAGCGGCCAGGCGAAGCGGTGAAGGGTGGCGAGGCGGTCCAGGGCGGTCATGGCTATTCCCAACGGAAGGTACGTGCTGTCAGCAGTGTGGCAAGGACACCCCAGCCGACGAGGATGGCGATCGCCGTGACATCGAGCCGCGCATCGACGAGCGCGGCCCGCATGGCGTCCCCGAGCGCCGCCGAGGGCAACCACGAGATGGGACCGGCCGCTGCGCCGTACGCCGCGGTCGGCAGCACGACGCCGCCACCGGCCATCAGCAGCAGGTAGACCAGGTTGGCCAGGGCCAGCGTCGCCTCGGCCCGCAGCACGCCGGCGACAAAGAGTCCGAGCGCGGCGAAGGCCCAGGTGCCCGCCGCGACCGCGACCAGCACGGACCCCGCCGACACCAGGGGATGGACGAGCGAGGGACGCCAGCCGAGAACGAGGCCCGCCACCACCAGCACCACGAGCTGCAGGACCACCACGTTGAGGAGGGCCAGCACCTTGCCGAGGAGCAGTCCGTGACGAGGGAGGGGGGAGGAGCCGAGACGCTTGATGACGCCGTAGCGGCGCTCGAAGCCGGTGGCGATCGCCAGGGAGGTGAAGGCGGTCGACATCACGGCCAGCGCCAGGACGCCGGGCGTCAGCACGTCGACCGGTTTGTGTCCGGAGAGGTCGAGGCCGAGGCGGTCGGCGGCGAGCACCCCCCCGACGAGCACGATCACGGGGATCACGAGGGCCAGCAGGAGCTGTTCGCCGTTGCGCAGCATCAGGCGCGCCTCCATGCGCGCCTGCGCGGCGACCTGACGGCTCAGCGGGGCCGAGCCGGGACGAGGTGTGAAGGTGTTCATGGCACGAGCTCGCGTCCGGTGAGCCGG
This sequence comes from Nocardioides sp., assembly GCF_025964975.1. Lineage (GTDB taxonomy): Bacteria > Actinomycetota > Actinomycetes > Propionibacteriales > Nocardioidaceae > Nocardioides. The sequence continues at coordinate 2,545 of NZ_JAOPXV010000145.1, forward strand.
AGGAAGACGTCCTCCAGGGTGGCCCGGCCCAGGGTCAGGGACTCCGGCAGGACGTCGTGCTTCTCGCACCAGCGCGACACGGTGCCGAGCGTGCCGCCGTCGGCGGGTCCGGTGACCAGCATGCTCCGGTCGTCGAGCTGGGTGACCTCGGTCTCGGAGCCCAGCTCGCGGCGCAGCGACTCCGGGGCCCCGTCGGGGAAAGGGCGGGTCACGACCAGCCGGATGGTGGCCGAACGGCCGCCGCTGGTCAGCTCGGTGGGGGACCCGGACGCGATCAGGCGGCCCCGGTCGATGATGTGGATCTGGTCGGCGAGGCGCTCGGCCTCGTCCATATGGTGGGTGGTGAGCACGACCGTCACGCCGTCGCCCCGGATCTCCTCCAGGAGCTCCCAGGTCGTACGCCGCGCCTGCGGGTCCATCCCGGCAGTGGGCTCGTCGACAAAGACCAGCTCGGGACGCCCCACCAGCGCCATGGCCAGCCCGAGGCGCTGCTGCTGGCCGCCGGAGAGCCGGCGGTAGGGAGTGCGCCCGCAGTCACCGAGACCGAGCCGGTCGTGCAGCATCGCGGTGTCGAGGGGGTGGGCGTGCAAGGACGCGATGTGGTCCAGCATCTCCATCGCGCGTACGCCGCTCCAGGCGCCGCCGGCCTGGAGCATCACGCCGATACGGGGGAGCAGGGCGGCTCGTTCGCGATGGGGATCGAGACCGAGCACCCGGACCGTCCCGGCCTGCGGCCGTCGATAGCCCTCGCACGTCTCGAGGGTGGTCGTCTTGCCGGCACCGTTGGGGCCGAGCACAGCGGTGATCGAGCCCCGGTCGACCTGCATCGACAACCCGTCGACGGCCCGCTTGTCGCCGTACTGCATCTCGAGGCCGCTGATGAGGACTGCGGGCTCGGACACCACCCAATTCTAGAGACCGGGGCCCCAGAGACCCGGGCCCGGGTCCGCGGTCAGCTGGCCGTGCGCTTGTTGAAGGTGCGGATGGCCAGCGGCGCGACGACCGCGGTGAGCACGACGATCCAGATCATGGTCGCGAGCACCGGGTGCTGGAGGGGCAGCGCGGCGCCCTCGCGGAGCGGGTAGTCGTTGCCCCACAGCTCACGGACGGCTTGGGTGAGGCTCGAGATCGGGTTCCACTCGGCGATCGTCCGGAGCACCGGCGGCATGTTGTCGGTGGGCGCGAACGTGTTGGCCAGGAACGTGATCGGGAACATGGTGGCGAACATGACGCCGTTGACGGCCTCCACCGACCTCATGGCCGAGCCCGCGAGGATGCCGATCCAGATCATCGCGAAGCCCCAGCCGACCAGGAGGAGGTAGCCCAGCGCTGCCTCGGCCACGTTGGTGTTGATCCGCCATCCGATCAACAAGCCCGTCAGCGACATCACGACGAGGCCGATCGAGGAGTGCATCAGGCTGGAGATCGAGCGCCCGATCAGGACCGAGGCCGGGTTGATCGGCAACGACCGCATCCGGTCGACGATGCCCTTCTCCAGGTCGGCGGTGAGTCCGACCGCGACGATGAAGGACGAGAACGCGACCGTCTGGGCCATGATGCCGCCGAGCAGCCAGGCCTTGTAGCCGGCTTCGGTCTCGATGGAGATCGAGCTGCCGAAGACGAAGGCGAAGAGCAGGACGAACATGACCGGTTGGATCGTGACGTCCATCAGCATCTCGGGCATGCGCTTGATGTGGATCAGGTTGCGACGGGTGATGGAGAGCGACTGCCGCAGCACGCCCGTCTGCACGATCTCGGGGCGCTCGAGCTGCGGGCGCGGGATCAGTCGCTGACCTCGGTCGATGTTCGTCATGCGGGCACCTCTTCGGTCATGCGGGTCTCGTCGGTCGGTTCGGTGGTGTCCTCGGCGCGGTGTCCGGTGAGGTGGAGGAAGACGTCGTCGAGGCTCGGTCGTTTCAGCCCGATGTCGTCCAGCTCGATCTCGCTGTCCGCGAACAGGCCCGCGATGCGGGTCATGTGCTGGAGCCCCTCGGCCGAGGCCGTGAGCTGCCTGGCGCCGGGGTCGACGTGGACCTCGGCGACGTGCGCGCGCAGCATCTTCTCGGCCAGCGGCAGGTCGTCCGCGTGGGAGACCGTCAACACCAACGAGGCGGCCCCCGACTGGTCCTTGAGCTGCAACGGCGTTCCTTCGGCGATCACCTTGCCGCGGTCGATGACCACGATGTTGTCCGCGAGCTGGTCGGCCTCCTCGAGGTACTGCGTGGTCAGCAGCAACGTCGTGCCGTCGTTGACCAGCTCGCGCAGCACGTCCCACAGCTCGAGCCGGCTGCGCGGGTCGAGCCCGGTGGTCGGCTCGTCGAGGAACAGCACCGGGGGAGTGGCGATCAGGCTCACCGCCAGGTCGAGACGCCGTCGCATCCCGCCGGAGTAGGTCTTGGCGATCTTGTTGCCGGAGTCGCTGAGGGAGAAGCGCTCGAGCAGATCGTCGGTCGCTCGCTTGATGTAGTCGCTCGACAGGCCGTACAGCGATCCGATCAGCCGGAGGTTCTCCCGGCCCGTCAGCAGCTCGTCGACCGTGGCTGCCTGGCCGGTCAGGCCCATGTTGCGGCGGACCTGGCGCGGGTCGGTGATGATGTCGTGCCCGGCCACCCGTCCGGTGCCGGACGTGGGCTTGGTCAAGGTGGCCATCATCCGCACGGTCGTGGTCTTGCCCGCTCCGTTGGGTCCCAACAGGCCCAGCACCGTGCCCGTCGGCACGCTGAAGCTGACGTCGTCGACGGCCGCCTTGTCACCGAACTTCTTCACCAGGTTTTCGGCCTCGATGGCCGCATCTCTCGACATGTCTCTCACCCTCGGAGCTCATGCGGACAGGAGAAGTCCGCTGCTGATCGGCCGGCAGCGATCCCCCGCCTGCACGTACTCCAATGTCTACACCGTGGACATAATGATGTCCACTGAATAGCCTGTCCGGATGACGGCGACTGCCTACCACCACGGCGACCTGCGCGCTGCCCTGGTCGAGGCGGCCATCGAGCTCGCGCGGCCTGCGGGTGCGGAGTCGATCGTGCTCCGCGAGGTCACTCGCCGCGCCGGGGTCACGCCCCGTGCGGCCTACCGCCACTTCGCCGACCGCGACGACCTGGTGCGTGCTGTCGCCCAGCGCGCCCTCGCCCAGCTCGCCACGGCCATCGAGCGCCGCATGGCTGACACCCTCGAGCCGGACGGGCGGGCGAAGCTGCAGGCCGTCGGGGAGAGCTACATCGCCTTCGCCCTCGACGAGCCGGGGCTGTTCGACGTGGCCTTCTTCGCCATGGACGACATGCTCAACACCACCGCGCCCGAGTCGACGTCGTGCGGCACCGGCCTGTCGCCGTACCAGCTGCTCGAAGCTGCGCTGGAGGCCCTTGTCGCCGAAGGAGGGCTGTCGTCCGCGGATGTCGGCGACGCCGTGATCACCTGCTGGTCGGGGGTGCACGGGTTCGCCACGCTCACCGCTCGAGGTCCGCTCAGGGAGCTGCCTCGACAGCTGGTCGACGAGCAGTCTGCCAGGCTGGTGACGGCTCTGGTGGACGCGGTCGACGGTCGGACGCGCACGGGTTAGGCGACCCTTGCTTGAGGCGAGGAAGCATTAACGTCACACTTGCGTTGTGCAATTCATGAGGCCGACTGCTGCGCCCCCGATCGGGGACGCACCCACCCGTGACCGGGTGGCTCGGTCGATCCTCGAGAACGGGCCCTCCACGGCTCTCGATCTCGCTTCCCGGCTCGACCTGACGCCGGCCGCCGTGCGCCGCCACCTCGATCACCTGGTCGAGGGCGGTCACGTGGAGGCGCGCGAGCAGAAGGTCTACGGGAGCCGCGGACGCGGCCGTCCCGCCAAGGTGTTCGCACTCACCGACGCGGGACGCGACGTCTTCGACCAGCAGTACGACGACCTGGCGGTCCAGGCCCTGAGGTTCCTCTCCGAGACCGGAGGCGACGAGGCCGTCATGGAGTTCGCCCGTCGCCGGGTGGCCTTCGTGGAGCGCGACTACGCGGCCGTCGTCGCCAAGGACTCGTCCCTGACCTCGGCGCAGGCGCTGGCCAGGGTCTTCACCGCCGAGGGCTATGCCGCCAGCGTTCGTGAGCTGCCGATCGGCCAGCAGCTGTGCCAGCAGCACTGCCCCGTGGCCCACGTGGCGCACGAGTTCCCGCAGCTCTGCGAGGCCGAGACCGAGGCCATCGGCCGCGTGCTCGGCACCCACGTCCAACGACTTGCCACCATCGCCCACGGCGACGGTGTCTGCACGACCTGCATCCCGACGTCGACCACGTCGGCATCCACCCAGAAGGAGAAGGCATGACCTCCATCGAAGAACTGAACCCCGAGCTCCAGGGCATCGGCCGCTACGAGTTCGGCTGGTCCGACAAGAACGACGTCGGCGCCAACGCGCAGCGCGGACTCAGCGAGGACGTCGTCCGCAACATCTCCAACCTCAAGTCCGAGCCGCAGTGGATGCT
>NZ_JAOPXV010000074.1 GCF_025964975.1 Nocardioides sp.
CGCGCTGGACGAGGCCGAGACGTCGCCGCGCTCCCCCGCGGCCGTCCTCTCCGCCAACCTCGTCGAGGTGTGCAACGGTCCCGCTCGATCCCAGGGCGTACGCCGCGGGCAACGCCGCCGCGACGCGCAGGCGAAGTGCCCGGAGCTGGTGCTGCTCCCCGCCAATCCCGACCGCGACGCACGTGCCTTCGAGCCCGTCCTGGCCGTCGTGGAGGACCTGCGTCCCGGGGTGGCGGCCCTGCGTCCCGGCCTGCTCGCCGTCCGGGCGCCCGGCAGCTGGTACGGCACCGAGATCGAAGCCGCAGCGACGGTGTGCCAGGCCCTGGTCGACTCAGGCGTCTGGGACGTCCGGGTCGGGATCGCCGACGACCTGTTCACCGCCGAGCAGGCTGCCCGTACCGCCGAGGTGCAGTCGTGGGAGGTGGTCCCGGCAGGCGGGTCCGCCGCCTTCCTGCGGGGCCTGCCGGTGCACGTGCTGAACGGCGACGGTCCGCAGGGACGAGACCTGGTCAGCCTGCTGCAGCGGCTCGGGCTGGGGACGCTCGGTGACCTGGCCGACCTGCCGGGCGAAGCCGTCGAGCACCGGCTCGGGGCCTACGGCGCTGGGGTGTGGCGACGTGCCCGAGGCCAGGACCCCGCCCTGTTCGTCGCCCGCACCCCGCCGCCCGAGCTGGAGGCGGCCGTGACCTTCGAGCCTCCGCTCGACTCGGTCGAGGCCATCACCTTCAGCGTGCGGACGACCGTGGAGCGCTTCGTCTCCCAGCTGGCGCACCACCAGCTCGTGGCCACCGGGGTGCGGGTCGAGGCCGAGTCCGACGGCATCGTCTGCTCCTCGCGCACCTGGCTGCACCCACGCCACTTCGGTGCTCGCGACCTCGTCGACCGGGTGCACTGGCAGCTGCAGTCCTCGACCGTCGGGGGGTCGCTGCGCGCTCGCAAGGACGTCGGGTCGGTTCGCGCGCCCATCGATCGGGTCCGGTTCCTGCCCGAGGTGGTCGAGCCCGCCGCAGCCCACGGCGAGGCTCTGTGGGGCGCCGCGTCCGACGAGCTGGTGGAGCGAGGCGTGGCGCGGGTGCAGGGAATGGTCGGCTTCGACGCCGTCCGCCGACCAGTGCTCCAGGGGGGTCGCAGCCCGTCCGCCCGGCAGGCGATGGTGCCGTGGGGCGAGCGGGCGGTCGACCTGCGCCCTACCGACCGACCGTGGCCCGGCCGGGTGCCGGGTCCGGCGCCGGTGCGGGTGTTCGCGACGCCGCCGGCCGCGGAGGTGCTCGACGACACGGGACGTCAGGTCGGCGTGACCGATCGTGGCGTCGTCACCGGCGAGCCCTGTCGCTTCCGGCTCGGCAGCGGGGTGCTGCCGTGGCAGCCGGTTACCGCCTGGGCCGGCCCCTGGCCCACCGACGAGGGCTGGTGGTCGACCGGGACCGGGCCGACCGCTCGGTTCCAGGTCGTCGGCGCCGACGGTCGCGCTTGGCTGCTGGTGTGCTCCCCCGACGGGTGGTCCCTCGAGGCCGGCTATGACTGAGCCCCAAGCGATCCAGGGGACCAGCACATGAGCTGGAACAACCCCGCCATGAGGTGGGGCGAGCTCGAGCGCCGCCTGAGTGGGCTGCCGGGGGCGGACGACGCACCGGTCTCGCGGCGCAAGCGCACCGCCACCCGTGCCCGACCGATCGAGCGCCCGGCCGGCGTCACTCCCTACGCCGAGCTCCACTGCCACAGCCACTTCAGCTTCCTCGACGGTGCCAGCTCCCCGGCCGCCCTGGTCGAGGAGGCCGTGCGGCTCGGCCTGCACGCGCTCGCCATCACCGACCACGACGGGTTCTACGGCGCGCCGATGCTGGCCGAGGCGGCGGCGGCGTACGACCTGCCCACCGTCTTCGGCGCCGAGCTCTCCCTCGGTCTCACCTCTCCGCAGAACGGCGTCCCCGACCCCGAGGGCACCCACCTGCTCGTGCTGGCACGCGGGGTCGAGGGATACCACCGACTCGCGGCCGCGATGACCGACGCACACCTCAGCGGTGACGAGAAGGGACGCCCGGTCTACGACCTCGACGAGCTCAGCCAGCGCGGTCGCGGTCACTGGGCGGTGCTGACCGGCTGCCGCAAGGGGGCGGTCCAACAGGCTCTGGGACGCGGTGGTGAGCCCGCGGCGGCCGAGGAGCTCGACCGGCTGACATCGCTGTTCGGGCTCGAGCACGTCCTCGTCGAGCTCTCACCACGCCCCGGTGCCGACGCGACCAACGCCTCGCTCGCCCGGCTCGCGGCTGTGCACAGCCTCGACGTCGTGGCGGCCGGCAACGTCCATCACGCCACCCCCCAGCAACGCCGCCTGGCCTCGGCCATGGCCGCCGTGCGAGCGCGACGCAGCCTGGCCGAGCTCGACGGCTGGCTCGACCTGTCGGGCTCGGCCCATCTGCGCAGCGGCGCCGAGACGTCCACGGCGCTGGCCACACACCCCACTGCCGTCGCCCGCAGCGTCTCGCTGGCCGACGAGCTCGCCTTCGACCTGCGCAAGGCATCGCCCGCGCTGCCCAAGCGGCAGATCCCGGAGGGGCACACCGCCGACTCGTGGCTGCGCGTGCTCGCCGAGCGGGGCTTCGCCGAGCGCTACGCCGGCGTCCCCCACGAACCCGAGGCACGCCAGCGCCTCGAGCACGAGCTGCGGATCATCGGGGGGAAGGACTTCGCCGGCTACTTCGTCATCGTCCACGACATCGTCGCCTTCGCCCGGGAGCGCGGGATCCTCTGCCAGGGTCGCGGCTCCGCGGCCGGCTCCGCGGTCTGCTACGCCCTCGGCATCACCGCCGTCGACGCCGTCTTCTATCGGCTCCCCTTCGAGCGCTTCATCTCCGCACACCGCGACGAGGAGCCCGACATCGACGTCGACTTCGACTCCGACCGCCGTGAAGAGGTCATCCAGTGGGTCTACGACACCTACGGTCGGCGCAACGCGGCCCAGGTGGCCAACGTCATCACCTACCGGCCGCGGATGGCCGTGCGCGACGCCGCGAAGGCCTTGGGCTACTCCCCCGGGCAGCAGGACGCGTGGTCCAAGCAGATCGATGGCTGGAAGTCCGTGGTGTCCGGAGACATGGGTGACCCGACTGCCCACGACGTCCCGGCGGCGGTGGTGGCGCTCGCCGAAGAGCTCGCGGGTGCCCCTCGACACCTCGGCATCCACTCCGGCGGGATGGTGCTCACTGAACGCCCCATCGGCGAGGTCTGTCCCATCGAGCGGGCGCGGATGGACCGACGGACGGTGCTGCAGTGGGACAAGGACGCCTGCGAGTCGATGGGACTGGTCAAGTTCGACCTGCTGGGTCTGGGCATGCTTGGGGCGCTGGACCACATGATGCGGCTGGTGGCCGATCACCTGGGTGAGCAGTGGGATCTCGCGACGATGCCCAAGGAGGAGCCCGCGGTCTACGACATGTTGTGTCGCGCCGACTCGATCGGGGTGTTCCAGGTGGAGAGCCGGGCCCAGGTCGGGACGCTGCCGCGGTTGCGTCCGCGCGAGTTCTACGACCTCGCCATCGAGATCGCGCTCATCCGGCCCGGGCCCATCCAGGGCGGCGCCGTCCACCCCTTCATCCGACGGGCTACCGGGCAGGAACCCGTCACCTACGACCACCCTGAGCTCATTCCCGTGCTCGAGCGCACCAAGGGCGTGCCGCTGTTCCAGGAGCAGCTGATGGCGATGGCTGTCACCCTGGGCGACTGCAGCCGCGACGACGCCGACCTTCTTCGCCGGGCCATGGGGTCCAAGCGCGGCGTGGAGCGCATCGAGTCGGTCAAGCAGAAGCTCTACGTCGGCATGGAGCGCCGCGGGATCACCGGCGACCTCGCCGACTCGATCTACGTCAAGATCCTGTCCTTCGCCAACTTCGGCTTCGCCGAGTCGCACGCCTTGTCCTTCGCGTTGCTGGTCTACGCCTCGTCCTGGTTCAAGCTGCACTACCCGGCCGCGTTCCTGGCCGGGCTGCTCCGCAACCAGCCGATGGGGTTCTACTCACCCCAGTCGCTGGTCGGCGATGCCAGACGCCACGGCGTCGACGTACGCCGTCCTGACGTCACCCGATCCTCGGCACAGGCCGAGCTGGAGGCCGTGGACTTCGGCCCCGTCGCCGCCACCGGGCTGGATGGGTGCTGCCAGCCGCGCTTCGTCCGCACGGACTGGGTGCCCGGCACCCCGGACCCGGTCCCGGCGCACCGGCGCGACGGGGCGCTGGCCGTACGCCTCGGGCTCGACTCCGTGCGGGGCATCGGCCTCGACGTCGCGAAGCGGATCGTCGCCGCCAGGGACGAGGCTCCTTTCACCGGCGTCACCGACCTGTCCCGGCGCGCGGGCCTGACCTCCACGCAACTGGAATCACTGGCTACGGCCGGCGCCTTCGAGGCGTGGGGAATGGATCGCCGCGAGGCCCTCTGGGCCGCCGGGTTCGCCGAGAGCGCCGACCACCTGCCCGGCACCACGCCCGCGCCAGACGCACCGGCCCTGCCCGGGATGAGCGAGCCCGAGATCACGCTCGCGGACCTGTGGGCCACCGGCGTCTCGCCCGAACGCCACCCCCTCGAGCACCTGCGCGACGAGCTGCGTCGGGCTGGCGTCCGATCGGTCGCCGACCTCGCCACCACCGAGTCGGGTCGCCGCGTGCATGTCGGTGGGCTGGTCACCCACCGGCAACGGCCCGGGACCGCCATGGGGGTCACGTTCCTCAACCTGGAGGACGAGACGGGCATGCTCAACGTCGTCTGCTCGGTCGGACTGATGCGGGCGCAGCGGCAAGCCGCACGCAACAAGGTCGCCGTGGTCATCCGCGGACGCCTCGAGCGCAACGAGGGAGTCACCAACCTCATTGCCGACCGGGTCGAAGGCATCGACGTGATCGTGCCCGGCGCAGGCGCTGTGCTGCAGGCGCGCGCCTCGTCGCGCGACTTCCGGTAGCTGCGACCGGGCGTTTCGCACGCGGTGGTCTAGACCAGCCCGAACCATGACATCCGTTGAGACACTCCGCGCCGAAGACGCCCCGTGGCCAACCTTCGACAAACCTTGGACGAAGTCCAGGAGGCACCTTTCGTGGTGGACGTGTTGCGCAGCGCTGATCTCCTCGCGACCGCTGCCGGCCGCGAGGGCGGGCCCGAATCGGTGCGGCTCCTCACGGCGGCGATCCACGAGGACGACGAGCTGACCGCGGTAGCGGCCGTGCACGCCCTGGCTCGCGTGTTCGACGATGGCGCGGACGCCGTCCTGTCCGCGCTGCTGTCGCACCCCCGGGCGTTCTTGCGCGAGCACGCGAGCTGGGCACTCAAGGCCAGGCTGCCCCGCCTCGACGCGATCGGGAGACTGGTCGGAGTCGTGGTGAGCGGCGGATTCTCCGGTGTCCTGGCCCAGCGCACGCTCGCCCAGTGGGCCGCGTCCGCGCCGGCGCAGGTCGCCCTCGCCCTCGAAGGTGCGCTCGCCGGGGCCGCCGGTCCCGAGGTCCGCGGCAGGCTCGTCGAGACCCTCGGACTGGTGCCGGGTCCGATCGCGGGCCGCGCGCTCCTCCAGCTCGTCGTGGACACCGGCGAGCACCCAGGCGTACGAGCGACGGCCGTCGCGGCCCTCGGTGACCGCCCGGCCGACGCCGCCGCGGTGGCGGTGGTCCGTGACCTGAGTACGGTCGACGGCGAGCTGGGAACCGTCGCCCGGCTCGCTGCGATCGACCTCGGCATCGACGCTGTCGAGCGTGGCGGGTCGAGGGCCGGACTCAGCGTGGCCCAGCTCTTCCTGCACGCCGACATCGACCGCGACCTCACCCGGGCGGGCGCCGGCGACAACGGGGGCGTCGCCACCCTGCTGGTCCGGCTGGGTGACGCGCTCGCGACCGAGCAGGGGGTGGGCCGCGTGCTGACCATCTCCCGCGGCACCGCCGGCGCTGCCCTGGACGCGCTGGCCCCCGCCGAAGGGCACCTGTTGACGCCGGTGCCCCTGCTCGCTGATGCCACGTCCGCCGCGCAGGCCTGGCCGTCGCGGGTCGTGGCGGAACGTGGGATCCGGCGCGTGCTGCGGACGCACCGCGTCGACGTGCTGCACCTACGGATGGCCGAGGTGGGAAGTCTGGCCGCTGCTGAGGCGGCCCGCGAGCTGGACATCCCGGTGGTGTTCACGCTCGCGCCCGACCCGCACGCCGTCATCCATGCGCTGGACATGACCGGCGCCCTGCACCGGGGCAACTTCGGGACCGAGGACGAGCGCGAGCACTACTGGTTCCGCGCCCGGCTGGTGCAGCGCCTGGCCGAGGACGCCGCCCACATCGCCCTCTTCCCCCGCCCCGAGCTGCAGCACGACATGCGCGAGCTGCTCGGCCTCGATGTGGCCGGGCAGCCCAGCCGGTACACCGTGGTGCCGGAGGGCATCGACCTGAGGGTCAGCGCCGCCGCCGCCGCCGAGGTCGAGCGGCCCGGAACGCCTGGCCCGG
>NZ_JAOPXV010000196.1 GCF_025964975.1 Nocardioides sp.
GACAGTCCGACTGCCTCGAAGATCTGCGCGCCGGTGTAGGACGCGACCGTGGAGACGCCCATCTTGGACATCACCTTCAGGACGCCCTTGCCGAGACCCTTGATGAGGTTGGTGACCGCCTGCTCGGGCTCGACCGTGACGTAGTAGCCCTCCCGCGCGAGGTCCTCGACGGACTCCATGGCGAGGTAGGGATTGACCGCCGCTGCGCCGTACCCGACGAGAAGGGCGACGTGGTGCACCTCGCGCACGTCGCCGGCCTCCACGAGGAGACCGACCTGGGTCCGGGTCTTCTCCCGCACGAGGTGGTGGTGGATGGCGCCGGTGAGCAGCAGGGAGGGGATCGGCGCCAGCTCCGCAGTGGAGTGGCGGTCGGAGAGCACGATGATCCGCGCGCCCCCGGCGATCGCCTGTGACACCTCGGCGCAGATCTCCTCGATGCGCTTCGCCATCGACGCGCCGCCGCCCTCGACCTCGTAGAGGCCGCGGGAGGTGTGGGTGATGAACCCGGGCATGTCTCCGTCACGGTTGATGTGGCGGATCTTGGCGAGGTCGTCGTTGGAGATGACCGGGAAGGGCAGCACGACCTGGCGGCAGGAGGCCGGGGTCGGCTCCAGCAGGTTGGCCTCGGGCCCGATCGTGCCGCTGAGCGAGGTGACGAGCTCCTCGCGGATGGCGTCCAGCGGCGGGTTGGTTACCTGCGCGAACAGCTGCGCGAAGTAGTCGAAGAGCAGCCGCGGCTTGTCGCTGAGTACGGCGATGGGCGTGTCGGTCCCCATCGAGCCGAGCGCCTCACCGCCGGTGTTCGCCATCGGGGTCAGCAGGACGCGCAGCTCCTCCTCGGTGTAGCCGAAGATCTGCTGGCGACGCGTCACCGAGGCATGCGTGTGGACGATGTGCTCGCGAGCGACGATGTCGTCGAGGTGCATGAGACCGGCGTGGAGCCACTCGTCGTAGGGGTGCTCGCTGGCCAGCTCGGACTTGATCTCCTCGTCCTCGACGATGCGGTGCTCGTCGGTGTCGATCAGGAACATGCGTCCCGGCTGGAGCCTGCCCTTGCGGATGATGGTGGCAGGGTCGAGGTCCAGCACGCCGACCTCGGAGGCGAGGACGACCAGGCCGTCGTCGGTGACCCAGTAGCGGCTGGGGCGAAGCCCGTTGCGGTCCAGGACGGCGCCGATCTGGCTGCCGTCGGTGAACACGACGCACGCCGGGCCGTCCCACGGCTCCATCATCGAGGAGTGGAACTCGTAGAAGGCGCGGCGCTTGGCGTCCATCTCGGTGTGGTTCTCCCAGGCCTCCGGGATCATCATCAGCACCGAGTGGGGCAGTGACCGACCGCCCATGTGGAGCAGCTCGAGCACCTCGTCGAAGGACGCGGAGTCGGAGTGGCCCGGCGTGCAGATCGGGTAGAGGCGGTCGAGGTCACCGGGGATGAGGTCGCTGTCGAGCAGTGCCTCCCGCGCCCGCATCCAGTTGCGGTTGCCCATGACGGTGTTGATCTCACCGTTGTGGGCGATGAACCGGAACGGGTGCGCCAGCGGCCAGCTCGGGAAGGTGTTGGTCGAGAACCGGGAGTGCACGACGGCCAGGGCGGAGGCGACCCGCTCGTCGCGGAGGTCGGGATAGAAGCTGTCGAGCTGGTCGGTGGTGAGCATCCCCTTGTAGGCCAGGGTACGCCCGGACAGCGACGGGAAGTAGACGTCGGCCTCGCGCTCGGCGCGCTTGCGCAGGCAGAAGGCGAGGCGCTCGAGCGCCATACCTCCGACACGCTTGTTGGCGCCGGCGACGAAGAGCTGCAGGAAGGTCGGCATCACGCTCTTGGCGGTGGCGCCGAGGATGTCGGGCTCGATCGGCACCTCGCGCCAGCCGAGGACCTCGAGACCCTCCTCGGCGGCGAGCTGGGCGATCTGCGCCGTGGTCTTGGCCACGGAGTCGGCGCCTCCGAGCATGAAGGCGGTGCCGACGGCGTAGCTGCCGGCGGCGGGAAGGTCGAAGTCGACCATGGCACGCAGGAAGGCGTCGGGGACCTGCATCAGGATGCCTGCGCCGTCCCCCGAGTTGGTCTCGGCGCCCGCGGCGCCGCGGTGGTCGAGGTTGCGCAGCGCCGTCAGCGCCTTGGCCACGATGTCGTGGCTGGCGACGCCGGTCAGGGTGGCGACGAACGCCACACCGCACGCGTCGTGCTCGTGGCGCGGGTCGTAGAGACCTTGTGCCTGGGGGCCTGCGAGAAGTCCCGAAGTGGCTTCGGCTGCAGGCGGCGGGAAGGCGTGCATCTCGGCGTTCTCCCGTCGTCGTGTGCACTCGTGAACGTCAGGGACGCGCGAGGGCGAGCTGATGGCGATCGGCAGGGGACGACGTTGGCCCGAGCACGGCGAATCTATCACCGGCACCGCCGGTGGGTGAGACGGCAATCTCAGTCCGTAGACGGTTCTTTCTCGTTCTCCACGACGGGCGGTCCCGTGTAGACGGCCTCCTCGCGCCCGGACGCCCGCCGGCCGGCCCACACGAAGTAGGCCGCGGCCAGGGCGAACAGCACCAGGGAGGTCCACTGGTTGAAGCGGAGCCCGCCGACGTCGGAGAGCTGCACCTCGTCGATGCGCAGTGACTCGATCCAGAAGCGGCCCACTGTGTAGGCCATGACGTAGAGCGCCGCGACCCGACCGTGGCTCAGCTGCAGGCGACGGTCCAGCACGACGATCAGCGCGAAGGCGGCCAGGCACCAGAGGAACTCGTACAGGAAGGTGGGGTGGAACGTGGCCTGGTCGAGGTAGGCGCTGGGTCGATGTTTCTCGTCGATCTCCAGCGCCCAGGGCAGGTCGGTGGGACGCCCGAAGAGCTCCTGGTTGAACCAGTTGCCCCAGCGGCCCAGGGCTTGCGCCACCAGCACCCCGGGGGCGATGGCGTCGAGCAGCGGCAGCAGCCTGATGCCCCGGATCCTGGCGCCGATGATGACGCCGACGGTGCCCATCGCGATCCCGCCCCAGATGCCGAGTCCCCCGCGCCAGATGTAGAGGGCGGTGATCGGGTTCTCGCCGTCACCGAAGTAGAGCTGCCAGTCCGTCAGCACGTGGTAGAGCCGGGCGCCCACGAGACCGAACGGGATCCCCCACACGGCCAGGTCGGACACGTCGCCCGCCGTGCCGCCGCGAGCGACCCACCGACGCTCGCCGATCCAGATCGCCGCGATGATCCCGGCGATGATGCTCAGCGCATAGCCCCGGATCGGCAGCGGGCCGAGCTCCCAGGTCCCCTGACTGGGGCTCGGGATGCTCAGGACGGTGACCAGGGTCAGCATCATGCCGTCGCCCCCAACAGGTGCTCGATGTCGGCGGCCAGCTGCGCGGACGAGACGTCCTGGCTCCAATAGGCGACGCCCTCGTCGTTGGCGTCGATCGCGACGACCTGCGTCCCGTGGGTGACGTCGTAGCCACCACTCGGCAGCTTGTCGCCCTGCTCCACGGCGATGCCCAGGGGCTTGGCCACCTCGATGATGGTCTGCAGGTCGCCCGAGACCCCGATGAAGCTCTCGTCGAAGTTGGTCGCGTAGTCGGCCGCGACCTCGGGGGTGTCCCGCGCCGGGTCGGTCGTCA
>NZ_JAOPXV010000202.1 GCF_025964975.1 Nocardioides sp.
CTACAAGCTTAACGGCGACCTGCCCGAGGGCGCTACCGACACGGACCAGGTGCTCACCAACACCGAGATGCTCCGCAAGCACGGAGTCGTCGGCGACTTCGTCGAGTTCTACGGCCCGGGGGTCTCGGCACTGCCGCTGGCCAACCGCGCCACGATCGGCAACATGAGCCCCGAGTTCGGCTCGACCATCGCCGTCTTCCCCATCGACGAGCAGACCATCGACTACCTGCGCCTGACCGGACGCCCGGCCGAGCAGCTCGCGCTGGTCGAGGCCTACGCCAAGGAGCAGGGCCTCTGGCACGACCCTGACGCTGAGCCGCGCTACTCCGAGCGGCTCGAGCTCGACGTCTCCACGGTCGTTCCCAGCCTCGCCGGCCCGAAGCGTCCCCAGGACCGGGTCTCGCTGTCCGAGGCCAAGCCGGCGTTCCGCGCAGCCCTGGCCGACTACGTCAGCGAGGGCGTCACCGGTGGCGAGGACCGCAAGCCGGGAGTGCCCCAACAGGAGCAGCCCGAAGGCGTCCAGTCCAAGGTGGATGAGGCATCGGCCGAGTCCTTCCCCTCCAGCGACGCGCCCGCCTCCAACAGCGGGGGCGGTGGCGGCAACGGCAGCGGCGCCCCGGACGACTGGCACGACCATGCCGCCGCAGCGTCGGGCGGCCGTCCGAGCAACCCCGTCACGGTCACGCTCGAGGACGGCACGCAGTTCGAGCTCGACCACGGCGCCGTGGCGATCGCCGCGATCACCTCGTGCACCAACACCTCCAACCCGTCGGTGATGATCGGTGCTGCGCTGCTCGCGAAGAAGGCCGTGGAGAAGGGGCTGCAGCGCAAGCCGTGGGTCAAGACCACGCTCGCTCCCGGTTCCAAGGTGGTCTCCGACTACTACGAGAAGTCCGGCCTGACGCCGTACCTCGACAAGCTGGGCTTCAACCTCGTCGGCTACGGCTGCACGACCTGCATCGGCAACTCCGGCCCGCTGATCCCCGAGGTCAGCCAGGCCGTCAACGAGGGTGACCTCGCGGTCGTCTCGGTGCTGTCGGGCAACCGCAACTTCGAGGGTCGCATCAACCCCGACGTCAAGATGAACTACCTCGCCTCGCCACCCCTGGTGGTCGCGTATGCGCTGGCGGGGTCCATGGACGTCGACCTGTTCAACGACCCGCTGGGTCAGGACCAGGACGGCAACGACGTCTTCATGCGCGACATCTGGCCGAGCGCGCAGGAGGTGGAGGAGGTCGTCGCCGCCGCGATCAACTCCGACATGTTCGACGAGAGCTACCAGGACGTCTTCGCCGGCGACGAGATGTGGCGCTCGCTGCCGACCCCGGAGGGCGACACGTTCGCCTGGGACGAGGACTCGACCTACGTCCGGCGTCCTCCCTACTTCGACGGCATGCCTGACGAGCCCGCCCCGGTGGCGGACATCGAAGGCGCCCGCGTGCTCCTGAAGCTGGGTGACTCGGTCACCACCGACCACATCAGCCCCGCCGGTGCGATCAAGAAGGACAGCCCGGCCGGTCGCTACCTCGCCGAGCGCGGCGTCGGGCACCGTGACTTCAACTCCTACGGCTCACGCCGAGGCAACCACGAGGTCATGATCCGCGGCACCTTCGCCAACATCCGGCTGCGCAACCAACTGGCGCCCGGCACCGAAGGTGGCGTGACGCGCGACTTCACGGCAGACGGCGACGTCACGAGCGTGTTCGAGGCCTCCGAGCACTACCTGGAGGCGGGCACCCCGCTCGTCGTCCTGGCAGGCAAGGAGTACGGCTCCGGCTCGTCGCGCGACTGGGCGGCCAAGGGCACTTCGCTGCTCGGGGTCAAGGCGGTCATCGCCGAGTCCTACGAGCGGATCCACCGCTCCAACCTCATTGGAATGGGGGTGATCCCGCTCCAGTTCCCTCAGGGCGAGACCGCGGAGTCGCTCGGCCTGACGGGCGAGGAGGAGTTCGCGATCACCGGCATCACCGAGCTCAACGACGGCACCACGCCCCGGACCGTCAAGGTCAAGGCTGGTGACACGGAGTTCGACGCGGTCGTCCGCATCGACACCCCGGGCGAGGCGAACTACTACCGCCACGGCGGGATCATGCAGTACGTCCTGCGCAACCTGCTCAAGGCCTGAGCCGTACACGAGCTCGGTCGGAACTTCCTGGACCGCGCGCAGGCGGCCGTCGGTGACGACGGCCGCCTGCCGCTCGGCGTGATGGCGGAGTGGGACGTGTTCCCGTTCGAGCGAGAGGGACTGCGGGCCCGACCGCTCACCGCGCACGCCGACCCCGAGCCGGACCGTCGCAAGGCGCCGGCCGACTGCAAGACGTGCGCTGCGTTGGACCCGGCGGACCTCGTCCTCCACACGGGCGAGCGGCTCGCGGTGATCCGACCCGACGGCACCAACCTGCCGTTCGTGGCCAACATCGTCTCGCGCACGCACGAGCCGCTCGACGACCTCGACGACGACGGCCACGTCGAGCTGGGTCGTCTGATCGGTCGCACGTACGCCGCCCTGCGCGCCCTCGAGGGCATCGGCAACGTGCACGTCAACAAGTGGGAGAACGGGACCGGTCACCTGTCGGTGACGCTGCTGGCGCGGCCCTTGGGCGTGCTCCAGCTGCGCGGCTCCAACCTCGCCGCCTGGGCCGACATGCTGCCCCCGACGCCGGGCAAGGAGCTCGACGCCCGCGCGGCAGAGGTGCGGGCCGCGCTCGCCACTCGATGATCGCCCTCATCGAGTCCTTGCTCGTGCCGACCTCCCTGCTGCTCCAGGCGTTCCGCCCCGCCGGTAGCGTGACGCGGTGACCGAGCCGACCGTCGAGCAACTCGTGACGCCGGTCGACCTGTCGGGCGTCCAGATCTACGACATCACCGACCGCACCCACGCCCTCGACGACCTCGACTACCCCCAGACGCCGCCAGCCGGCGGGGCGCACGCGCCGGTCTGGCTGGAGTATGGCGCCTACGAGGAGCCGGTCCGGGACGAGAACGCCGTCCACGACCTCGAGCACGGCACCGTGTGGATCACCTACGACCCCACGCTGCCGGAGCGCGAGGTCGACGCGCTCGTCGAGAGTTGCCGGGCCACGGGATCATGTCGCCGTACGAGGGCTTGCCCAGTGCCGTGGTGGTGACCGTCTGGGGGGCCCAGCTTGCCCTGGAGCGCGCTGGCGACCCACGGCTGGCCCTCTTCCTCGAGGAGTACGGAGACGGGCACACCGCGCAGGAGTTCGGTGCCTCGTGCAGCGGCGGCACCACCGACCCCACCGGCGAGGTGCCGGAGCCGGGCGTCGGCGTCTGACCGCGGTCGCTACGGTGGTCGCATGCTCGTTGCCATCTCGATCGCGCCCATGTCCAGCGACCCGTCCGGGTCGGTCACCGAGGCCGTCGCCGCCGCCGTGCGAGTCGTCCGAGAGTCCGGGTTGCCCAACCGGACGAGCTCGATGTTCACCGAGATCGAGGGGGAGTGGGACGAGGTGATGGCGGTGGTGAAGCGCGCCGTCGACGTCGTCGCCGAGGTGTCTCCGCGCGTCGGACTCGTGCTCAAGGCCGACATCCGTCGCGGCTACGACGGGCAGCTCACCGCGAAGGTCGAGCGGATCGAGGAGGCCCTGGCCGGTGGAGAGTGAGGTCCACTCCTACCGCACCGGCGACAGGGAGGTCGTCCTCGACCTGACCGGCGACGTGGCCGCGTTCGTTGCCGGTCGCGGGGACGGGCTGGTGCACGTCTTCGTGCCGCACGCGACGGCGGGTCTGGCGATTCTCGAGACCGGCTCGGGGTCCGACGACGACCTGCTGGCCGCCTTGGGCGACCTGCTGCCGGCGGACGACCGCTGGCGGCACCGCCACGGCTCACCTGGGCACGGCCGCTCGCACGTCATGCCGGGCATCGTTGCGCCGTACGCCTCCGTGCCGGTCCTGGACGGGCGGCTCGCGCTCGGCACGTGGCAGAGCATCTGCCTGGTCGACCTGAACGTCGACAACGCCGAGCGGGACGCCCGATTCTCGTTCCTGCAGGGTTGAGAGGCGTCCTCCGTTCGGATTGACTCGAACGTGTGTGCGATCCAGACTGGAATGATGAGGCACCTCGCACCGCCCGGTTGGCCTCGCGACGTGCGTCCCCCGGACGCGCCCGACTGGGAGGCCACGGCCGCCAGTTGGCTGCTCGACCTGTGCCCGGCCGAGTACCGCCGCTACACCGGGCTGCGCAGGCACGTCATCGTCCTGGCGAGGTTCGCGGTCCTCCACGTCGAGGCCCAGCAGGCCGCCTGCCGCCGCGGGCTGAGCCAGATCCGCGCGGACCTCAAGGACGTAGCGACCCTCGAGGTCATCGACGCCGCGGTCCAGACCTTCCAGCTGGACGAGGCGCGGTTGATGGCCACGCGGCGATCGGTCGGGCTGGTCGAGGACGCGCTACGCGGACGGCGCTACGTCGCCCGCCTGTGAGACCTGCTCGGCCACGTGGTGGCCGATCCTTGGACCTGAGTCTTCTGAAGACTCAGGTCCAAGGATCCGTTCTGGTGTGGCGGGGGCGACGGCCTCGGGACCGGGATCGCTAGGGTCGGCGGGTGAGCTCCTTCTCGGCTGTTGCCGTCGTCGATGACCACGGCTGGATCCTGATGCAGGAGCGCGACGAGCACGCGCCGCTCGACCCCAACCGCTGGGGCTTGCCGGGCGGAGGGCTCGAGGCCGGCGAGGACTACCTCGCGGCTGCGGTCCGCGAGCTCGCCGAGGAGACCGTCCTCGACTCCATCCACCATCCCCGACTCGCAGGAGCACTCAGATGACCCTCATCGTCCACCCGGTCCCTGGCCATGGCGCCGAGGATGTCGTTGTCGCCCCCGATGGCAGCGTGTTCACCGGCACCGATGACGGCTCCATCGTCCGGCTCTCCGCGGACGGACGTCGCATCGACCGCGTGGCGCACACCGGCGGTCGTCCTCTCGGACTGGAGCTCTTCGACAACGGCGACCTGCTCGTCTGCGACGCCCTCGCCGGGCTGCTGGTGGTGCGGATGTTCGACGGCTCGGTCGAGACGCTGGTGACCGACGTCGACGGGGTCAGGATGCGGTTCTGCAACAACGCCGCCATCGCTGGCGACGGCACCATCTGGTTCAGCGACTCCTCCCTGCACTTCGGGATCGACCAGTGGAAGGCCGACTTCGTCCAGAACACCTGCACCGGCCGGCTCCTGCGCCGCGACCCCGACGGCACGGTCACGGTGGTGGTCGAGGGCCTCGCCTTCGCCAACGGCGTCGCGCTCAGCTCGGACGAGCAGTTCGTCGCCGTCGCGGAGACGGGCGCCCGGACCGTGGTCCGCCGGTGGCTCGCCGGACCTCGGGCGGGTGAGCGCGACTACCTGGTCCGTGACCTTCCCGGCTATCCCGACAACATCGCTCGGGGTACCGACGGACTGATCTGGGTCACCATCGCGTCTCCGAAGGACCCAGTCGTCGAACGCCTGCAGACCGCGCCGCTGCGGGTCCGCAAGGCCGTGACCCGCATCCCCGAGAAGCTGCAGCCCAAGCCGAAGGAGACCGTCCGGGTCCAGGCCTTCGACGACACGGGTGCCCTGGTGCACGACGTCGACCTGTCCGAGTCGGTCTATCACATGGTCACGGGGGTACGCGAGCACAACGGTCGGGTGTGGATGGGCAGCCTGCATGAACCGGCGATAGCGGTCTATGACTTGCCCATGAAATAGACTGCCGGACATGGGTCATCTCGAGTCGATCACGTCGCCGCAGGACCTGCGCTCCCTCGATGGAACCGAGCTGGACGCGCTCGCGGCGGAGATCCGCGACCTCATGATCTCCACGGTGGCACGCACGAGCGGCCACCTCGGTCCCAACCTCGGCGTGGTCGAGCTGACGCTGGCCATCCACCGCGTCTTCGACTCACCGCGTGACCGGGTCGTCTTCGACACCGGCCACCAGGCCTACGTCCACAAGCTCGTCACCGGCCGGTTCGAGCGGTTCGGCACGCTGCGGCAGGAGGGTGGCCTCAGCGGCTACCCGAGCCAGGCGGAGTCCGACCACGACATCGTCGAGAACTCGCACGCCTCGACTTCCTTGTCGTACGCCGACGGGCTGGCCAAGGCCTATCGCGTGCGGGGCGAGGACCGGCACGTCGTCGCGGTCATCGGCGACGGAGCGCTCACGGGCGGGATGGCCTGGGAGGCCCTCAACAACATCGCGATCGCCGGCGACTCGCGCCTCGTGATCGTCGTCAACGACAACGAGCGCTCCTACACCCCGACCATCGGTGGCCTCGCCACCGCGCTGACCACCCTGCGCACCAACCCGCGTTACGAGCAGGTGCTCGACCTCGTGAAGAAGCGTCTCAACGCGATCCCGGGCGTGGGCTCGGCGACCTACGACGCCCTGCACGCCGTGAAGAAGGGCATGAAGGACGCCCTGGCCCCCCAGGGACTCTTCGAGGACCTGGGCCTGAAGTACGTCGGCCCCGTGGACGGTCACGACCGGGACGCGATGGAGCAGGCGCTGACCCACGCCAAGCGCTTCAACGGCCCCGTGATCGTGCACGCCATCACCCGCAAGGGCGCCGGCTACGACCCGGCCGAGCGGCACGAGGCGGACCAGTTCCACGCGCCCGGACCCTTCGACGTGCAGACCGGCGCGGAGAAGCCGAAGGGCCTCATCTGGACCGACCACTTCGCCCAGCTGATCGTCGACATCGGTGCCCGCCGCAGTGACGTCGTGGCCATCACTGCCGCGATGATGCACCCGGTCGGCCTCGACAAGTTCGCTGCGGCGTACCCGGAGCGCACCTTCGACGTCGGCATCGCCGAGCAGCACGCCACCACCTCTGCAGCCGGGATGGCGATGGGTGGCCTCCACCCGGTCTTCGCCGTCTACGCGACCTTCCTCAACCGCGCCTTCGACCAGGTACTTATGGACGTCGCCCTCCACAAGTGCGGTGTCACCTTCGTCCTCGATCGCTCCGGGGTGACCGGTGACGACGGGGCCAGCCACAACGGCATGTGGGACATGTCGATCCTGCAGGTCGTCCCCGGGCTCCGGCTCGCCGCGCCACGCGACGTCACCCGGCTCGCTGAGCTGCTCGACGAGGCCGTGGACGTGGACGACGCGCCTACCGTGGTGCGCTTCCCCAAGGGGCCTCCGCCCGCAGACATCGAACCGGTCGGCAAGGCGGGCGGCGCCGACGTCCTGGTCCGCACAGGCGCTCAGGACGTCCTCATCGTGGCGGTCGGCTCCATGTGCACGGTCGCCGTCGACGTCGCCCAGCGGCTCACCGACCAGGGGATCGGGGTCACCGTGGTCGACCCGCGGTGGGTCAAGCCCGTGGACCCGGCCATCGTCGAGCTGGCCCGCGAGCACGATCTCGTCGTGAGCATCGAGGACAACGGCCGAGTGGGCGGCTGCGGAGCGATGCTCCTCCAGACTCTCAACGACGCCGGCGTCACCACGCCGTTCCGCCTCCACGGCGTCCCCCAGGAGTTCCTCGACCACGCCAAGCGCGACGTCATCCTCGCGAGGATCGGACTCGACGCCCAGACCATCGGGCGCGGCATCGTCGAGGACGTGACCGCGGTAGCCGACGGCCAGGCCCTGCTCGATGTCGATCACCACCGCTGACGCACGACCCCATCGCCGTGCGACTCTCGCCGGGCTGTGCCTGGCGCTCGCGACGGCCCTGACCGGCTGCTCCTTCGCGGACCACTCCAGCCGGCGCCCAGCGTCGGGAGGGCGGGCGGCCGACGAGGTGGTCCCACTGGTCCGCCAGGTGCTGAACCAGCGGGCTCGATCGCTCCGGGCTGGTGACGCGGCGGCCTTCCTGGCGACCACGGCGCAGGAGCGACCCCGCTTCGTTGCCAGCCAGCGCGTCTACTTCGACAACCTCATGCAGCTGCCGCTCGGCGTGCTGACCTACCGGCTCGACGCGAGCTCCCTGGTCAGCGCTGACGGGGAGTACGCCGCCGTGGTCCAGGTGCACCTGCAGCTCGAGGGGTACGACGAGGTGCCGGTCGTCCGGCCCACGCGCTTCCACTTCACCCGTCACCCCGACGGTGACGCGATGCTGGTCGCCGGCGATCGAGACCCTGCCTGGGAGCGACGCAACGACGTGACCGTCCCACCCTGGGTCCGGGGTCCGATCACGGTCAGGATCGGTACGGGGGTGCTGGGGGTCTTCGACGACGAGAGCGCCGTCAGGGCTGAGGACGTGATCAGTGCCGTCGAGGAGGGTATCGGCCGGGTGCAGCAGGTCGTGCCCTCCGAGTGGTCCGGCAACGTGGTCGTCTACGCGTTGTCCGAGACCGACATGCTCGAGGCGCTCGACGACCTGCCGGGGGGCGACCCCGACGCCCTCGACGCCGTCGCGTTCCCGGTGCCGGCCACGCCGGGCGGCGAGCACGGGGTCGTGGCCAGCACGCGCTTCCTCCTGCACCCGCGGATGCTCGACAGCGATCCCCGGCGGCTTGCGCGGTTGATCCGGCACGAGCTCACCCACGTCGCGCTCGGCAGCCGCGACGACGACCTGCCGACCTGGCTCAGCGAGGGGATCGCCGAGTGGGTCTCGGTCCAGGCACTTCCTGAGCACCAGCGCCTGATCAGCCAGCAGGCGATCGACGCCGCCAGGGCGGGACTGGACGAGCTGCCGGACGACGTCGACTTCAACGGGGAGGACCAGGCCGAGCACTATGGGATCTCGTGGTGGGCGTGCGAGGCGATCGTCGACATGTACGGCGAGGAGATGCTGTGGCTCCTGCTCGACGAGCTCGCCGCGGCGGGTCCGGCGGACCAGGCCGACGTGCTCCAGCAGACCCTGCAGCTGGGTCCCGGGCAGCTGGCCCGGGAAGCGGGGAAGCGGATCGTGGCGACGTACGGCTGAGAAGTGCCGGTTCAGCAGCGCCTGTTGGTCCCGCCGGGGGTCACGGCGACGTCGCGGCGGACGATGGAGAGTCGCGAGCCCCAACGACGGCACGCGCGGTCGAAGTCCTGGCCGCGGTACTCGACGACGTAGACCCGATCGGCGTAGGCGGCCGCGTAGCTCCCGCACTCGCGGTAGCGGCCGCACTCCTCGGCGACGGCGAAGTCGAAGCCGAGGGCCGGTCCTCGGGGGGAGAGCTCGGCCCAGTTCTTCTGGCCGGCGGCGAGGCCAGCAGCGTGGGCTCGCGCGGTCAACAACCGGGCGAAGGCCTTGTTGTCGCGCTGGGTGATCAGGCCCGCTGACCGGTCCCAGGAGTCGAGGTTGTCGAACTCGACGCCTTGGAAGCCCGCGGCGGCGCAGCCGTCGATCCAGGGTCCGACCACGGTCATCAAGGACCTCCGCTTGCGCGGTGTCCGGGTGTCGAGCAGCCACTCTCCCCAGGACTCGTCGACCACCGCCCGACCGGCGCGGTCCTTGAGCACGAGTGCCCAGTGCTCCCAGGTGTGCTCCCAGAACGCCCGTTCGTGCGGCTGGGTCTGGAAGGCGTTGACGTAGCAGATGTTGTAGTCCCCGGATGACGGAGCCACCGTGCGGTCGCGGGAGACGACGCCCACGCTGCCAGCCGGGGGGAACGATCCGCCGATCTGGTAGTCCCAGTCGACGCCGGGCGCGGGCAGCTCGACCGCCGTGGCGACTTCGTCAGAGGTCGAGGCCTGAGCTGACGGACCCACCACCGAGACGACCGCTGCCACGACGGCCCACAGCACCCACCGCTTCATCTAGGCCTCCGACCCTGCGTTCAGTGTGACGGCAACTGTACGAACATGTCGTCAGGAATGGTCACCTCGACGGAGTACTCGCGCAACGAGGGCGCCCGACCTTGTGGTCGGACGCCCTCGTCGGGCGGTGCGGTGCATCAGTGGAAACGCTTGCCCGTGACCTTCTCCGAGATGCCGGAGGTGTCGAGGAGCATCGTCAGCCCGCCGTTCCAGAAGGAGAAGCCGGCGCCGGTGATCATGGCCAGGTCCAGGTCCTCGGGAGCAGCCACGACGCCCTCGTCGAGCATCCGGCGCGCCTCGTCGGCCAGGGCGGACAGGGTCTGCGCACGGACCTCTGCAGCCGTCTTGACGGCCGGCGTCTCCGGCTTGACCAGCAGCGCCTCGACCTCGGGGTCGATCTCACCGTCGGGGCCGTAGAAGCTCCCCTTGCGCGCCTCGACGACGCGCTTGAGGCTCTCCGAGACGTAGAAGCGGTCGGGGAACGCGCGGTAGAGCGTCTCGTTGTTGTGCAGCGCGATCGCCGGACCGACGAGCGACAGCAGGACGTAGGGCGGCATCGGCGCGATACCGGCGAAGGCCGAGTCGACGACCGGCACCGGAGTGCCCTCGTCTGCGATCTTCGCTACCTCGCCCATGAAGCGACCGAGCAGCCGGTTGACGATGAAGGACGGGCTGTCCTTGCACAGGATGGTGGTCTTGCCGAGTCCCTTGCCGGTGGCGAAGGCGGTGGCGAGGGTCACGTCGTCGGTGCGCTCGCCCTTGACGATCTCGAGCAAGGGCATCACCGCGACCGGGTTGAAGAAGTGGAAGCCCACGACCCGCTCGGGGTGCTCGAGGTCGGCAGCCATCTCGGTGATGGACAGCGACGAGGTGTTGGTCGCCAGCACGCACTCAGGCGACACGACCTTCTCGGCGGCCTTGAAGACGTCCTTCTTGACCGACATCTCCTCGAAGACCGCCTCAATCACGAAGTCGGCGCCGGCAAAGGCCTCCGACTGGTCGATCGAGCCGGTGACCAACGCCTTGAGGCGGTTGGTCTTGTCCTGCGTCGCCCTGCCCTTCGCGAGCAGCTTGTCGAGCTCGGCGTGCACGTAGGCGACGCCCTTGTCGGCGCGCGCCTGGTCGAGGTCGGTGAGAACGACGGGCACCTTGAGGCGGCGTACGAACAACACGGCCAGCTGGCTGGCCATCAGGCCGGCGCCGACGATGCCCACCTTGGTGACGGGGCGGGCCAGCGAGCGGTCGGGGGCACCGGCCGGGCGCTTGGCGCGCTTCTGGACCAGGTCGAAGGAGTAGAGGCTGGCGAGCAGCTCCGGGGTCTTCGACATCGCCTCGAGGGCGTCATCCTCGGCGGCGAAACCAGCGTCGCGGTCGGCGTCACGGGCAGCGGCGATCAGCTCGACGGCGCGCTTCGCGGCGGGGGATGCCCCACCGGTCTTCGCCGCGACGATGCTCTCGCCGCGGGCGACGGCTGCGTCCCAGGCGGCACCGCGGTCGACGTCGGCCCGGTGGACGGCGATCTCGCCTGCCAGCACCGCGGCCGCCCAGAGCAGCGACTGCTCCAGGAAGTCAGCACCGCCGAAGACGGCGTCGGCCAGACCGAACTCGAAGGCTTGCTGGCCCTTGAGGGTCTTGCCCTGGTTGAGCGGGTTCTCGACAAGAAGGGTCACCGCCTTGTCCGCACCGACGAGGTGAGGGACGAGGTAGGCGCCGCCCCAGCCCGGCACGAGGCCGAGCATGACCTCGGGCAGTCCGAGCGCTGGAGCCGAGTCCATCACCGTGCGGTAGGTGCAGTGCAGCGCGACCTCGAGGCCGCCGCCGAGGGCGAGGCCGTTGATGAAGCCGAAGGACGGCTTGCCGCCCGGCTCGCCCAGCTTGCGGAAGACCGCGTGGCCGAGCTCGGCGATCGTGCGCACCGCGTCGGGCCCACCGGACTGGATGGACGTCAGGTCGGCGCCCGCTGCCAGGATGAAGGGCTTGCCGGTGATGCCGATCGCGTCGATCGAGTCGTCGGCCAGGGCCGCGTCGATGGCGGTGTTGAGAGCGAGCAGCGAACCGAAGCCGAAGGTGTTGGGCTTGGTGTGGTCCTCACCGTTGTCGAGCGTGATCAAACCAAGGGTGCGGCCGCCGGGGAGGGCGACCGTCCGCAGCTTGGCCTCGGTCACGCGCTCGGCGTCCGAGGTGAGCCCCTGTGCGCGCTCGAGCAAGGAATCGATACTCACGAGGTCTCCTCGGTGTTGTTGCCGGTCCAGTTCGGGTTCTCCCAGATCACCGTGCCGCCCATGCCGATGCCGACGCACATGGACGTCAGTCCGTAGCGGGCCTCGGGGCGCTCTTCGAACGCCGTCGCGAGCTGGGTCATCAGGCGGACGCCGGACGAGGCCAGCGGGTGGCCCATGGCGATCGCGCCGCCGTACGGGTTGACCCGGGCGTCGTCGTCGGCGATGCCGTAGTGCTCGAGCAGCGAGAGCACCTGGACCGCGAAGGCCTCATTGATCTCGAAGGCGTCGATGTCGTCGATGGTCAGGCCGGCCTTGGCCAGGGCCTTCTCCGTGGCCGGGATGGGACCGGCACCCATGACCTCGGGCTCCACGCCACTGAAGGCGTAGGACACCAGGCGCATGCGGATCGGCAGCCCGAGCTCGCGTGCGGTCTCCTCGTCGGCGAGGAGGGCAGCGGTCGCTCCGTCGTTGATCCCGGCCGCGTTGCCGGCCGTCACCCGGCCGTGGGAGCGGAACGGGGTCTTGAGCCCGGCGAGCGACTCCATCGTCGTGCCGGCACGGACGGGCTCGTCGGTGGTCGCGAGACCCCAGCCGGCATCGGCGCTGCGCGTGGCGACAGGTACGAGGTGGGGCTGGAGCTTGCCGGCGTCGTAGGCGGCGACGGTCTTGGCCTGGGAGCGCACGGCGTAGGCGTCGGCGCGCTGCTTGGTGATCGTGGGGTAGCGGTCGTGGAGGTTCTCGGCCGTGTTGCCCATGGACAGCGCCTCGGGGTCGACGATCTTCTCCGAGATGATCCGCGGGTTCGGGTCGACCCCCTCGCCCATCGGGTGGCGACCCATGTGCTCGACCCCGCCGGCGATGACGACGTCATAGGCGCCGAAGGCGATGCCGGCGGCCGTGGTGGTCACAGCGGTCATCGCGCCCGCACACATGCGGTCGATGGCGAAGCCCGGCACGCTCTGCGGCAGGCCGGCGAGCAGCGCTGCGGTGCGGCCGATGGTCAAGCCCTGGTCGCCGATCTGGGTGGTCGCGGCGATCGCGACCTCGTCGACCCGCTCGGGCGGGAGTGAGGGGTTGCGGCGCATGAGCTCGCGGATGCACTTGATGACGAGGTCGTCGGCGCGCGTCTCGGCGTACTGCCCCTTCGCCTTGCCGAACGGGGTGCGTACGCCGTCGACGAAGACGACCTCTCGCAGTTGACGGGGCACATGAGCTCCTGGTGGGACGGGACACGAGTGGGACGCCGGCAAGGTTACCCCTCAGTAACAATCCCCGACAGTCCCTGCGCTGTGTGCCCAGTCACTGTGAGGTCACGCGGTGCCGGCCGCGGTCGCGACGTCACTAGGCTGGGGGGCATGCCAGAACCCTCCCGTCTCGTGCACATCGTCGACGAGTCCGGCGCGGAGCTCGACGACGCCTCCGAGCTCACGCTGGTCGTCGTGCTCTCCGGCTTCCTCGACGCGGGCAAGGCGGCCGAGCTGGCGGTCCAGCACCTCGAGAGCCTGGGCGAGGGTCGCGTCGTCGCCACCTTCGACGTCGACTCGCTCCACGACTACCGCGCCCGGCGACCACCCGTCTCGTTCGTCCGCGACCACTACGCCGACTACGAAGCGCCCCGCCTGGTGGTACGAGCGCTGCGCGACACCGGTGGCACGCCCTTCCTGCTGCTCCGCGGTCCCGAGCCCGACATCCGCTGGGAGGGATTTGCCCGGGCGGTGCGCGAGGTGGTCGAGCGCTTCGGCGTACGCCGCGTGGTCAGCCTGGGCGCCGTACCCATGGCCGTGCCCCACACGCGCCCCATCGCCGTCACCCCGCACGCCAACCAGCCCGAGCTGGTCAGCGGTCCGAGCCCCTGGAGCGGCGAGCTGAGGGTGCCGGCCAGCGCCCAGGCCCTGCTCGAGATCCGGCTGGGGGAGTGGGGACATGCTGCGCTGGGCTTCGTCGCCCACATCCCGCACTACCTCGCGCAGATGGAGTATCCCCAGGCAGCCCTCGTGCTGCTCGAGCAGCTCGAGCTCGGGGGCCGCCTGACCATCGACCTCACCGACGTCCGGGAGGCAGCCGAGATCACCGAGACCGAGATCACCAACTACCTCGAGACCCACCAGGAGGTGAGCGAGGTGGTGCACGGGCTCGAGCAGCAGTACGACGCGTTCCGTGCCTCCGAGGACGCCGGGTCCTCGCTCCTTGCCGACGACCAGCCCATGCCCACGGGCGAGGAGATCGGGCGGCAGTTCGAGCAGTTCCTTGCCGGTCTCGACCCGCGTGACGACGACGGGCAGGAGCGCTGATGGCCGGCTCGGCCGAGGAGCTCGTCGCCCTGCTGGTGCTGGAGGAGCTCGACGCCGACCTCTTCCGCGGTCTCCAGGCCACCACCGGGCGGCAGCGGGTCTTCGGCGGCCAGGTCGCCGCCCAGTCGGTGATGGCCGCCAACCGCAGCGTCGACGACGCCTACGTCATGCACTCCCTGCACTCCTACTTCCTGCGTCCGGGAGACCCGGCTGTGCCGATCGTCTACGACGTGGAGCGGATCCGCGACGGGCGGTCGTTCGCGACCCGCCGGGTGATGGCGCGCCAGCACGGCCGCCCGATCTACTACCTCACGGCGAACTTCCAGCAGCCCGAGGACGGCTACGAGCACCAGAACCAGATGCCCGAGGTCGTCGCACCGGACCAGGGCGTCCCGATGGTCGACCTGGCCCGCCGCAGCGGCGCCGGCGCCGCCGAGGAGTGGCAGCGTGAGTGGGCGGCCCTCGACGTCCGCTACCTCGGCACGTCGGCCATCGGCCTGCCCGAGGACCCGCTGCACCCGGCACGCGCCCAGCTATGGATCCGGGTGGCCGGGGACCTCGGCGACGACCCGTTGACCCACCAGGCGGCGTTCACCTACGCCAGTGACCTGACGCTCCTGGGCGCCGCGCTGGTGCCGCACGGCGTGCACTTCGGGACGCCGGGCCTGCAGATGGCCTCCCTCGACCACACCGTCTGGTTCCACCGGCCGTTCCGGGCCGACCGGTGGTGGCTCTATGACCAGATGTCGCCTGCGGCGGTCGGCGGCCGGGGACTGGCCACGGCCAGCGTCTACACCGAGGACGGCACGCTCGTGGCGACGGTCGCGCAGGAGGGGCTGATCCGGCACCGCGACCGGACCACCGAGACCACTGGGCCTGCTGCCTCCTTGGACGACTAGCACCGAATCCCTGTTTTTCTCGGCATTTCGCGAACAGACACGCCGTCGGCGTGGTTACGTGTGATCACTCGTGTGGCGCCTGTGACTCTTCCCCGGCTCGGTCGACACGCTTTCTGTTCCCCATTTCGCGAAAGAGTGAAGACCGCGCCGTGAACCCCCTGTCTCGACCCCTGCTCCGGCCCCTGCTCCGGCCCGTGCTCCGGCGCGTCCGGCACCGCCTGCCGTCCATGTCCCTGGTCGCGATGGCCGGGCTGGCGCTCGCGCTCTTCACCGGCTCGGTCGCCCATGCCGTACCCCTCACACCGCACCAGATGCCGTTCCCCTGCGGACAGACATGGACCGGGTCCACGCGCGGCAGCCACACGCCCTCCATCCGGTCCATCGACTGGAACCGGACCGCCGACGAGGACGACGCCGTCGTGGCGTCCGCCTCCGGGGTCGTGACCAAGGCGGACACGACCAGCACCCGGAGCTACGGCCACCAGGTCGTCATCGACCACCAGAACGGCGAGAGCTCGATCTACGCCCACCTCAACGCCGTCACCGTCACCCTGGGCCAGTACGTCGACCAGGGCGCCACCATCGGCACGGTCGGCAACACCGGCAACTCGCACGGAGCGCACCTGCACTTCGAGCAGCGGTCCGGCACCTCCGTGATCGCCGCCTCCTTCCAGGGCGTGCCCTACGTCTACGGCGGGCTGACCTCCTACAACTGCGTCGACGTGCCGCTCGCCGGGAACTTCTCCGGCGACGCCGGCTCCGAGGTCGCGGTCTATCGCCGCGGCAAGAAGTCTTCCTTCGTGGTCAAGGAACCGGCGGGCGAGCGAGTCCTTCCGTTCGGGAAGTCGACCGACGAGCCGGTCGTCGGCGACTGGGACGGCGACGGCGCCGTCAACCTCGGCACCTGGCGCCCGAAGCAGGCGAAGTTCCGCCTGCAGACCACGACAGGAGTCGTGAAGGTGCGCTTCGGGCTCGTGTCCGACCGGGCGATCTCGGGTGACTGGGACGGCAACGGCACGGACGAGATCGGCGTCTACCGCGCCGCCGCCGGCACCTTCCACCAGCGTGGAGCGGACGGGACGTCGGTGAGCGTGCTGCTCGGCGACACCGACGACCTGCCGGTCACCGGCGACTGGGACGGCAACGGCGTCACGGACCTCGGGGTCTTCGACCTGGCGACCGCCACGTTCACGATGCGGCTCGTCGACGCGAACGCCCAGGTCCAGACAGCCCAGCTCGTGCTGGGCGTTCCGGGCGACCTGCCGGTCACCGGGGACTGGGACGGCAACGGCGCCACGGACCTCGGGGTCTGGACCCCAGGCACGGCGACCTTCACCCAGGCGCTGGTGCAGTTCCCGGCGCCGACCCCGCCGGTCGTGACCGTCGCGCCGACGGCCGCTCGGTTGAGCGTGGCGACCGTGCAGTTCGGCCTGCCCCGCCGCTGAGATGTGCTCGGGCAGGCTGAGGTCTGCTCAGGCTGGAGTCGCGCGACCGAGCAGGTGCGGCGACCTGTCCTTGGGGTTGGTCAGCGCGAACGTGTGCGTGCCGCCGTCCGCACGGTCCGTGAACGCGACGGTCCCCGGCAGGAAGACCGGCTTCCTGAACGCGACCTCGACGCTGACGGCGTCGGGCAGCCGGTTCTCGATGGCGGCGATGCTGCGGGCGAGGGTCCACATACCGTGCGCGATCTGCCGGGGGAACCCCAGCGCCCGGGCCGTCAGCGGGTAGAGGTGGATCGGGTTGTGGTCGCCCGAGACGGCTGCGTAGGTCCGCCCGAGATCGCCCGGGAGCCGCCACTCGACGCCGCCGCTCGGCGAGTTGTCGATGACGAGGCCGGCATCGGTGTCACCGGCGGGCTTCGCGCCCCGACGCAGGTAGGTCGACGTCGACTCCCACACCACCTCGTCGCTGCTCGAGACGGTCGTGACGAAGTCGAGCAGGGCTCCCTTCGCGTGCGCCCGGGGCGCGCCCACTGCCGTCGCCACCTCCAGTACCTCCCCGACGCCGATCGGGCGGTGGCCGGTGATGACGTTCTCCAGGTGCACCATGCCGATCGGCTGGTAGGGGAAGGCCCCCTCGCTCATGATCGCCATGTGGAGCGGGAACGCCAACAGGTGCGGGTAGGGCAGCGGCACGGTGTCCTTGCGGGGGAAGCGGCACACATCGGCATACCTCTCGACGCCGGCACGGGTCGCCGTGACCCCAGTGCGGGCGTAGGACAGCCCGGCGAAGTCCTCGGGCGGCGACTTCCGGATGCCGGGCAGCAGGTTGACGCCCGGCACGGCAGGTAGCGCGGCCTTCAGCAGAGTCGTCAGCCCGTTGGGCTCCCCGTCCACCTGCTTGACGGGTCCCGGGAATGCGGCGGCCATCAGGCGCCCAGCATCATCTGGCCGCAGACGCGGACCACGTTGCCGTTGACGGCCGTCGACCCGGGGGACGCGAACCACGCGATCGCCTCGGCGACATCGACCGGCAGCCCACCCTGGCTCATGGCGTTGAGACGCTGGCCGACCTCGCGGGTGGCGAACGGCACCGCCGCGGTCATGGCGGTGATGATGAAGCCCGGGGCCACGGCGTTGATGGTGATGCCGCGGTCGACGTCGTCGGCGAGCGACTCCACCAGCCCGATCACGCCTGCCTTGGAGGCGGCGTAGTTGGTCTGCCCGACGTTGCCGGCGATGCCCGCGATCGAGGCGACGCCGATGATCCGGCCGTTGTCACCGATGACCGCCTCGTCGAGCAGTGCGCGGGTGATCCGCTCGGGCGCGGTGAGGTTGACCCCGATCACGCTCGCCCAGCGGTCCTCGGCCATGTTGGCGAGCTTCCTGTCCCGGGTGATGCCGGCGTTGTGCACGACGATGTCGACCCCGCCGTGCCCGGTCTTCAGGTGGTGGGCGATGCGCTGCGGCGCGTCCTTGGCGGTGATGTCGAGGCTGAGGTGGTCGCCGTCGAGCTCCCTCATCAGGGCCTGGAGCTCGCTGGCGGCCTGGGGTACGTCGACGCCGACGACCTTCGCCCCGTCGCGGTGCAGCACCCGGGCGATCTGCTCGCCGATGCCCCGGCTGGCACCGGTGACAAGGGCGACCTTGCCCTCGAGCGGGCGGGTCCAGTCGGGGACCGGCGCGGCCTCCTGCTCGCCGTGGGCGCCGATGCGGACGACCTGGCCGGACACGTAGGCCGACTTGGGCGAGAGCAGGAAGGCAAGTGTCGAGGCGATCGCGGCCTCCGCCCCCGGGGACACATAGACCAGCTGCACGGTGCCGCCGCGGCCGATCTCCTTGCCGAGCGAGCGGGTGAAGCCCTCGAGGGCGCGCTGGGCGACCCGCTCGGACCCCTCGACGGACTCGGGCGTGGTGCCCAGCACGACGACGCGTGGGCACGTGTCGAGGCGGCGCATCAGGGGAGAGAAGAACTCCTGCAACGCCACCAGGCCGGTGGTCTCGGTGATGCCCGTGGCGTCGAAGACCAGCGCCTTGTACGTCTCGTCGTCGGCCGGTTCGGTCGTCGAGTTCACCCCCAGGTCATCGAGGACGCCCGGCAGCTGGACCGTCAGCCGCCCGTCGCCGCCGACGAGGACCGTCCCCCGGACGAGGGGTGCACCTTCGGCGTACCGCTCGAGGGGGGTGGGGCTCGGCAGGCCGAGGTTCTTCGCCAGCATCTTGCCGATGGGCGAGGAGACGAAGCCCTGGTAGCGATCGCTCATGGGTGCTGAACCTCCGAAGGGTCACGGGAAGACGGTGTGGGCACGATGTAACAAGACGTGTAACTCAGTGTCCACATATCGTGATGTGGCGCTCATTGCATTTGCTCCGGCCCACGTCAGAGCAAGGATAGGAGCAGAGCGCTGACAGGATCAGCCCCCAACTGCTCGGACCCTCCCATCACGCACAGGAGCACACATGCAGTCCCAGACCCGCCGCGTCGCCGTCCTCGGTGGCAACCGCATCCCCTTTGCCCGGTCCAACACCGTCTATGCCGGCGTCTCCAACCAGGAGATGCTGACGGCCACGATCGACGGGCTGGTCACCCGATTCGGCCTCGAGGGCCAGGTCGTCGGTGAGGTGGTCGCCGGTGCCGTGCTGAAGCACGCCCGCGACTTCAACCTCGCGCGCGAGTCGGTGCTGGGGTCTCGGCTGGCAGCCGAGACGCCGGCCACCGACATCCAGCAGGCCTGCGGCACGGGGCTGCAGGCGGCCATCCAGGTGGCGAACAAGATCGCGCTCGGCCAGATCGACTCGGGAATCGCCGGTGGCACCGACACCACGTCGGACGCGCCGGTGGCGATCAGCGACAAGCTGCGCAAGAAGCTGATGAAGGTCAACTCCGCCAAGGACACCGTCAGCCGGCTCAAGGCCCTCGGTGCGATCCGCCCCGGCGACATCGGCCTCGACGTCCCGCAGAACGGCGAGCCGCGCACGGGCCTGTCGATGGGTGAGCACGCCGCGCTGACGGCGATCGACTGGCGCATCAGCCGTGAGGCGCAGGACGAGCTGGCTGCGGCGTCGCACCAGAAGATGGCCGCGGCCTACGACCGCGGCTTCTTCGACGACCAGATCACCCCGTTCCGCGGCGTCGAGCGAGACAACAACCTCCGGCCCGACTCCACCGTCGAGAAGCTCTCCCAGCTCAAGCCGGTCTTCGGCCGGGGCGAGGCCGCGACGATGACCGCCGGCAACTCCACCCCCCTCAGCGACGGTGCCTCGGCGGTGCTGCTCGCCTCCGAGGACTGGGCGGCCGAGCGCGACCTGCCCGTCCTGGCCTACCTCACCGAGTCCGAGACGGCCTCGGTCGACTACGTCAACGGGGCCGAGGGGCTGCTGATGGCGCCCGCCTACGCCGTACCCCGGATGCTCGAGCGCGCCGGGCTGACGCTGCAGGACTTCGACTACTACGAGATCCACGAGGCCTTCGCCTCGCAGGTGCTGGCGACGCTGGCCGCGTGGGAGGACCCGGTCTTCTGCAAGGAGCGGCTGGGACTCGGCGCGCCCCTGGGCTCCATCGACCGCGACAAGCTCAACGTCAACGGGTCCTCGCTCGCCGCAGCCCACCCCTTCGCCGCCACCGGAGGCCGGATCATCAGTTCGCTGGCCCACCAGTTGGCCGAGAAGGGGTCCGGCCGGGGGCTGATCTCGATCTGCGCCGCCGGCGGCCAGGGAGTCGTGGCGATCCTCGAGCGCTGACGCCCGGTCAGGGGCGGGTGAGCCGGAACCACTCGCCGCGGTTGCCGCCCGAGGTCCGCGCGGGTGAGGGCGCGGCGGCTGCTCCGGCGCCGGTCACGGCGCTGACGTTCCAGCCCCGGTAGGCACGCTCGAGATCACGCTGCAGCGCGTCCTTGGGACGTACGGGCCACGCCCTGGCGCCACCCGTGCGCACGAGCACCGTGGCGTCGGGCTCGGCGAGCTCGGTGACGCCGCCCGCCATGAGCGTGCGGCCGGCGTCGTCGAGGCTCTGGAAGCAGCCCATGTCGAGGAAGAGGTCGAAGCCCGAGCCCACGCCGGAGTGGACCAGGTGCCGGACGTCTGCGATGACGAACCGGGCGTCGTCGAGTCCGTTGCGCCGGACCGCGGTGTCCACGGCCTGGCGGACGTTGTCGACCCCCATGGCGTCCCAGCCGCGGTCGAGCAGGAGCTTGGTGTTGAGGCCGCGACCGCAGCCGAGGTCGATGGCCCGACGGACCCGGTCCGGTCGGTCGGCCTCCTCGCGCTGGAGGAGGTGGACGAGGG
>NZ_JAOPXV010000016.1 GCF_025964975.1 Nocardioides sp.
CTCCTCGGCGAGGTGGATGGCCTCGGGAGAGGTGCCCACGATCGGCACCCCGGCGTCCGCGAGGCCCTGGGCGAGCCCCAGCGGGGTCTGTCCGCCGAGCTGGCAGATGACGCCGGCGACCGGGCCCGCCTCCTGCTCGGCGTGGACGATCTCGAGCACGTCCTCGAGCGTGAGCGGCTCGAAGTAGAGCCGGTCGGAGGTGTCGTAGTCGGTGCTGACGGTCTCCGGGTTGCAGTTGACCATGATCGTCTCGTAGCCCGCGCCGCCGCTGCCCAGGGCGAGCGAGGCGTGCACGCAGGAGTAGTCGAACTCGATCCCCTGGCCGATGCGGTTGGGCCCGCTGCCCAAGATGATGACGGCTTCCTTGCCCTCGGCACGCGGTTGCACCTCGGTCTCCTCGTCGTAGGAGGAGTAGTGGTAGGGCGTCTGCGCGTCGAACTCGGCCGCACACGTGTCGACCGTCTTGTAGACCGGTCGCAGGCCGAGAGCCTGTCGGACCCCGCGCACGACGTCCTCGCGCATCCCCCGGATCCCGGCGATCTGGGCGTCGGAGAACCCGTGCCGCTTCGCGAGCCGCAGGGTGCCGTGGTCCAGCTTGGGGGCAGCCGCGACCTCGTCGGCGACCTCCTTGATCAGGAACAGCTGGTCGATGAACCACGGGTCGATCTTCGTGGCCTCGAAGACCTGCTCCGCCGAGGCGCCGGCGCGGATCGCGTCCATGACGATGCGCAGACGGCCGTCGGTCGGCGTGCGCGACTCCTCCAGCAGCGCCGACACGTCGCCCACCGGCGTCGCGAAGTCGAAGATGGCGCCGGGGCTCTCCAGCGACCGGAGCGCCTTTTGCAGCGACTCGGTGAAGTTGCGGCCGATCGCCATCGCCTCGCCGACGCTCTTCATGTGCGTCGTCAGGGTCGGGTCGGCGCCGGGGAACTTCTCGAACGCGAAGCGGGGCACCTTCACCACGACGTAGTCCAGGCTCGGCTCGAACGATGCCGGCGTCTCTTGGGTGATGTCGTTGCGGATCTCGTCCAGGGTGTAGCCGATGGCGACCTTCGCGGCGATCTTGGCGATCGGGAAGCCGGTCGCCTTGGAGGCCAGGGCGCTCGAGCGGGAGACGCGGGGGTTCATCTCGATCACGATCAGGCGGCCGTCCGCGGGGTTCACGGCGTACTGGATGTTGCAGCCCCCCGTGTCGACACCGACGCTGCGGATGATGTCGATGGCCAGGTCACGCATCGCCTGGTATTCGCGGTCGGTGAGGGTCATGGCTGGGGCGACCGTGATCGAGTCTCCGGTATGGACGCCCATCGGGTCGAGGTTCTCGATCGAGCAGATGATCACCACGTTGTCGGCGGTGTCCCGCATGACCTCGAGCTCGTACTCCTTCCACCCGATGATCGACTCCTCGAGCAACACCTCGGTGGTCGGGCTCGCGTCGAGGCCGGAGCCACCGATGCGCAGGAGGTCCTCCTCGTTGTAGGCCATCCCGGAGCCGGTGCCGCCCATGGTGAAGGACGGGCGGACGACCATCGGGTAGCCGAGCTCGTCGACCGCGGCGAGCAGGTCGTCCAGGGAGTGGCAGATCACGCTGCGAGCGCTCTCCCCGCCCAGCTCGGCGACGATCTTCTTGAAGACCTCACGGTTCTCGCCCCGGTCGATGGCCTCGATGCTGGCGCCGATGAGCTCGACGGAGTACTTCTCCAGCACGCCGGCCGCGTCGAGCTGCATCGCGCAGTTGAGTGCGGTCTGCCCGCCCAGGGTGGCCAGAAGGGCGTCCGGGCGCTCCTTGGCGATCACCTTCTCGACGTACTCCGCCGTGATCGGCTCGATGTAGGTCGCGTCGGCGAACTCCGGGTCGGTCATGATGGTGGCCGGGTTGGAGTTGACGAGGATGACCCGTAAGCCCTCGTCCTTGAGCACCCGGCACGCCTGGGTGCCGGAGTAGTCGAACTCGCAGGCCTGCCCGATGATGATCGGCCCCGAGCCGATCACCAGGACGGACTTGATGTCGTCGCGCTTCGGCATGTCAGGCCATCCCGTCCATGAGCTGGGTGAACCTGTCGAAGAGGTAGGCGGCATCGTGCGGACCGGCCGCGGCCTCTGGGTGGTACTGCACGGAGAAGCTCTTGAGCGCGCCCGTGTCGTCGCGCAGCTCGAGGCCTTCCACGACGTCGTCGTTGAGGCAGACGTGGCTCACCGAGGCCATGCCGTACGGCGTGGGCACGCCCTCACCGAGGTCGACCCCGTCCGGCCACTGCACCGCGAAGCCGTGGTTGTGCGCCGTCACCTCGACCTTGCCGGTGGTGCGGTCCATGACGGGCTGGTTGATGCCGCGGTGGCCGTACTTCAGCTTGTAGGTATCGAGGCCGAGCGCCCGCCCGAAGAGCTGGTTGCCGAAGCAGATGCCGAAGTAGGGCAGTCCTCGTCCCAGCGCGTCCTGGAGCAGGGCGACCTGGGCGGTGGTCGCGGCGGGGTCTCCCGGACCGTTGGAGAAGAAGATCCCGTCGGGCTCGACCGCCAGGACGTCCTCGATCGTCGAGGTCGCAGGCAGCACGTGGACCTCGATCCCGCGCTCGCTCATCATCCGGGGCGTGTTGGTCTTGATGCCGAGGTCGATGGCGGCGACGACCAACGGCTTCTCGCGGCCCGCCGCGCTCGCGGGGGCGACGACGTAGGTCTCGGTCGTGGAGACCGCCTCACTGAGGTTCGCGCCGGCCATCTGCCCGGAGTCGAGCACCCGCTTGAGCAGGGCGTCGGCGTCGGTCTCCGTCGTGGAGATTCCGACCCGCATCGCGCCGCGCTCGCGCAGGTGACGGGTCAGGGCACGGGTGTCGACGTCGCTGATCCCGACGACACCCTGCTCCCGCAGCTGGTCGTCGAGGCTGCGCTGCGAGCGCCAGTTGGACGGGACGCGCGCCGGGTCACGGACGACGTAGCCGGCGACCCAGATCCGCGCCGACTCCATGTCCTCGTCGTTCATGCCGGTGTTGCCCACGTGGGGGGCCGTCATCACGACGACCTGCCGGTGATAGCTGGGATCGCTCAGCGTCTCCTGGTAGCCGGTCATGCCGGTGGAGAAGACCGCCTCGCCGAAGGTCTCACCCTCGGCGCCGAAGGCGTGTCCGTGGAAAGACCGCCCGTCTTCGAGGACGAGCAGTGCGGGGGCGCGTGAAGACAACGCCGTACCTCCTTCTCCGCCTCACAGGACGGATCGTTAAAGGATGTTGAGCAGGGCCGACTCTAGCAGCGAACGGAGCGGGTCCGGCCATCTGCGCTGTGTCCGAGACCACGTCCCCTGCCCCCCCATTTCGGCGCACAGGCGTGCACCATGGGACATACCGGCGGTACGCCCGCAGCCGACCAACGTACGGAGCACCCATGCCTCGACCCCTCGCCCTTGCCACCGCTTCCCTGGCTGCGACGGCCTCGCTCCTGCTCGCCCCGACGGCAGACGCAGCAGTGACGATCCCCGTCAGCTGCGTCGCAGGCGAGGTCGTGCTGACCGCAGACGACACGCACTACGAGCTCGTCGGCGCGTGCGGGACCGTGGTCGTGGAGGCCGATCGGTCCACCGTCACCATGTCGACGGCCACGCACCTCTACGTCACCGGCGCGGACACCGAGGTGACCGCGAAGCCCCAGGGCCTCGTCGAGATCAGTGGCGTCAACAGCGTGGTCTCGATGGCGTCGGCCACCTCGCTCTCCCTCATGGGCGGCGGTTCGAAGGCGTCGGTCGCCGGTCTCGTCGAGCAGGTCAGGATCGAGGCCACCGGCGCGTCCCTGACCGCTGACAGGACGCACGTGCTCGTCGTGCGCGGCTCCGGCAACGTCGTCGACGGCGGCCAGGGCTTCCGCACCCGCGTGATCGGTGACAGCAACTCCGTGACGCACGACCTGCTCGAGCGGCTGCGGGTCCGCGGCGATGCCAACGTGGTGTCCGTGGCGTCGGGTCGCACCTCGTGCAAGGTCGTCGGGACCGGCAACACGGTCGCCGTGCTGGCCGCGCGCCGGGGCTGAGACCGCCTGTCCTGCAGGCCTCGGAACATGCCGCGCCACCCGGGTGTGCGCACGGGCCGGTCGGGTAGTTGACTCTGGTCGACAAATCCGTCGACGAGAGATTCCTTCCGTGCGTGCTCACTCCACCGGCCTGTTCCTGATTGCAGCCGTCCTGCCGCTGGCGGCGATGGCTCCGGCCCAGGCAGATGTCGTCGTCGACGCCGGCGGCGCCATCACCATCGACCAGTCGGTGGAGATCGTGACCGTGACGAGTGCCTGCCCAGAGGTCACCATCATCGCGAGCAACTCGACCGTGTCGTTGCCCGACGCGACCGAGGTCACCGTCACCGGCTCCAACCTCGGCATCACTTCGGGAGCGGTGACAGGGGTCGTGAACCTGGGCGGTGGCAACAACGCCTTCACCGCCCCCAGCGCCGAGAGCGTCCAGATCACCGGGGCCAACACGGTCGCGGCCTTCACCGGGCCCGTCAGCGCCGCCACGATCGCGACCGGGAACAGCTCCCTCAAGGCCGACGACCTGGGCACGACGACGGTCAAGGGCGCGAACAACGACGTCGCCGCCGGCTCCGGCAGGTCCCTGGTCGTCCGGGGCGCCAACAACTCTGCGCGCTACGGCTTCCTTGATCTCGTCAAGGTGATCGGCCTCAACAATGCGGTCACGGTCAGGAAGGGCCGCACGAAGGTCGCCGTCCGCGGGGCCAACAACGTGATCCGCGTCCACAAGCGTCGCTGACCAACTATCCGGCGACCAC
>NZ_JAOPXV010000049.1 GCF_025964975.1 Nocardioides sp.
GACAGGGATGCTCGACCGGTGTGGCGACGATACCTATTGTCGTTCGGGACGTGTGCGTGGTGCGCAGTGTCCCTCTTTCGCAGAACACCGGAGCTGGAGCATCTTTGCTGTGGTTCATGCGCGCAGATCGAGTCCTGCATGACGATGACTACTACATTGTTACGACTGGTGGGGACGACCCGGGCACGCAATAGAATCCATCTGTCTACGGTGGGGCCGGGTGCCTGCGCGGGGCGCGAGGGAGGAAGAGATGGGTAGAACCCGTGGTGAGTTCCGTGCATGGATTGTCCGTACGCACTTCGAAGATGAGACCGCCTGGCAGGAACTAATTGCTGATACCGGTCGCGCCGGATCGTCGGCGGAAGTCGTCAATGACCTCTCGTATCGTGACGCCCCTGGGGCTGTCATCGCTCCTCGACTTGGTCCAAGTGGAGAGGGCGTGGTCTTTGTCGCGGATGGGGAAGGAATGCGTGCGCGCCCTCACACCGTGCTCGTGGTCGACCTGGCAGGCGAACACCCGCCGTTTCGCAGTGAAGCGTCCGCTATCGCCGAAATTGAGATGAACCTCCTGACGGACAATGTCGGGTTCGAGGATTTCAGTACAGTGGTACGTTCCGAGGGCGGTGCCTTCCGCACAATCAGTGGACCTGCTGGCGAACGCGGAAGACTCGAGAACGAGCCGCGGACACGTCGCCGTCGCCCTGTCATCCTTCGACAGGCAGTGCCAGAGAAATGGCCGAAGGACCTGATCGTGACGATGCCAAGCGCAGCGTGGAGCAAACTTGAGGCCGAGCAGCAGCGGCTCAGCGTACCGGTGGAACAACTTTTGCACGACCGCGTGCTCAACCACGTTATCAATGATGAAGCGCTCAAGGCGACCAACTACTCAGCCGTGCCTGAGGAAGATGCGGTAGTCCCGGTCACGATTCAGCTCGGCATGGTCCTTCATGACTTGGTGACGATCGGCGCACGGAAGGGTGGCTTCACGACGGTCCAGGAGTACTGCGCCGCAGCGCTCCGAACGGTGTCGGAATGCTTGTGACGGCCCTGACTGTAGGTGCGTCAACACGCCTGAAACGCCTCACCGGCTGGTCTGGTGCCGCAACACACAGCCTCCATAACTGCGGAAGAAGGAATGCGAGATGCGTCATGTGATGCTCACTCAGAGAAGGAGTGCGGCGGCTCTCATAGGTGTGCTAGTGATGATTGCGACGCCGCTATCAGCCTGCGGTTCACGCACTGCCGCCGGTGCCAACGAACGACGAGCGGCCGACGAGGCACCGCCCGCCACCTTCATCGATTGCCTCAGCGGCGGCTCCATCGACCCCAGCACCGGCGAGCCTTCTCCACCTGATCTCTCCGGCGGGCCGGAAGTGGTGTGCGGGCAGG
Organism: Nocardioides sp.; assembly: GCF_025964975.1. GTDB lineage: Bacteria > Actinomycetota > Actinomycetes > Propionibacteriales > Nocardioidaceae > Nocardioides. The sequence continues at coordinate 1,390 of NZ_JAOPXV010000049.1, forward strand.
AGCCCGCCCCAACGCTCCGACCTTGCGCCGAGGTATGGCGACGTGGCGAGAAACTCCCGGTCCCCTACTACGGGTGTGACCCGACCGGGGGTGCCGTGCCTCAGAACGTCGCCGAGGTCTGCAACGATCCCGCCCTGGACACGACATGGGTTTACAACGACCTCATGGCTAGGGAAGGCACCCTCATCGGTCCTTCGAACTTCGAGATCACCCCGGATGGTGACCTCATTTGCTGAGTCTTAACTGGCAGGCACGGGAGCTGCCGAGCCGGGAGTAGTCCGGGGTAGAAGGGCCGGAAGTGGGTGAGCGAGACGCATGGCCTGGGGACCGGCGATACTCGTTCCATGGCTGATGCCGCACCGATCGATGTGGTAGCAATCCCGTCCATCGCTGACGAGCCGTATTGGCGCGGCCCGCTCCACCGCGAACGCTGGCCCGTACGAGGTCGCGGGTGAGCGGGGACGACGCGACGCCGCTGTCGATTGGTATGGTCTTCGGCGGGTCGCCCTCCGAGGACAGGGCTTTGGATTGGGCCCTCCGTGACATCGGGCTTGCCGTGATCGAGGCGCGGGACCGGACCGGTACCCCCCTTTCCGTAAACGTGGTCTACCTGGTGCCGGGGGAACTTAGCCGCATCGGCACGCGCCCACGTTGTTCTGCGTACGGCGCGGCAGGTAGCCGCTTCCAGAGGTTGCTCAACCTGACCACGGCCGGGCCCGTCCGCACCATGGCTTGGACCGCATCCGGCGCGGCCGCCCGCAGGGTCGCTTCGAGGACCTGGACCCTTTCAGGCCAGCTCAGGGTCTCGTCACGGATCCCGCACACCACTGCGCCGTCGACGCCGAAAGTCAGGTACCGGTGGCGGGAGCCGTCGCTGCTCGCGCGATCTACACGTAGATGTGTCTGCGTTCAACGCACCGAGCACGAACTCCTCGGCCGCGACCGGATCCAATGGCAGCCCGATCGCTGCGCGAACGGTGACCTCGCCAGGAGTGTCGAGGCACCACGCTACGAGTGCGGGAACGACTCGGGCGGTGCGATCGGGTGATACCCACCACCGCAGGGGCGGGTTGCCCCAATCCAGTGGGGCGGCCAGCAGCTCGCCGTACTCCGGGCACAAGGTGATTCCCGCTACCGCTGTCGGCGCGTTCAGCTTTGGCCCCTCGACGTCCTTGACGATGCGTAGCTCGCCTGCGTGTCCTTCACCCTCGAGCCGGTTTGCCACGGAGGACAACCAGGTAGCTAACAGTTCCCCGTTGTCGCAGATGTGCATGTACCCGATCGGCCCCCCAGGGGCCGGCGAGTAAGCCGAGGAGGCAACGAAGTCCTCCCCGTCTTCGGCGGCCGCGTCGTGTGGCGCCTCCGCCGCCCGGGCGGCGGCTCGGAACGGTTCCAGCGCCACCCGGGGGTCGGTGTCGGTGGCGAACTGGATCGCTCCGCCCCCACGGACGAAGTTCGAGCGCCGAAACGCGTTGAGCGAGTACTCCACAGCCATGCGTCATCTCCTGATTGCGGTTTGGTCGCAACCGGCACGAGTCTCCGCCAGTAGTGACTCGCTCGCAGGGTAGGGTCCGCCCGTTGCTGACGATGAAGCGGGGAAAATGTAATAGGTCGAGTTTTGCGTGGGCTGGTGCTCATAATTATGGCGCTGACGGTGGGCTTGCAGAGCGGCCTTGCGGCTGCGGCGCCACTGGCAGGTCAGATGACGGCGGCTTCAGCAGTCGCATCTACTTCGAGTCCCGTTGGTTAAGCACCGATAACTAAGATTATGTCAACACTGGTCGGCAGGAACGGGAAGGGGCGTGCCTCCGGGCCTCCGGGTTGCGGTCGCTCTCGTCGTCGATGTCGTAGAGGTCAGACCGTCCACTCCCACAGCCTTCAGACGGTTGGCGGTGATGTCCGCGATCTCCTGGGCCTTCTCCGCCGTAGCCGTCTGCCTCGGCGGTGTCAGCGCGAAGAGCAGGAACTCGCCCTCGCCCTCGATGATGCGCTGCTGCAGGTCCACGTGCGGACCGTACCGCTGACTTCTGGTCAGTGGACCCGTCGGATCGCGAGCGCCGCGACGTCGTCGTCTCGCGACGGGTCCCCGACCTCTGCGACCAGGACCGGCAGCGCGTCGGCGAGACGCTTGCCCGCAAGGGTCGTCATCGCGCGACCGATTCGCATCTGCCCGTCGGTGATGTCCTCTCCACGGCGTTCGATGAGGCCGTCGGTGAAGGCGACCAAGGTGTCTCCGACACCGAAGGGCAAGGTCGTCGCCGTGCGCTGCTGCGGGGCGACGTTGAGAGGCGCGCCGTTCGCGAGCGCGGCCTGCACCAGGGTGCCGTCACGTGTGAGCACGAGCGGCGGAGGGTGGCCGGCATTGCCCACAGCAACCTGGTCCCTGGCTGGATCGGCCACCAGGTAGAGGAGCGTGACGAGCTGCTCGACCTGGTAGAGCTCGAACATCTCGTCCAGCCGTCCGAGGACGACGTCGGGCCTCGGGTCGAGTGCGACGTACGCTCGGACAGCGGCCCGCACCTGCGCCATGGCCGCTGCCGCACCGACCCCGCGGCCCATCACGTCGCCCACGAACATCACCAGGCGGCCGTCATCCAGCTCGATGGCGTCGTAAAAGTCCCCGCCCACCTCGGTGCGTCCCGACGGGCTGTAGTGAAGAGCTAGCTCCCACCCCTCGGACACCGACAGGTCGTGGGGAAGCACCGCGTTCTGGAGCTGCACCGCGGCAGCGAGTGTCTGGCTGTGGAGCTCGGAGTTGTCCAGTGAGACCGCCGCCCGCGTGGCCAGCTCCTCAGCAAGCGTCACGTCCTCGCTGGTGTAGTGGCGCTCGGACTCCGCCGCGACCAAAGTGATCACCCCGAGCACCCGGCCGCGAGCCACGAGCGGCACGGTCAGGGCGCTGCGAAGGTGAAGAGCGCGAATGAGGCGCTCGTGCTCCTCGTCGACTGCGCCGGCCGTCACCATCTCGTCGGTGATGTCCGCGACCAGCTCGCTCTGGCCTGTCCGCATCACGTGCCACGCCCCGCGTGGGGCATCCCGGTCGGGCGGGTAGCGCTCGGCCAGCTCGGTCGCAAGCCGGATCTTGGCGGGGTCCACGTGTGCCACGGCGACGCGCCGCAGGCGGCCGTCGTCCACGACGTCGATGGCGCACCAGTCTGCGAACGTCGGCACGGCGAGCTTGGCGACACTGTTGAGCGTCACCTCGTAGTCGAGGCTGCTGGCCAGCTCGGTGGCCGCACCGGCCAGGAAGGCGAGCATCGTGCTCTGTCGCGACGCGTCCTGCTGCGCAACGATGCGGTCAAGGGTCTGCGCACAGGTGTCGGCGAGGATCTCGAGGAACTCCACCTCGAACACCTCCAGGACCCGCTCGTTGGCGAACAGCATCGCGATCGCGCCCACGGACCTGGCCCCGCGCCTGAGCGGGAGCGTGACGATAGCCCGTGCGCCGACGTCGGGAATGTCCGAATATCTCTGCCTCATCGCGTCGTGTCCGGTGATCACCACGCGTTGACCCGTCCGGATGGCCTCCCCCGACGGCGTTCGAGCAGACAGCGGAAACGTGCTCCAGGCGTCGCGGTCGACCGGAGCGCCGCCACTGATGGCAGCCATGCGGACGGTCTCACCGTCGTCGCACAGGAGAGTCATCGTCGCGACCATCGCGCCCACGGCCTCGGCTCCGTGGTTGACCACGATCCCGGAGACCTCCTCCACGGTGTCGGCCATGACGAACTCACTGGTGACCCGGGCCAACCGGGTCAACCGGTCAGCCAAGGCGTCGCCCGACGTCGGGGACGGCGATGGGTTTCCTGTGTCCGGCGCCGGCGCCAGGGCACCTGTGCCCCAACCCTGCTCGGACCGAGAGTCACGAGGACGGGTCACGGGTTCAAGCATGGCAGCGTCCCGCCACGAAGGGGGCCATTTGTCGTGCAATCGGTCCGCGCAATTTCCGGCCAGGACGAGTGCTGCTCAGCGTCGACCCTTGCCGGACTTCGCCTTCTTGGGGCCGCGCCCCTTGCCCTGGTGGCCGGGTCCCTTGGCCTTCTTCTTGCCCGTGGCCTTCTCCCGGGGGGCCGGCGTCGTCTGCCGTGTACCCGGCCTCGATGAGCGTCGCGTCACCGGCGCGGCCGCCGGGGTCGCCGGGCTCGCCGATGGGGCGGTCGTGCTGGCCGTGATGCTGGGTGCAGTTGGTGACGGCTTGGACGTCCTGGCGGGGGCCTTCGTGCGCGGCGCAGGCGTCTCGGTCGCAGAGGCGGCCGTCTCCGAGGCCGAGGCTGGTTGGTCCTCGGCGCTTCCAACCACCAGCAGCGTCCCCACAAGGACGAGACCGGCTGCCGCGGAACAGATGGCGGCAGCGAGTGCGGTCCTGTTCCGCCTGGCCGCGGGGGCCCGACCCACCAGGATCAGCGTCGTCGCCTCCGTCAAGGACGAGTCGGCCGCTGATCCAGCCGCGATGGCGCCCAACCGCGAGGCGACCTCGGAGGCAGCGGGACGCTGCGTGGGCAGCCTCGTCGTCATCCTGGTGATGAGGCCGGACCATCCCGTCGGCAGCGAGGTGGGCACGGCCGGTGAGCGCTGGAGCCGGGCCAACGCGGCTTCGACGGGCGGGCCGTCGTACTCACGTCGTCCCGTCAGGGCTTCCAGCAGGACCAGCCCCAAGGCATAGACGTCCGCAGCCTCGGAGACGCCTACGCCCGCCACCTGCTCGGGGGCTAGGTAGGCGGCCGTCCCGATCGTGTGACCCGTCAGGGTGACAGACGCCGAGTCGGTACGGCGAGCGATGCCGAAGTCAGTGAGCTTCGCGCGATCCCCCGGCGCGATGAGCACGTTGGACGGCTTCACGTCCCGGTGCACGATGCCGTGCGCATGGGCATGGGCCAGAGCGCCCGCCACCTGGGCACCGATGCTCGCGACTCGGGCAGCTTCCATCGGCACCTCCCCCATGACGACGTCGAGGGGAATGCCTTCCACCAGCTCAAGCACCAGCCAGGGACGTCCGCCGTCGGTGCCCGTGTCGAGGGCACTGACGACGTTCGGGTGATGGAGCATGCGCATCAACCGGACCTCGCTCGAAAAACGTGCGCGGTCCACCTCGGTGGCCTCGCGAAGCAGCTTCACCGCCACGTCGCGCTGCAGGACATGGTCGTAGGCAGCAAACACGTCGGCGGTGCCGCCCCGGCCCACGACGGCTCCCAGCTCATAGCGATCGCCCAGCATCCGCGCCAAGCTGGTCATGAGGTGTCGCTCTCCAACGGGGGGATCGTGCCGGACCACCATCATGGCCGCGGGTCCAGGCGCTCCGCTGCACCGCTGATGGTGAACCTTCGGCCGAAGCGCTGCGCAACCGGACTGACGTCGGGAT
>NZ_JAOPXV010000060.1 GCF_025964975.1 Nocardioides sp.
CCCTCGCGACGACCAGACCGGCACGAATCTCGGCCCAAAATCGGCGCTCCACCTCATAAGGCAACGGTGGTTTGACCATCACAACTCCTCACATCAGAGGTGTTGCATCACTACCTAGAACCGAAGCGATCGAAATGTGGTCTTGCCACCGCTTGTCCGGGGGTCGATCCTCAGCTCGCCGCAGATCCCCCGCCGAGCAGCAACGCGAGGAGCTCGCCGCCGTCGACTCCGGGCTGTGCCTCGGTGATCGCCATGTTCCCCCCTGCGCTGCGAGCCCGGACCGAAGCCCACGGCAGGAGGCGCCCCGGCCGTCGGTGCCCGCCCGTAGGGTGTGCGCGTGGGCCGACGCGTGTATTCCGACAGCGGGCTCTTCGTCTGCTTCGAGGGCGGCGAGGGCACCGGCAAGTCCACCCAGTCGCGCCTGTTGAAGACTTGGCTGGAGGACGCCGGGCACACCGTCCTCCTCACCTTCGAGCCCGGCGACACCGAGGTCGGCCAGGCGCTGCGCCAGATCGTCCTCGATCCCGCCACCGGCGACCTGTCCCACCGCACCGAGGTCCTGCTGTACGCCGCGGACAAGGCCGAGCACGTCGACACGGTCGTGCTCCCGGCGCTGGCCAGGGGCGAGGTGGTCATCACCGACCGCTACGTCGACTCCTCTCTGGCCTACCAAGGCGCCGGGCGCGACCTCGTCGTCGCGGAGGTCGAGCACGTGCAGCGCTGGGCCACCGGCGATTTGCGTCCCCACCTCACCGTGGTGCTCGACCTCGAGCCGCAGACCGGGCTGGGCCGCTTCGAGGAACGTGACCGGATCGAGGGGCAGTCACTCGAGTTCCATCAGCGCGTGCGCCAGGGCTTCCTCGACCTGGCTGCCGCTGACCCCGACCACTACCTCGTGCTGGATGCACGCGGAGCCGTGGAAGAGATCGCCGAGGCGATCCGCGAACAGATCAAGGGTCTGCTCCCATGACGAACACCGCCAGCACCCGGCAGGGACGCCCGGTCTGGGACGACCTGGTCGGCCAGGGACCGGTCATCACGTCGCTGCAGCGGGCGGCGACCGGCGACGGGATGACCCACGCCTGGCTGTTCACCGGGCCCCCCGGCTCGGGTCGTTCCAACGCGGCCATCGCCTTCGCCGCCGCGCTCCAGTGCGAGACCGGCACCGGTTGCGGGACGTGCAAGTCGTGCCACACGGTGACGACCAGCAGCCACGCCGACGTCCGCATCGTCCGCACCGAGAAGCTGTCCATCGGCGTCGACGAGGTCCGCGACCTCGTGCGCCGGGCGGCCCTGTCGCCCGCGGGGGACAGGTGGCAGATCATGATCGTCGAGGACTCCGACCGGCTCACCGACCAGGCGTGCAACGCGCTGTTGAAGGCGATCGAGGAGCCGACGGCCCGCACCGTGTGGCTGCTCTGCGCGCCCACGATCGAGGACGTGCTGCCGACGATCCGGTCGCGCTGCCGGTTGGTGACGCTCACGACGCCGGCGACCGACGACGTGGCGGCGTTCCTGGTCCGCACCCTCGACGTCAGCCCGGAGCTGGCGGCCAGCGTGGCTCGCGCCAGCCAGGGCCACATCGGTCGGGCGCGCGCACTGGCCCGCGACGAGACGACCCGCACGCGCCGGCGACAGGTCGTGCAGATGCCGGCCGCCCTGACGTCGATCGGCGCCTGCATGCAGGCCGCGACCAACATCAGCGAGATCGCGAAGGAGGAGGCCGAGGCGATCACCTCGGAGCTCGACAGCCGTGAGAAGAAGGACCTCGATGCGGCGTACGGCGTCGTCGAGCGGGGTCGTCGCCCGCGGGAGTACTCCCCGGCGCTGAGCGGGCTCGAGAAGGACCAGAAGACGCGCGCCAAGCGGCGAGTCCTCGACGTCGCCGACCGGTGCCTGATGGACCTCACCTCGGTCTACCGCGACGCGATCGCCCTGTCGGTCGGCGCCACCGGTGAGCTGGTCAACGAGGAGATGCGCGCCGAGATCGCGCAGATCACCCGCCAGGCGACCGCCGAGGAGCTACTCCGCATGATCGATGCGATCTTCACGGCTCGTGAGCAGATGCTGGAGTTCAACGTGCCGCCACTCCTGGCGCTCGAATCGATGATGGTGGCCCTGCGGCTGCCGGGCGGAGCAGATCGATGAAGAAGCTGTTGGCGTTGGTCGTCGTGATCGCCCTGGTGGCCTCCACGTTCTGGGCCGTGGCGGTCGCCTTCGACCGGAGCGAGGACGAGCCCGCCCCCTCGCCCGGCGACACGTCCTCGTCTAGCTCGCCCACCGAGCCGGACGGCTCCTCTGCTCCGTCGCCCGACCTCGAGTCGTTCTACTCCCAGAAGCTCGACTGGCAGGACTGCGAAGGCGACTTCGAGTGCGCCGAGCTGACCGTTCCCCTCGACTACGCCGACGCCGAGGGGGAGACCATCGAGGTCGCTCTGCTGAAGGTGCCGGGGCGTGGTGACCGACAGGGCTCGCTGGTCGTCAACCCGGGCGGGCCCGGAGCGCCCGGCACCGACTACGCCGCAGCTGCCAGTCGCGTCTTCCGCGAGCCCCTGCTCCGCGCCTTCGACATCGTCGGCTTCGACCCGCGCGGCACGGGCGCGTCGGCCCCCGTCGACTGCCTCACCGACGACGAGCTCGACGAATACCTCGCTTCCGACCCCAACCCCGACACCGCGGCCGAGGAGGAGGAGTTCGCCGAGCTCGTCGAGGAGTTCGGCCGGGGCTGCGCCGAGCGCAGCGGCGACGCCGTCAACCACGTCTCCACCATCGAGGCTGCGCGCGACATGGACGTGCTCCGGTCGGCGCTGGGCGAGACCACGCTGACCTACCTGGGTGCCTCCTACGGCACGAAGCTGGGCGCGACGTATGCCGAGCTTTTCCCCGACAAGGTCGGGCGACTCGTCCTCGACGGGGCCGTCGACGTCTCGCTCGACAACCGCCAGCTCGGCATCGAGCAGGCGGCCGGCTTCGAGACCGCGCTGCGCTCGTACATCCAGAACTGCATCGACACTGCCGAGACCTGCTTCCTGGGCGACTCCGTCGACGAGGGTCTCGCGACGATCGAGGAGCTGCTGGCCGGGATCGAGTCCGACCCCCTCCCCGCCGACGACGATCGCGAGCTCAAGATCGGCAACGCCTTCTACGGGATTGTCACGCCCCTCTACAACCGCGACTACTGGTTCCTGCTGAGCGCTGCGCTCCGGTCCGCTCTCGATGGCAGCGGTACGGCGCTGATGGAGCTCGCCGACATCTATGCCTCCCGCGGCCCCGAGGGCTACACCGACAACAGCTCCGAGGCGATCTTCGCCATCAACTGCCTCGACGACCCCTCGTCGGTCGGTTTCGACGAGGTCGACGACCAGCTGATTGCGCAGTTCGAGGCGGCCTCCCCGACCTTCGGCTCGATCTTCGCCTGGTCCTTGACGGGTTGCAGCGGCTCCCGGGGCGAGACCACCGAGGAGCCGATCGAGATCCGCGCCGAAGGGGCCGCCCCGATCCTGGTGGTCGGCACCACCCGCGACCCAGCCACGCCGCTGAAGTGGGCGGAGGCCCTGGCCGAACAGCTCGAGTCCGGCGTCCTCCTCCGCCGCGACGGCGACGGCCACACGGCGTACAACTCAGGCAACGAGTGCATCGACACGGCCATCGAGTCATACCTGCTCGAGGGCGACGTGCCCGCCGACCCGACGGACTGCTGAGCCACTGATTTCGACCGGCACCACCTCGGGCGTTATCCTTCCCGAGTTGCCCGGCTGGTCTCGACTGTGCCGGGCAGCACGCCGCCTTAGCTCAGTCGGTAGAGCGAGTCACTCGTAATGACTAGGTCGTCGGTTCGATTCCGACAGGCGGCCCCATACAAAACTGCAGGTCAGGGGATGTTTCCCCCGGCCTGCGGTTACCTGGGGCGTGAGTG